>CBDULQ010000111.1:0-11715 GCA_965368115.1 uncultured Gammaproteobacteria bacterium | reverse complement strand
AGGTGCGCGCCAGGTCGATACTCGGCACGTCCCAATTGTGTTGCAGGTCCAGTGTGCTATCGTGCTGACCATCGTGAACTAGTCCAAAGCGGCGAAAGCAACCCAGTGGTGGTTACAGGTGCAGGGCGTTGCCGGTGAGATGAGCCAGGAAAATGCTGTTACCCGCGCACTGTTTGAGTACATGTTGATGCAGTTCGTTGAACAGCTCGTTATCGCCGTGCACGGCACGCATGTCGAAAAAGATACTGGCGTGCATCAGTGCCTTGCGTTCAGGTTTCTGAATCCAGTTGGAAAAATATTTTTTCCACTGGCCAAGAGGCTGTCGCCATTTCGGGTTGGTAGCCATGATGTCACCGGGACAGTATTCATAGCCGCAGGCATTGAGGCCATCGCTGACGAATTGTGCCAGTTGTACAAAGTATTCGCCGTGTGTGGCTTCGTCATAGTCCTCGGCGAGAAGAAGACCGTTGTCCTGATCCGAGCGTGCACTCTGTTCCATGCGTGCCAGCGAGCCGAAACTCATCCAGGCAAAAGACACTGGTGCCGGCCCCAGTTTCTGTTCGGCGAAATGAATCAGCTGGATGGTAATGGCATCCCCAATAGACGAAATCATATGTCCGATACTGTGCGCCGTGGCATCTGCATTGACCAGATTGAGCAAAGCCTGAGGTATCGCACGGGCGACGTCCGCCAGATGTTCGACACTGGTCTGGCGGTAAATATCGCTGACCAGGTAGACCGGTGAAGTAGACTGGCGCTGTACCAGTTCGCCGGCGCTGACGATGCCCACCAGTTGTTGCTGATTATCCATGACCGGCAGGTGTCTAATGTTGCAGCGTGACATCAGCATCATCGCCTGGAAGGCATAATTATCACTGGGTATAGGATGTGGATCGTGTGTCATGATCTCGGTCAGTGGCGTTGAACTGGGCAGGTCGCTGGCCAGGCAGCGGCTGCACATATCATGTTCGGTGACAATGCCGAGCAGGCGTTGCCCGTCGCAGATGAATACTGCCGAAGCACCCTGGTCGGTCATCTTGCGCGCAGCTTCGCCAACCGTCGCTTCGGTGCCGAGGCGCACAAAGTTTTGCGTCATCAGTTCACTGATTGCCGTTGTCATCAGGTTGAGACTGTGCGCGCCTTCGCTGGCCTCCGGCAGCTTTACCGCATCGTGCAGGCGCGTGGAACCATCCACATGATAGTAATAGGCGAAGCGTTCATACTGATCACACAGCTGTCGGAATTTATATTTCGGCAGTTTATAGAGCAGGGTGTCTTCGATGGTGCTGACGTTATACAGGGTATGCCCGCGGACCAGTGCGCGGGCGCCAACCGAGTCGCCTTCGCCGCGTCGTGACAGTACTTCACCCTGGGTGTCTTTTACTTCGACGGCGCCGGTGCGCACGATATACAGATACTCGCTTTTTTCGCCAGTACTGAACAGGGGTTTATCACGGCGTACATAAGCCAGTTCCAGAAAACGCGGAAGACTATCGAGTTCGTTGTCGGGCAGCAGGTCGAAGGGGTGATTAGCAGCAAGAAAATCGCGAATTTCGATCAGTTCTATATCCATAGCGGAGCCCGGCTGAAGTGATTCTGTTAACTATACATGAACGGCCCGAGTGTGCAGCTCATAGCGTTGAGCTTAAACAAAAAGAGCCCTGTAAAAACAGGGCTCCTTGTGGTTTCAGCCGAAGTTGACTGTTTAGTGGTCAACCGCGCCACTGGCACCTTTGGGGATACGGATATGTTCGACCATATCCTGAATATCCGCAGGTGGTTCAGTGGTGACTTTGGAGACCAGGGTGGCGACGATGAAGTTGATCAGCGCGCCGACGGCACCAAAGGCTTCCGGAGAAATACCCAGCAACCAGTTATCCGGTGTATTCGGGAAGGTGTTGGTACCCGGAACGAAGAACCAGCCCTTGAACATGAAGATGTAGACCAGGGTGACCCCCAGGCCTGACAACATGCCCCAGATAGCACCGGTGTTGTTTACGCGTTTGTTGAAAATACCCATCATCAAGGCCGGGAAGATGGATGACGCAGCCAGGCCGAAGGCCAGCGCCACCACCTGAGCCGCGAAGCCGGGTGGGTTCATGCCGAGGTAGCCGGCCACCAGGATGGCACCTGCCATGGCGATACGTCCTGCCATCAGCTCGTTTTTCTCCGAAATATCCGGCATGAACACGCCTTTTAGCAGGTCATGGGAGATTGCTGAAGAAATTGCCAGCAACAGGCCGGCCGCAGTGGACAGGGCTGCCGCAATACCGCCGGCTGCGACCAGGGCGATGACCCAGTTCGGCAGTTTGGCGATTTCCGGGTTGGCCAGTACCATGATGTCGCGGTCGACTTTCACCATTTCATTGCCGTTCCAGCCGTAATCAGCCTTGGCCTTGGCGGCAAATTCCGGGTTACTGTCGTTATAGTACTGGACGCGACCGTCGCCGTTCTTGTCTTCGAATTTCAGCAGGCCGGTTTTCTCCCAGTTGCGGAACCATTGCGGGCGATCTTCATAAACCAGGTTGCCGTCGGCGGAACCGATTTCTGATGTCTGCACAGTCTTGATCAGGTTGTAGATGGACATGGCACCTACTGCCGGTGCTGTGGTGTACAGAATGGCAATGAATACCAGTGCCCAGCCAGCGGAACTCCGTGCGTCTTTCACCTTGGGTACGGTGAAGAAACGGATGATAACGTGAGGCAGACCCGCCGTACCGATCATCAGCGAGAGGGTTAGCAACACCATATTGAGCGTCGTCCCTTTCTGCACCGTGTACTGCGCGAAGCCGAGGTCCACCAGTACCTTGTCCAGCGTGGCCAGCATCTGGCCGCCGCCTTCCATGGTGCTACCCAGGCCCAGCTGTGGCAGCGGGTGGCCGGTCAGTTGCAGTGAGATGAACACGGCAGGCACGGTATAGGCGAAAATCAGTACCACGTACTGAGCGATCTGGGTGTAGGTGATACCTTTCATGCCGCCCAGTACCGCGTAGACGAATACGATTGCCATGCCGACACCAACGCCGGTGTGGAAGTCCACTTCAAGGAAGCGACCGAAGGCGACGCCGACACCTTTCATCTGACCGATTACATAGGTGATGGACGCAACGATCAGACAGATGACTGCCACGATTCGGGCGGTCTTCGAGTAGTAACGCTCACCGATGAATTCCGGAACAGTGAATTTGCCGTATTTACGCAGATAAGGTGCAAGCAGCAGAGCCAGCAGTACATAACCGCCGGTCCAGCCCATCAGGTAAACCGATGCGTCATAGCCTTTGAACGCGATCAGACCGGCCATGGAAATGAAGGAAGCGGCAGACATCCAGTCCGCGGCGGTAGCCATGCCGTTGGCGACCGGGTGAATACCTTTACCTGCGACGTAAAACTCGCCGGTGCTTGCGGCACGTGCCCAGATGGCAATACCGATATAAATGGCAAAGGTCAGGCCGACAACGATATAAGTTAATGTCTGTAATTCCATCAATCCACCCCTTATTCGTCGTCTTCGTGAACGTCGTATTTACGATCGAGTTTATTCATCTGTTTGGCATAGAAGAAAATCAGTGCCAGAAACACATAAATAGACCCCTGTTGCGCAAACCAGAACCCCAGCGGATAACCACCGAGATGAATCTGATTTAATACGTCGACCAGGAGAATCCCGAACAGGTAGGAGACGACGAACCAGATGGTGAGACAGATGGCGAGAAGCCGCAGATTCTCTTTCCAGTAGGCCGCCATATTTTCAGGTGTGCTCATTTTTACCCCCTGCTTTTACAGCATTGTTGTATGGAACAGCTTTTTTTATTGCTATGTGTGTTGTGTGGTCGTTTTATAAAAAACGCTTAACTTTAACGCAAAAAACCCTTTGTTTGTAAGAACCAAGGGTTTGCACGATAAGTGGTAGGGATGTTGCAATAAAATGACGGTAATGTCATTAATTTATTTAAGCTGAATTTACCGGGGTTGAAATAGATGCAGCTGCAACGGCCAGCGTACTGATTTTGTTTGCCGAGCATCGCCCCATAGCGGTAACAGTCGATCATATAGTTCTATCAATGGATCGTGCTGACGGTCTTGCCGGTATGCGCGTGTTGCCGACCAGGTGCCCAGGTAACCGATCATCTGTTGCAGTGTCCAGTCGGCCCGCATATTGAATTCAGGGGTGCTTTGACGTGGCCAGGGAAAGGTTATATCGGCATAGCCTGATTCGACCTGCAACCGTTCCGGCGGCCAGTAGTTTTTTAATGTATCGAAATATAATTGATTGATAATATTGTCGATGTCCTGTTGCACGTTCAACAGCTGGTAAGACCAGATGGCCAGAATGCCGCCGGGTTTAATCACTCTGCTGACTTCGTTAAAAAATGCATCATGGTCGAACCAGTGCAGGGCCTGGGCCACCGTGATCAGATCAACGCTGGCATCGGCTAGATCCGTTTGTTCAGCGGGCATTACGCGATACTCTACGTTAGCGCCGGTCGTTGCATTGGCAATCTGTTCCTTGCTGGCGTCACTGGCAATGACCTTGTCGTAATGTCGAGCCAGTGCCACGGCGGCCTGACCGGAACCGGTAGCGCAATCCCAGGCCAGCTGATTGCCCGTAGAGCATTGCGCCAGATAACTGAACAGCTCATCCGGATAGCCAGGGCGAAACTGGCGATAGTGTGTCGAGCCGGTGGAAAAATGATCTTTGAATTCAGCCATAGAAAGAAGGGTGCTTTGATTGATATTTGTCAACGGCACTTGCGTGCAGTTAAGCGAAGACATCAATATACTGAAATTTTTCGTTAAACACGAATCTCGAACGAATCTGCGTAGAACTCGGTTTGATTGACGTCAGATTGATGACTATATAATAGGTACAAATGAGTGCTGATCAGGGCGTAGGTTATTTGTGTCTGTTGCCGAATTCAGAAATTTAGGGGAAGCTAGCCAGAAAACGGGCCTTCGTTTATGAATGAGTCAGGTTCCAGAAAGGAATCTAGAAATGCGAATTATTCGTTCCTTGATAATCTGATCGAAGGATGTCAGATCATCGACTGCGACATGAGATATCTCTATCTCAATGATGCGGCACTTGAACATGCTCATTATCCTCGCGAGCAACTGATCGGACGTACTATGTCCGAATGCTATCCCGGAATCGAAGATACCCTGGTGTATTCGAAAATTCAGGATGTCATCAAAACCAGCCAGTCGCTACAGATGGAAAACGAGTTCACCTACCCGGACGGTCAGACCGGCTGGTTTGAACTGCGAATCGACCCGGTGCCGGAAGGTGTGTTCATTCTGTCCCTCGACATTACCCAGCGCAAACTGACCGAGCAAAAAAATGCCTCACTGAAAGCACAATTGTCCCAGGCCCAGAAAATGGAATCCATCGGTCGGCTGGCTGGTGGTGTGGCACACGATTTCAATAATATGTTGAACGTCATTCTGGGTTATTCCGAACTCGCCTTGAACAAGATTCAGCAGGGTGAGCCTTTCTTCAGGGAATTTACCGAAATTCGAACCTCTGCAAATCGGGCTGCCGAATTGACGCGTCAGTTACTGGGTTTTGCGCGCAGGCAAACCATCGCGCCTAAGAAACTCGATCTCAATGAAACCGTGGGCGGCATGATTAATATGCTGGGACGTTTGATTGGCGAAAACATCGAGCTGGTCTGGTTGCCACGACAGGATTTATGGTCGGTCCATATGGATCCGTCACAGATCGATCAGATCATGGCGAATATGTGTGTTAATGCGAGAGATGCGATCGACGATGTCGGCAAACTGGTCATCGAAACTGATCAGGTGATATTTGATGACGACTATTGTCAGCGACATGCGGGTTTTATCCCTGGAGAGTTCGTCATGCTCGCTATAACCGATAACGGCTGTGGTATAGAGCGCGAAACGCTGGAAAAAATATTTGAACCGTTTTTTACAACCAAGGAGCTTGGAAAAGGTACCGGTCTTGGTCTTGCCATGGTGTATGGTATCGTTAAACAGAATCATGGGTTCATAAACGTTTACAGCGAGCCAGGTCAGGGTGCCTGTTTCAAAATATATTTTCCCCGCCATAAAGATGGGGTGGAACAGCATGTCGCTCCGAAGCCGTTGCCGAGTGTAGAACAGGGGCATGAAACAATATTACTGGTAGAAGATGAGGCGACACTGTTACAGCTGATACAGGCCATGCTGGAAGAGCTGGGTTATCAGACACTGGTTGCAGGTTCGCCGGACCAGGCTATTCAATTACTCGACAAACACGCAAACGATATCGATTTACTAATGACCGATGTCATTATGCCGAATATGAATGGCCAGGAACTTGCGAGTCATGCGCTGAAGGTTCGGCCAGAAATCAGGATTCTTTTCACTTCCGGCTATACTGCAAACGTCATTGCGCACCATGGTGTGCTCGATGAAGGCGTCAACTTTTTACAAAAACCGTTTCTGGTTGAAGAGTTGGCTCGTAAACTCAGGCAGACTCTTGAGTCAACCTGAATTTCTCGATATTTACAGCGGTCGATATTTTTAAACGTTCATTCATGACAGGCACACGATTCTGTCATGAAACTGTTGCATGCTGGGCTGAACAGTTATCAACCCAGGTATGGCACAATGCAATTTTCCAGACGTCGATTTCTTTCCTTACTGGCTGTATCATCCGCAGCGTCTCTGGCTTCAGGTCAGGTGCAGGCTCATGCTCGTTGGCGACCCGGGCCGGGCGATCTTCAGGCCGGGGATGCGTTTCGACATGGTGTGGCCAGCGGTGACCCGCTTCAGCATCGAGTAATTCTCTGGACACGTGTTACACCGAGATCCAGCAGGCAGCACATCCGTGTTAAATGTGTGGTTGCGCTCGACCCGTCAATGCGACACGTGGTGTCAAAGTATCAGGCCTTCGCCAGCAGCTCGCGTGACTTCACTGTAAAAATTGATGCTTATGGCCTTAAACCAGGTCACACCTATTATTATCAGTTCTTTGCATTGGGTGAAGCGTCACCGGTGGGCCGAACGCGCACCCTGCCACGCGAAACTGACCAGGTGCGTCTGGCCGTTGCGTCCTGCTCAAATCTACCGGCCGGTTTTTTCGGCGCTTACGGACTGCTGGCCCGGCAATATAATCTGGATGCCGTTTTACACCTGGGTGATTACATCTACGAATATGGTAATGAAACCTATGGTGACGGATCGGCTATCGACCGAATTCCGGAGCCGAATGCGGAAACCGTAACGCTGGCTGATTACCGTACGCGTTATGCTCAGTATCGTCGTGATCATCATTTACAGGAAGCGCATCGTCTGCATCCATGGATTGTCGTCTGGGATGATCATGAATCGGCAAATGATGCATATCGCGACGGTGCGGAAAATCACCAATCCGGGGAAGGTGACTGGCAGATCCGTAAGGCCGCTGCCATGCAGGCCTGGTTCGAATGGTTGCCGGTACGCAATCCCTGGGGACGACGTGAAACAGCAGGTCGGATTTTCCGGCGGTTTCGTTTCGGTGACCTGGTTCAACTGGATATGCTGGATACGCGCCTGTTCGGGCGCGAGCAACAGCTACCCATGCTGATCGATGGTGTAACGTCTGAATTGCTGGTGTCTCCCCAGGAGTTGATGCAATACCTGGGCGAGATGAATCGTGCAGACCGTCAACTGCTGGGTGCTGAACAGGAGAGCTGGCTGTATTTGCAACTGGCGCAGGCCGCTGAGCGCAAGGTGAAATGGAATGTGCTGGGGCAGCAGGTGATGATGGGGCAGCTGGCAGTAAGCGCGGAAGGTTTGCCGCCCGGTGTGCGTATTCCACTGAACACGGATCAATGGGATGGCTATGCGGCAGCGCGTACACGTCTGCTGAATATGATCAGTTCACAGGATATCGAGAACACGGTGATTCTGACCGGTGACTTTCATTCTTCATGGGCGCACGACATAGCCGTGAATCCATACGACCCGTCAGCATACGATGCTACAACCGGCGCGGGATCGATCGCCGTTGAGTTTGTCGGGCCGGCCATTTCGTCGCCGTTTTTTGTCGACCCGAACCCTGAACTGATACATAGCCTGGAGCAGTTTGCCTTGTACAACAACCCGCATACACGTTATGTGGATCTGCAGTTTAACGGGTATATGGTCGTCGACCTGGATCGTTACCGTGCACGTGCCGAATACTATCATCTTGACGATGTATTGAATCCGGATAGCGGTGAAACCCTGTCTGCCGTAGTTGAAACAGCAAGTGGCAGCCGCAGTGTACAACGGGTTAATGGTCGTATTGGTAATGCAGTGTCAATCTGAATGAAGGCGAACGAAGTTCAGGGAAGGAAGGTGGCTTAAGATTCTGAATCTGGGTCTGGCGAGTGTTGTACGTGACTGGGCCAGGGAATCAAAACAACAAAAGCCAGGGTGGTCGATGCCAAACGGATGAGGTTCCGATCGGTGTCGGCCAGCCCTGGCTTTTCAAATTGTAGCCAGGTGTTAATTACGGCTTCTTGAAGACGAAAATGCCCCAGGCAAGGTATCCGTTGTTGCCGCCTGAAATCCAGTGGCCCAGGCCCTGTTTCATGCGTTGCACGTACTCCGGGCTGATGCGATCACTCAATGCCTGTTCGTGTTTTTCGGTTTCTTCCAGCACGCGTGAATAGTGATTGACCAGTTGCTGGGTCATCTCTTCGAATTCCACTTCCTGTAAACCGTTTTCGGCGCAGCAGCGGCGATAAAACTCCGGTGAGCCCAGTGACGAAAGATGGATGCGGTTGAGAATAGGTTGCAATACATCTGCCGGGCAACCGTCAGATTGCATCGGATCGGTGAAGATGAAGATGCCGCCAGGTTTGAGGACGCGGGCGACTTCGGCAATGACCTGTTCGCGCTGACCGCTGTGCAGAATGGCGTCCTGTGACCATATGGCATCGAACTGGGCGTCGGCACAGGGAATCTTTTCGAAACTGCCGTCGACGACATCGATCCTGGTATCGAGTTTACGTTCCGCGTTGAGTTGTCGGGCGCGTTCGTTTTCCTTTTCGCTCAGGTTCAGTGCAGTCACCCGGCAACCGTTGGCTTCTGCAAGATAACGGGCTGCACCGCCGTAACCGGAACCGATATCAAGGACCGTGCTGTTGCCGTCCAGTGCCAGTTTGTTGGCCATGTGGCGCACCGTGCGGTGACTGGCATCGCGGATGGCGTCGTCCTCTTTTTCGTAAAGACCAATATGAATATCTTCTCCGCCCCAGACCAGGGAGTAGAAGTTATCGGCGTCATCGCTGTTGTAATATTCGCGTGCGGTATTTACCGCCGAGGAATAACCGGATGTCATATTGTTCAGTCCCTTTCGTCGTGATCGAGGTAAGCTTTTTCTGCGACATGAACCAGGAAGTCAGGATCGTTTGCCTTGAAGGTTTCCTGGAAATCGCCATAGGTTTCGATGTGCTGGAATCCCACTTCATGCATCAGGCGTCGCGTATATTTTTTGCGTAGCGGGAACATGTTGAGGTGGTAAGTCGATTTGTCCGGGAACATATACCGGAATCGGGCGAGGCCTTCATCGACATGTTCCGGTTCTGCAACAACGTCTTCGCCACAGTAATAAAATTTATGTTTACTGCTGAAGCCTTCGTCAAGGATTGAGTCGTAGTTACGTTGATCGAGAAGTAGTATGCCGTCGTGATTGAGCGTCGCGTAGTATTCGGCGAGCGCTTTGCGCCGGTCATGTTCGTCAAATAAATGAGTGAACGAATTACCGAGACAGATTACCGCATCGAATTGTTCATGAATGGTTTTGTTCAGCCAACGCCAGTCCGCCTGCACGGCACGTAAAATATAGCCGCGATTGCGTGCATTGGTGAAGGCTCGGGAGAGCATTTCCGGACTACCGTCGGCACTGACGACATCGAAGCCGGCGCTCAGTAAGCGTACCGAGTGAAAGCCGGTACCGGTTGCCACGTCGAGTACGCGTTCAACGCCATAAGAACGTAATTGCTCGATAAAGAATTCGCCTTCGCTTTGCCAGCGGCGTTCCCAGTCGATCAGTTCATCCCATTTCTCGACAAAACTCTTAACGTATTCTTCCGTATAATGATTAGTGTCACGGACAGAAATCGGATTGCTGCCGAAACGCTGATCATGATTAACCTGGTTCATTATATTCCCCATTGAATCACTGCATAAATTTTAAATTGTTAGTCGACCCAACGGATTGGGACGACAGCTGACTGACCTGATTGTCAACGAAACGCCCGGAGGCATTGATAACGGGTGTGACCACCACGTTACTTGACAGAGAACTGAGCTCTGCAATCGAATAACCGCTGTGTATTGGTTATTGACATTGAATTAAGCCAGACCAGTCTAACGCAGAATGCCCTGCAGAACAAATCGATGGCGGTCCGAAAGAAAATAATTGCCGGAAAAATAGTGGTAAAAATCGCAATGTTGGTTTGAACGTCGGTTAACGGGCGGGTTCAGGCGTTATTTTTCCTGAGCTATCGAATATTGTTATGACGCGAAAAGAACGGATTATAGTGCGATATGGGGGCGATTCTGCAAACCTATTCGCTACGATATACTTAATATGTAAATTTTATGAAATAGCGATGGTTTGCGGGAGTGTCGCCGACGGGGGTAACATGCGGTCCACTGTTCCCTGTGAACCGAAATGCAAGGTGCTTCAATCATTCACCGGAAACAGGCGATCGATATTGCCGCCGCCGATCAGTCGCGCCGTTTCCGGGCTGAGCTGGCCGAGCCAGGTATCGGCATACTCCTTGATTTCCGGCAGGTGGGCCCAGCGTCTCGGGATATAGGTATCCATGCCGGTCATGAAGCGTTGCGGATAATCCTCCAGTAGCGTTTTCCAGGCCGGGGTCAGCACGCTTTGCGGATCGGTGAGTTTGTCGCGAAATGACAGATCGCAATGCAGGCTGGGATACTGGTCGAGCATGCGGCGTACATCGTCGACCGGGTGATCCATGCCGCAATGCGCCCAGATCATCACCACATCGGGTTGCATACTGATCAGTGATTCGACGGTTTCCGCGTCGGCATGTGCATTCACCGCCAGATCATGGTCAGCGACCAGTTGCATCATCTGACGCAGGATCGGCGTATCCTTGTTCTTTTTGAACAGATGAAATTCACCGAAACCCTTGTAGAAACCGGTGCTGATTTCTTTTTTCAGATAGTCCAGCATGTCGGCATCGTTAAACCAGCTGAAACGATCACGAAATACCCGGTAAGGACGGATGAAAGGGATGATGCGATCCGGCGCCAGACGATACAGTTTGCGAGTGCCTTCTTCCGGCGTACTGAATACGATGGCGCGATTGATATTGTTGTCGTCGAGCAGACCGATGGCATGTTCCGGGGCGAGGTCGGCCCAGACATCATCATTGTAATGAATATGACCATCGTTGATGACGGTACTGGCGGAGGCGGATAAACTCAGGCACATTAGCGCGCCGGCAAGTCGAAGATTGATCATGGGGCTTCACCTGTTTGTTTCAACGGGTCGCTGACGCAATCGTTTTCCTTACCGACCGCTATTGTAAATCAGGCCATGCTTTTAATTTTTTCGAGTACGGCTTTGGCATGGCCGTCGGCACTGACGCCGTATTCCACATCCACCAGTTTACCTTTTTTATCGATAATGAAAGTGGAACGCACTATACCCATGTGCTTTTCGCCGTTCTTTTCTTTTTCCTGCCATACACCATAGGC
>CBDULQ010000110.1:0-11784 GCA_965368115.1 uncultured Gammaproteobacteria bacterium | reverse complement strand
GCTGAGAAATTATGGTCTGGACGGGGTCGGTTACGTGGATATGCTGCGCAATATCGCTCTGCATCATCATGAGAACGTCGACGGCAGCGGTTATCCCGGCGGATTGCGGGCGGAGGATATTCCCATCGAAGCGCGTATCGTCAGCGTCGCCGACGTATTCGATGCACTGACCAGTGAGCGGCCTTACAAGAAAGCCTGGGACAATGACCGGGCGTTCCAGGCGTTACGCGATATGGCGGGTCATAAACTGGATCGGCGCTGCGTGGAAATCCTCATCATTCATCGCGATGAAGTGGAGGATATCCAGCGGCGCTTCCAGGAGAATCGATTCGGTTAGTCGGCGAGTTTTTCCAGCACCAGGCAGGCGTTGGTACCACCGAAACCGAAATTGTTGGTGAGCACACTGTTCAGGGTCACGTTGTCCTGACGCTCGGTGACAATCGGCATGTCCGCCACTTCCGGGTCCATGTTTTCGATATTCGCCGAGGCCTGGATAAAGCCCTGTTCCATCATCAACAGACAGTAAATGGTTTCCTGCACGCCGGCGGCGCCCAGGGAGTGTCCACAGAGGGATTTGCTGGAACTGATCGGCGGCACCTGGCTGGCGAACACCTCACGGATGGCACCGATTTCGGCACTGTCGCCCACCGGCGTACTGGTGCCGTGGGTATTGATGTAATCGATGGGATTGCGCGCCGTGGCCAGCGCCTGCTGCATGCAGCGCACCGCACCTTCGCCGGATGGGGCCACCATGTCATAACCGTCGGAAGTCGCGCCGTAACCGGTCACTTCAGCATAGATTTTCGCGCCCCGTTGGCGGGCATGCTCCAGTTCTTCCAGTATCACGATACCGCCGCCGCCGGCGATGACGAAACCGTCGCGATCCGCATCGTAGGTGCGCGAGGCTTTCTCAGGCGTTTCGTTGTATTTGGTGGACAATGCGCCCATGCCGTCGAACAGCATGCTCAGGGTCCAGTGTTCTTCCTCGCCACCGCCGGCGAATACGATGTCCTGTTTGCCCATCTGTATCTGTTCCATACCGTTACCGATGCAGTGTGCACTGGTGGCACAGGCGGAACTGATGGAGTAGTTCACGCCCTTGATCTTGAACGGCGTGGCCAGGCAGGCGGAGGTGGTGCTGGACATGGTGCGCGGCACCATATACGGACCGACCCGGCGAATGCCTTTTTCGCGTAGCGTATCGGTGGCAATAATCTGGTTGGACGGTGAACCACCGCCGGAGCCGACGATCAGGCCGGTGCGCGGATTCGACACCAGGTTATCGGCCAGGCCGGCATCTTCGATGGCCTGCTGCATGGCGATATACGCATAGGCGGAGGCGTCGCCCATAAAGCGCTTCACTTTACGGTCGATATAGGCGTCCAGATCGATATCCACGCTGCCGGCGACCTGGCTGCGCATGCCGACTTCTTTATAAGACTCCTGAAAACGAATACCCGATTTACCCTCGCGCAGGGAATCGGCAACGGCTTTCTGGTCATTACCCAGGCAAGACACGATGCCCAGGCCGGTGATTACAACTCGTCTCATAAAAGATGCTTACCTAAAAATCGTCAGTTTTTGTAAACAGCCCGACCCGCAGGCCCTGGGCACTGTAGATTTCGCGGCCGTCGACGGATACGGTGCCGTCGGCAATACCCATGGTAAGACCACGGGCAATCACGCGTTTGATGTCGATCTGGTAGCTGACGCATTTCGCCGTCGGCAGTACCTGACCGGTGAATTTAACTTCGCCGACACCCAGGGCTCGACCTTTACCCTGATGACCCATCCAGCCCAGGTAAAAACCGACCAGTTGCCACATGGCATCCAGGCCCAGACAGCCGGGCATGACCGGGTCGCCGGGGAAATGACATTCGAAAAACCACAGATCCGGGTTGATATCCAGCTCGGCCTGAATCTGGCCCTTGCCATAGGCGCCGCCTTCATTACTGATCAGCGTGATGCGATCGAGCATCAGCATATTGGGCACCGGCAGCTGGGCATTTCCGGGGCCGAACAGTTCGCCGTAACCGCATTTCAGCAATTCGTCACGATCGAATGAATTCTGATTCATCATAAAAACTTGTGCCTGTGGTTTCGCTGGTTTCATTGGGGGTGGCATTGTAGCGGAAATGGGCTGTAGATGGTAATCCGGGGAGGCGCCTGGCGCTGTAAAATCGCTGAAATAATAATCATTTTGCAAAAAAGCCGGCTATCTGCAGCTAGCCGGCTTTTGCAGGGTGGTCAGTCGGTGAAGAATTGCTGCTTGAATTTAACATTACCGGTGACATCGGCGCCCTCTGGCGACACCTTGATCTCGAATTTCAGCATTTCTTCATGCGCGACCTGATCCTCGGCCAGGTAGTAGATGGCATCTCCGTCATACACTTCCTTGAAGTTCAGTGTTTTCACCTGGCCGGTCAGATTACTGGCGAATCCGGTCACCCTGGCCTTGGCGGGCGTGGTTGTGCCGTCGGCTGCCCGTTTCTGCACGGTGATGTTGACGATCATGCGGTTGTTGCGGCGCGTCAGCTGATAGGCCTTGGCGACTTCCGGAGTCAGGCTATCGCTTCTAAAAGCGTTGAAATGAACCACATAATCTCCAAAGTTCAGGGAATTTTCGGAGTAGGCGTTGAAGGATAGTGTGGTTAACAGGATGAACAGGAATGACTTGAAGTGGTTTATTTTTGTAATCATAGTACTCTCTCTTCCTCAGTTTGCCCTCTTATCATATGAACATAAATATAGTTCAGAATTCACCCCCAAGTCATTAGTGAATTGATCCCGTCCATCGCCTGTTCGCAAATGGTGCATCAATTCAATACCGGGCTTCAGGTCGCGGAGAAGCGTCACAGAATTGATCATAGCGCCCTGAAATAAATATTAATGTGCTATTTTTATCATCATGAATTTTTTCTCCGGGGCCTGAATGTCCACTACTGATACCGATTTCCAGCCGTTGCCGGTCGATGAAGAGTTGCTTAAACATCTGGTGCCCGTCCGTGACCTGCAACCGGATGACCGCGTTCACCTGGCGCGCAAGGCAAAAATAATCGAGCTGCTACCCGGCGACTTTCTGCAGGACGCCGATGAGCACCGCTGGCTGCTTTACCTGGTGGAAGGTGCGGTGGAACTGATTGACCGAGACCGGCATACGGTCAAATTGCGGACCAGTGAAAGTCGCGCCCATCATGCATTGTTCGCCGAACGCTCACATGGTGTGAAGGCTGTCGCCATGCAACGTAGTAAGGTTGTGCGCTTCGACCGGCAGTTGTTCAGTACCCTGATGGAACAGGAAATCATTAGCGGCGAACAGCTGGAAACCATTGAAGTCGGTGAAGTTGAAGGCAACATTTTCAATGCCATTATGCATGCCTTTAACCAGGGCCAGCTGAAGCTGCCCAGTCTGCCGGAAATCGCCCTTAAAATTAAAACGGCCGCCAGTAATCCGAACGCCAGCATCCAGGATGTAGTACGCATCGTGGAAGCCGACCCGGCCATGGTGGCGCGACTGATGCAGGTGGCTAACAGTCCGATTAGTCGCGGCATCGAACCGGTTAAAACCATTCGCGATGCTATCGTGCGACTGGGACTGGCGACCACGCGTAACCTGGTGGTCAGCCTGTCGATGAAGTTGCTGTTCAAGTCGCGTAGTCCGATGTTGCGTTCACGCATGCATGATCTGTACGATCACAGTGTGGAAGTCGCGGCCATCAGCTATGCGATTGCCAAACGCTGTTCCGGTCTGGAAGCCGATGAGTTGTTGCTCGCCGGTCTGGTGCATGACATCGGTGTGATTCCAATCCTGACCTATATCGACGATACCGGACTGGAAATCGAGAACACCGCGGAAATCGAACATATTATCGACAAGTTACGCAGTGTAGTCGGTAGTATGGTGATCAGGAACTGGGACTTCGCACCACAACTGGCGAGGGTGGTGGAATGCGGGCATGACTGGAGTCATGATGCGGGCAGTGAGTTGTGCATGTGTGATGTCGTGATCATTGCACAGATTTATTACCTGCTGAAGAATCATCAACTGGACGGTTTACCGCCGATCGACAAGGTGCCGGCCTTCCGTAAACTGTTCAAGGACAAGTCCGATCCACAGTTCGTGGTCAAGGTGCTGGAAGAAGCTCACGAAGAAATCAGCGAAGTGATGAAAATTCTGCGCATGTAAAAACGCGTGGCGCGGGATCAATTAAAAAAAGGGTTTGTCGATCGACAAACCCTTTTTTTATGGGAGCCTTCTATGATGGCGGCTTTGAGTGTTCCTGTCGCCGTGGTTTATTCGAAGTTGCGAATGACACCGGCGACGATGCCCAGCACCTGTACTTCTTCGTTACGCAGCATGATCGGTTCCATGTCCGGGTTCGCCGGTTGCAGACGAATGCCATCGGCCTCGATATAGAATTTTTTCAGCGTCACCTGTTCGCCATTGATCAGCGCCACGACCGACTGACCGTTAGCGGCGGTTTCCCGTTTTTCGACCACGATGATGTCGCCGTCCTGGATATTGTCGTCGATCATCGAGTGCCCCTGCACCTTGAGGGCATAGGTGTTGCGGCGCACCATGTGGGCCGGGGCCTGCACGGTTTCGCGATGCTCGACGCGTTCGATGGGGTTACCGGCGGTGATGTTGCCGAGTAGCGGGACATCGACCAGGGCGATGGCTTCGGCGTCCGCCTGTTCCAGGTCACGGACCCAGGTGGGGTGCTGGCGTTTCGGTATCAACAGGCTGACGTTGCTCATGGTTCGACTCCCCTTGGGTGTGAGAACAAAACGAGAATGTTTCGATCATAAGAGACTGTCGAAAAGAGAGCAAGTCTTTTCTTTTAAAATAAGTTATTTACCTGTAGAAGCTAAGGCACTTTATTTAATTTACTGGGTGTATTGCTGGAACAGTTCGCCGATCGCCCGGGCCAGGGTGTCGGAGCGTTCCGGATCGCGAATCGCGGTGTGGATCGGCGCCTGCATGCCGGGGATATTGATCAGGTCGACGATCACCAGGTTGAAAAACGCCTGACCTTCCGGGCAGCGCGCCAGCACTTCCAGAAAGCGATTCATCAGCCGGGGCTGCTGCAGGCTGAGCCAGCAGCGACCGGAAATCGATGCGATGACTTCCGGGTGTTCGGCCAGTGGACTGTTCAGTACCGCTTCGATCAGTGTGGCCAGTCGGTCCTGATTCTCGGCGCCTGATACGGCACGTATCAGCAGTGAGGCCCGATAGGCGTCCGGGGTTTCGGCGCTCAGCGTCTGTTGTAGCCGTGCGGCCAGGGCATCGCTCAGCGTGTTGTCGATGATTTCGTGTTCCAGGCACTGGCAGACGGCTTCCAGCGGTTGCGCCGGCAGTTGCGGCAGGGCATCGGCCAGACGCCGGCGATTGTCATCCTCGTCCAGTCGCGCCACCACATCGGCAATGCCCTGAAAGCCGACAAAGGCCCACTGGTCGAAGCCCGGGGCCCCGGAGAAATAATCCCGCGCATGTTCGTAGAAGCGTGACGGGGGCTGGCCGAGAATACGCGCCGCACGGGCATGGAAGCTGGCCATATGTTCCTGTTTCGGCTTGAAGCCGTAGGGATTGCTGTCTTCCTGACCGGATTCCGCCGGCTCATCCTTGTTGATCAGACGGAATACGAAATCGTCGCGAATCGCCGCGGCCAGGCAGCCGTGGGCATCGAGCGGAAATTTGACGAACCAGATCACCAGGTCGTCGGGCGAGCTGTCCTGCCAGACCATGATGCCCAGCCAGGCCTGCTGCTGTAGCGGATAAGGGTAGGGCTCGCCGTCGCGCTCGAAAGCGAGAAACTGCTCGCGGCTCAGCGCCTGCATGCGGCGGCCCATGTCGAAGACCTGGCAGCGGGCGCCGGCCTGGTCGATAAAGTCGGTAATGCCTGATATTTCGGTCATGCGTGTTCTGCGATTAACTGTCCTGATTCGACGCGCAAGGATACCCGGTTGGCGAGAAAATCCAAGACCTGCTGACCGCCGTGGGCACGGCGCCAGCCCTGCAGCAGTGGGATATCCGTGTCGTCGAACAACAGTGCTTCGAGTTGTTTGCGCGACGCATAGAGTCCGGGGTTGATACGGTGTTCGGCGGCCATCAGCTTGATCAGTGCCTGCATGGCATCGACCAGGGCATCCTGCTCCATGCTCAGGCGATATTTTTTCGGCAGGCTGGGCCAGTCTTCTTTGGGCCGCTGCTGGCCCTGTTGCATGGCGTTCAGCAGGGCTTTGGCATCATCCGCGGCAAGGCGGAATTTCTGCAATGAGCGCAGCTGGTAGATTTTATCCACCGAATTCGGTTTCTGTTTGCTGATGTCGATCAGCGCTTCATCCGGCGTCACTCGGCGGCGCGGTTTGTCGCGCTGCTGTGCCGTGGTCTCGCGCCAGGCCGCCAGGTTCTGCAGAATCGCCAGCTGGTTGCTGCGCAATTGTTGATGGCCTTTGACTTTTTTCCACATCGCCCGGGTGTCGGGTTGATACTGTTCGGCACGGGACAGGGCGTCGAAATCATCCTGCAGCCAGTCCAGCCGGCCCAGTTCATCCAGTTCCTGGTGAATAATGCGATAAGCCTGCGCCAGGTAAAAGACATCGCTGGCGGCATACTCGATCTGCTTCCGGTTGAGCGGTCGTTGCATCCAGTCGGTCCGGGTTTGTGATTTGTCGATATCCACATCCAGTACCTGTTTGATCATTGGCGCATAGCCCACCTGCTCGCCGTAACCGAGCAGGCCGGCGGCAATCTGTGTGTCGAATACCGGTGCCGGCAGCACATTGAAGCGATGGAAGAAAATTTCCATGTCCTGCTGTGAGGCATGCAGGACCTTGACGATGGCCGGGTCGGTGAACAGATCCAGCATGGGCTGAAAGTCGTCGATAGTGAACGGATCGACACAGACAGTGAGTTCACCGTCAGAGAGTTGCACCAGCGCCAGTTCCGGGTAATAGGTGGACTCGCGGTGAAACTCGGTGTCGACACAGAGCGCGTGACAGGATTTGAATTGCTGACAGGCGTCGTGTAGCGCCTGACTGTTATCGATATAGGTGATTTCCATGATGACGGGGTATCGGACTGAACTTAACGAAAGCGCTATTGTACACCGATATGCCCGCCATCATGAGTCGATGTGCGGATTAATGTTTCGCGCCGATCAGTTCGATGGCATAGCCGTCCGGGTCTTCGACAAAAGCGATGATGGTGGTGCCCGCATTCATCGGCCCCGCATCGCGGATGATCTTGCCGCCGCGCTGGCGAATGAGATCGGTAGCGGCATACACGTCGTCGACTTCGATGGCGATGTGTCCGTAACCCTCACCCAGATCGTAGCGCTCGGTATCCCAGTTGTGGGTGAGTTCGATGACCGTGTTGTCCGCTTCGTCACCATAGCCGATGAAAGCCAGGGTGAAGCGGCCGTCGGGATAATCTTTCTGGCGCAACAGTTTCATGTTGAGGACCTGGGTGTAGAAGTCGATGGATTTCTGCAAATCACCGACACGTAACATGGTATGGAGTAAGCGCATGATTATTTACCTTTCTTTGAATCTCTCATCTGTCTCCAGTTTTTCAGGAAACGTAACCGAATCAACAGGCGTTCCGCGAGATAGGCGAGCATTGTCCAGAATGCAATGCGCAGCCGATTCAACAGGGATCGTCGTTGCCACATCTCCGGCATAATCTGGATGCTATCGGCGAAATCCTGTTCGAACATGTCGATGGCATCCCGGGTGAATGCTTCGCTACGCACTTCCTGATTGGCGTCCAGGTTCCAGTGCATGTTCCAGCGATCGATGTTACACGAGCCCATGGATGTCCAGTTATCGCAGAGTACAATTTTGCTGTGTAAAAAGCGATGCTGGTACTCGAAAATTTTAACGCCGCTGTCCAGCAGTCGGGCATAATATTTCTGTCCCAGGTAACGTGCCATAGGCACATCGGTGATGGCGCCAGGCACCAGGATGCGTACGTCTACGCCGCGTTGTGCGGCACGGCGCAGGGCACGGCGCAATTTACGCGACGGTACGAAATACGCGGTGCAGACCCAGACACGTTGCTGGGCGTGATGGACATGATTGAGGAAGGAACGTTTGATTTCCAGCAACTGGGGCCCACGGGTAATTGCAACGCGGCCGCAGTCATTACTGTCATGAATCGGTGCCGGCAGTGTGTCGACCGGTTGCGTCGACCAGCGCTGCCAGTTATCGACGAACAGACTCTGCCATTGTTCAACATTGGCGCCCTGGATGCGCATCATATTGTCGCGCCAGTTGCGTTCCGGGCGTTTGCGCAGGTCGAATTCGTCGACCAGGCCGGCACCGCCCACGTAGGCGACCCGGCCATCGACTACCATGATTTTGCGATGATCGCGAAACAGGGCCAGCCGATGTCGTTTAAAACGAATTGGGTTGTATAATGTCAGGTGAACACCGTGAGACGATAATTGTCTACGCTGTCTGTCGGACAGGGTTGCCGAGCCAAACGCGTCCAGTAACAGATAAACGGCCACATTGCGTTGCACTGCATCGATGAAGGCTTCGAAAAACGCCTGGCTGATGTGCCCGGGTTGTACCAGGTACATTTCCAGCAATACGTAGTGCCGGGCATGCCGGATGTCTTCCAGCATGCGCTGAAAAAACTGTGGTCCGTCAATCAGCAGTTCGAAATGATTACCGGATTGCCAGGGAAATCGATAATTGTTTTCCTGATGAATAGGTTCGGACATGCACGTCAATATTAATGAATCACAGGCCAGCAGTGTATATGAATTTTTTACAGATTAAACCTGAACAGTTTGTGGAACAATTCGAACTGGCCAGTGAACAGCTGGCGCTGAGCCTGCGTGCCGGTCAGCAGGTGCAGGATGAAGTCGGCCAGCAGATGCTGGATGCCATGCGCCAGAGTGTGGACATTCTGCAACGCATGCAGGCGGATCAGCGCTCCGCGGCGCCGGTCGAGCTGGATAGTGCCGACGTTAGCAAAGTGGGTGATTACGGCCTGGAATTACTCGACGAACTGTCGATACTGGCCGCCAGTCGAGGTCTGCAACAGGCAATGCTGGATCTGCAGCGACTGTCGATTCCGCTGGCGCTCTGGGTCGCCGATCTCGGCGGGCATATCGATCGCCTGGATATCGTGGTCAATGCGTTTGCCGGTCATGCCAATGAAATCAGGGACCCCGAACCCCTGTTGCAACTCAGCGAGGCGATGGGGCGGGTTGTGAACGCCGCGAGTGATGCCGTCAAACAGGACCTGGAAGCAGGCAATCCGATGCGGCCCTGGCGAATTCTGAATCTCAACTGGGGTATCGTGGCTACGCGCAGTCACGACACCGAGGAAATGGAGCGCGTATTCAGTCAGTTGATGAACAACATTCCTGTCGATGCGGGACAGTTTTTCCAGGAAGGTATGCAGCAGATGGATATCGTCGGTTACCCGGATCATGTGCGTGAAGTGATGGACCGATTTAATCGGCTGGTCGGTAACTCCGATATTCTGCACTGATAAAAAAATAATCGGCATAAAAAAAGTGCGCCAATGGCGCACTTTTTTTGAGGTTTCGCTTCGCCGACGAGCGTTTACTGTTTCGCGAACTGCGGCTGACTCATTTCGATCATGTCGACCAGTATATGGCCGGTTTCCATCAGTAACGGCATCGGCCCGTCGGGTTTGTCATCGCTGTTTTCGTCGTCACGGTCTTCCAGTTCATCCAGGCTCTTGATCGGCTTCATGCCCTTGGCCAGACGACGTTCATTTTCCAGCTTCAGTTGTTGCTGTTCCAGATCCTGCTGTTCCTGTTTGCGTTCCTTCTCGTTGAGCGATACATAATTGATCTGTCGACGCTGTTCGATCAGATGATTGGTTTTCACCAGGAAGCGGAAATCCGGGTCTTTGGCGACGCGTTCCTTGTGCAGCGTTTCCAGACGCGGAATTTCAGAAGAAAAGTCGGCGAATGAGTGATAGTTGGCCGGGCGGATACGATCCCAGGGCAGGGCGCCATCCAGCGAGCTTTCGCCGATTTCATTCACGTCGTACAGTGACGGCAGTTTGATATCCGGAATCACGCCGCGATTCTGGGTGCTGTTTCCGGAGATGCGATAAAACTTCTGCTGAGTCATGGTGATCTGGCCGTGCAGTAACGGCACCATGGCCTGTACCGTGCCTTTGCCATAGGTCTGTGTGCCGACCACGATGCCGCGATGATAGTCCTGTATCGCGCCGGCAAAAATTTCCGAGGCGGACGCGCTGAGTCGATTGACCAGCACGGCAAGCGGACCGGTGTAAACCACGTCCGGATCATCGTCACGGTGAACATAGACGCGTCCACTGGTGCTCTTGACCTGCACGATCGGGCCTTTTTCGATAAACAGGCCCATCAGTTCGTTGACTTCGCGCAGCGAGCCGCCGCCATTGTCGCGCAGGTCGATGACGATGCCGGCGACCTTCTCTTTTTTCAGCTCCTGCAACAGACGCTTAACATCGCGAGTGGTGCTGCGGTAATTCGGGTCGCCCTGGCTGGCGGCTTCGAAATCGATATAGAACTTGGGAATGGTGATTACGCCGAGTTTGTACTTGCTGCCGTAGTCGTCGACTTCGATGACTTTCTTGCTGGCGGCCTGTTCTTCCAGTTTGACGGTATCGCGGGTGATGGCGATGACTTTGCTTTTCGACGTGTCGGCGGCATTACCGGGCAGAATCGACAGACGTACCACGGTACCTTTGCGGCCGCGAATCAGGTCGACCACGTCGTCCAGGCGCCAGCCCACGACATCGACGATTTCACCGTCCTTGCCCTGGCCGACACCGATGATGCGGTCATTGGCTTTCAGCTGCCCGGCCTTGTCCGCAGGACCGGCGGGAATAACGCGGGTGACCCGAGTGTATTCATCTTCCGATTGCAGCATGGCGCCGATGCCTTCCAGCGACAGCTTCATGCGAATGTTGAAGTTCTCGGTGGCGCGCGGTGAAAAATATTGGGTGTGCGGATCGTAACTCAGGGTCAGTGCATTCATGAAAATGCGGTAGGCATCTTCGCTATTGGTCTGGCTAATGCGTTTGGCCTGGTTTTCGTAGCGTTTGCTGAGCAGGGTCTGGATGTCTTTCATTTCCTTGCCCGCCAGTTTCAGACTGAGCACATCGTTTTTCAGGCGTTTGTGCCAGAGCTGGTCGAGTTCCTGGCTGGTCTTCGCCCAGGGTGCGCTTTTACGATCGATCTGCAGTTTTTCCTGTTTGGTGAAATCGAGCTTTTCGACGCCCTTGTCGAGTTCTCCCAGCATGTAATCCAGGCGATCGCGGATACGTTCCTGGTAGCGGTTGAAAATTTTGAATGCGGGACTCAGGTTGCCGGCCTTGAAAGCGTCGTCAAGCTTGAAGCGGTAGCCGTCGAATTCCTTGATATCGCTGGCCAGAAAGTAGCTGCGATTTTCATCCAGTTCCTTGATGTAGCGATCCAGCACCGTGGATGACAGGTGATCGTCAAGAAAAATGGACGTGCGTTGATAGTGGTTTTTACGTAAGCGGTCGACGATTTCCGCCGTGGTTTTTCTGTGCTGTAATAACGGCTCGAGCTGAGCAGGGGCCGATTTGATGGATGCCTGGACGCTGGAAACACTGATCAATACGCCCAGGAACAGTGCGATAAATTTAGAAATCTTCATGTATATCAACAACTTGTTAAGTTTTGCCGGTTACCGAATAAGTTTAGACCAAATTCGCCGCAATATATCCCTGCAAGGGCACAGGGTTGCGTCTAGATTATCAAATATGGGGTCGCATGGGAC
>CBDULQ010000109.1:0-11812 GCA_965368115.1 uncultured Gammaproteobacteria bacterium | reverse complement strand
GAATCATGCGCTTTTTTCGATTGACCTGTCGTTCGGAAAGCGTGTTCTTCTTGCCCGAATAAGGATTCGAACTGGTTTTGAATTCCAGGCGCATCGGGGTGCCGCGTAGATCCAGTGTCTGGATATACAGATTCATGAGATACCGTTTGTAGGCGGCGGGAACCAGCTCGGTCTGATTACCGTGAATCACGATGAGCGGTGGATTCTGCCCCCCCTGGTGGGCATAACGCAGCTTGATCCGGCGCCCGCGTACCAGCGGTAACTGGTGAGCGGTGGTGGCCCGATTGAGAATTTCGGTGAGTTGCGGCGTCGACAGCTTACGCGTTGCCGAGGCATAGGCGGTATCGATGGCATCGTAAAGTTTTCCGACACCCGAACCATGCAGGGCGGAGATGAAATGAATTTCCGCAAACTGAACAAAACCCAGGCGTTTTTCCAGTTCGGTTTTGATCTGCTCTTTCTGGTAAGCATCCAGGCCATCCCACTTGTTGATGGCAATCACCAGCGCCCGGCCTGAATCCAGAATGTAACTGAGCAGGTGCAGATCCTGATCGGAGATGTTTTCCCGCGCATCGACCAGCATTAATACCACATTGGCTTCGTCGATGGCCTGCAGCGTTTTGATCACGCTGAATTTCTCGATGGTTTCCTTTACTTTTTTGCGTCGTCGCACGCCGGCGGTATCGATCAGCGTGTAGCGCCGGTCCGCATGTTGAAACGGAATGTAGATGCTGTCGCGGGTGGTGCCGGGCAAATCCATCACAACAACCCGCTCCTCACCCAGCAGCCGATTGATCAGGGTGGATTTACCCACATTGGGCTTACCCACCAGCGCCACCTTGATGCCGGCATCTTCGGTCGAGACCTGCGTGTCGGCCTGTTCCTGCTCCCATTCCTGCCATTGCGCGAACAGCTGATCCAGCAGGCGCTGAGTGCCTTTCTTGTGGGCTGCGGAAATGGTGTGTAGCTCGGCGAAGCCAAGTGCGGAAAACTCCGCCCTGGCCTGCTGGCTGTCCGCCGCGTCGATCTTGTTGATGACCAGGTGCACGGTTTTACCGTAACGCCGTATCTGGTTGGCGATGCTTTCGTCGGCGGCGGTCAGGCCGTCACGTCCATCCACCATGAACAACACCAGGTTGGCTTGCTCGATCGCCAGCAGAGTCTGCTGCGCCATGCGCTCGTCCAGCTCTTCGGATTCACCGCTGAGCCCGCCGGTATCAATCACGATGTAGGTATGATTCTGGAAGACGCCATGCCCGTATTTGCGATCACGGGTGAGGCCGGGAAAATCAGCCACCAGCGCATCCCGGGTGCGGGTCAGCACATTGAACAGGGTTGATTTACCGACGTTGGGCCGGCCGACTAATGCAATTACGGGTAACATGGGCTTTCTTCTAAAACAAACAGGGCCGGCGAATGCCGGCCCGTGAATATTTTACCTCAAATCGAGACACTGGATAGCGTTATCTTACCGCTCAGGGTGTCGCGGATGCGCCGCCCTGTTGCATCAGCTGCATCGGATTGACCTGGGTACCGTTGAGTACCAGTTGCCCCTGGTGCATGCTGAGCTGGGTGCGATAAACCCCATCCTCCAGGCGTAACCAGTTACCGGACTGCATCTGTTTGAGATTTCCGGCAACCCGATCGCTCATCGGTTTTGCAGCATCTGCCGCCGGTGGCTCACCATTACTCGCCAGACGTCCATCGTCGGCCTGAATCTGCCATTCGATGATCTGTTTCATCAACGCTTCGTCGACATTCATGTCGACATCCAGGTTGAGCGCACCGAGCAGAAAGAACGGATCCGCCGGCGCATTACTGTCCAGCCCCTCCACCGAGAAACTGAGCGTGGTTTCCATGACTCCGAGCTCGCTTTCGACTTTCAGCGGATTGACCTTGATATCGGCCTGTTTGATCAGGTCGGGGACCAGTCCCATCATTTCACCGGCGATCATCGCATTGATCTGTTCCTGGGGTATACCCTGCTGCTGTTTCGCCGCAACGTCTTTCTGCATCGCCTGAATTTTCAACAATGCATCGGCATTCAGTCCATTCATGGTCATTACAAACGTTATGGGTCCGAAGCGATCGTTGGATGCGTACACCTCGCGGGCCTGTAAACGAACACTGGAATTCACCAGTCGCCCGACTTCGCTATTCAGACCGCTGATGCGGAAATCATGCAGCGCGACCTGGTCCTTGCCCGGTGGCTGAATTTCCAGTCGTTTCAGGCTGATGTTCGAATCGCCCATCAACAAACCGGTATCGCCGGGGCTCATGGAGAAATTGAATTTCAGATCGCTCGCATTAGCCTGTCCACCCTGACCACTGATAGAAAATGACGGCATATTGAGTTCACCGCTGGAGGTTTTGTCATTCAGGTTGAATACGCCATTCATCAACAACCCGGATGAACTGACCTGGATGGGCCCGGATTCATCAGGTAACTGGACATTGATCGCTGGCACATAAGCCTGGTAGCGAGCAACATTGGAAAAATCGACGATTTGCTGGTACTGCAGTGGCGGACGCCCGCCAAAGAAGGTATTCGCCTGCGCCTGGAACTGCTGTGGCACGATCATTTCGCCTTTAACCACACCCATCACGAAGGGCATCTTGCCCTGGTTGATCAGACCCAGGTAAACCGGTCCGTGCACGATCTCCTCGCGAAACTGGAAATTCATCGGCATATCCGGCGCACTGACCTCCAGCAACACGTCGGAACTGTACAGTCCACGATCAAAACTGATGATGCTGACATTTAACTGGGTGCTTTCAGACACTTCGTCGAGCATCTGATGATATGTATCCTTAAATAGAAAACCCATGGCGATCGGACTGGCCAGCAACATGATAAGCAGCAGCACAATCAACCAGATAAAAGCTTCAAGCAAACTGAATTTTTTAGCGCTCATTTTTTCCATATGTCCAAATTGGTGATTGAAATGAGAGGTGTGATGTTCCGTTTTATATGCTGTTTCAGGCCCCCTGCGCCTGAACGATTCCCTGCCCGGTCTAGTTATTGTAATGCACAGTCAAGCTTGCGCATCAGCACATAAGTATAGGCGATTTGTAACAAATCGCCATAAGCTTATGAAAAATCAGAGAAATGAATGATTGACCCGATACGGATCAGGGACTGGTCAGACGGTAAGCAGCCAGTTCCCCGTCCCGGGACAGGGCATACAGACGATCACCATGCACGAACGGCGGCACCAGAATACCGGCGTCGTCGAGCCTGACACGAGCAACGAAGCGGCCGTCATACTGGGACATGACGTGCAGATAACCTTCGAAGTCACCGACCACCAGATAATCATCGAAAGCCGTGGGGCGAGTAATTTTTCGCGCCTTGAGCTTGTCCTGTTTCCAGAGCGTAGCGCCGTTATTGCGGTCCAGCGCCCAGATGTGATCATTGGCATCACTACTGAACAATACACCGCGAGCCACTTCGACACCGGAAGCGGTGGACAGATTGCGTGCCCACAACAACTGGCCTCGATTCACATCGGTCGCCACAATACGCCCCTGGTAGCTGGCCATGTACAACACCGCCTGATCGATCACCGCATCACCATCGATATCGACCATGCGTTCAAGTTCGGAACGACCACTGGGTACGGCGACTGCGACATCGAACAGCACCTGGCCACTATCCACCGAAAGTATCACCAGGCGTCCGCTATCCAGTCCGGCAAACAGTCTGCCTTCGTACACCAGCAGACGACTGTTACCGCGTAGACTCAGATCGGGCACATCGCGTTTATACACCCAGAGCTGTTCGCCTTTATCGACCGACAGCGCCTTGATCTGGCCATCGACGCCACGAATGATCACCCGACCGGCAACCACCACCGCAGGCACCAGCACTTCACTCGATACCTGTTGTCGCCAGTTCACCTCTCCCTGTGCATTGAGACTGATGACTTCACCATCGCGGGTCGTAACGATGTAGTTGTTCGCATCACCACCGACACCGCCGGTCAGCACCACATCCAGATCGGTTTCCCAGATCGAATCGCCATCCGCCAGGTTAAGTGCAGTCACCACACCACTGCGGTCGGCGACGATCATCCGCTCATCCAGCATCAGCGGATACAGTTTCAGGTACTGCTGCTCGACACCGTCACCGATGGAACGACTCCAGACTTCATCGAGATGTACCGAAGGCTGAAACTCAACCAGTTCCGCCGGTGGTTCGGAATTATCGGTTTCACCGCCACAGCCCACCAGGCCCAGCAACAACACAAATAGCAACAGAACTCTGATCATGCGGAAGGTTCAGCCTTGTCCGGATATCCCAGGTCGTCACGCTTGGCCTTCAACCAGGGATTGGCCTGGGCAGTCGTGCGCGTCAAAGCGGCATCATAGGCATTGCGAGCCTTCTCAACATCGCCCATGCGTGTGTACAGATCACCCTTGAGTTCTTCGTAGATGCCGGCAAAGCTGTCCGGGTACTCGATGCTGGCCAGTTGCAATGCCTGTTCGTACTCACCGGCCGCGAACAACAGTCGAATCATGCGGACACGGGCGATGTGCTGAATGCCGGCACGCTGGGTATTCTTGATGACCCATTCCAGCTGCTGGATAGCCTGCACCGTCTCACCTTTTTGCGCCTGCTCCTTGGCCAGCACCAATGCAGACAGATCAGCATAAGGTGTACTCTGGTACTCGCCCAGCATCTTGTTCACCATGATCTGCTGCTTATCCAGGTCGCTTTCGCTGGTGGCTGCCGACAACAGATCTTCATACATCACGCTGGCGGTGTGTCGTTTATTGATCTGGTAATCAACGTAATAACGCCAGCCGAAGATGACAATCAAACCCAGCACAATACCGGCAATGACCATATTGCCGTTTTCTTTCCACCATTTTTTAATGGCTTCGAGTTGCTGTTCTTCTGTTTCGAAATCCATGGAGTCTCCCCGATTTATAAACTTTGTTTCAATAGCGCAACGATATCCGCTTGCGCTACCGTCTGTTGTTCGTTTTGTTCACGCAGATTCTTTATGGCAACCGTGCCATCATTGATTTCCTGCTCAGCAAGAATCAATGCATAGCTGGCACCGCTTTTGTCAGCTTTTTTCATCTGACTTTTGATACTGCCGCCCCCACAGTTGACCTGCAGCGTCAGCTCCGGCCACTGGTTACGTAACTGTTCGGCAAACATCAGGCCCTGCTGTTGCGCCGCATCCCCCTGCAATACCAGATACACATCGACGCTATCGTCGTGGCGGAAGCCCTGTGCTTCGAGCAACGACAACAGGCGTTCCACGCCCATGGCAAAACCCGCCGCCGGTGTTGCACGACCGCCGAGCTGTTCCACCAGGCCGTCGTAACGACCGCCGGCACATACCGTACCCTGTGCACCCAGGCTGGTGGTCACCCACTCGAACACGGTCTTGCAGTAATAATCCAGACCGCGCACCAGTCGCGTGTTGATGACGAAATCGATGCCGGCACCTCTCAGCAGTGACTGCAGCTGTTCGAAATGCTGTGCCGATTCCTCATCCAGGTAATCCATTAGTTTCGGTGCAGCTTCGATCATCCCCTGCATATCCGGGTTCTTGGAATCGAGTATACGTAGCGGATTGGAATCCAGACGTCGGACACTGTCTTCGTCGAGCAGTTCCCGATGCTGGTTCAGGTAGTCCACCAGAACGTCGCGATAGGCCGCACGTGCCGCATTGCTGCCCAGCGTGTTGAGCTGTAGCTGGACATCATCGATACCCAGGTTTTTCCACATGCGCGCGGTCATCAAAATGAGTTCCGCATCGATATCGGGACCGTCCATACCGAAGGTTTCCACACCGATCTGGTGAAACTGGCGATAACGTCCTTTCTGAGGTCGTTCGTGACGGAACATGGGGCCCATGTACCAAAGACGCTGCTGTTGATTGTGCAGTATGCCGTGCTGGATACCGGAACGTACGCAACTGGCGGTGCCCTCCGGACGCAATGTCAGGCTGTCGCCGTTGCGGTCTTCGAAGGTATACATTTCCTTTTCGACAATGTCAGTGACTTCACCGATGGAACGTTTGAACAGGTCGGTGGATTCGACGATGGGCATGCGAATTTCGCGATAACCATAACTCTGGACGGTGTGCCGCATGGTGTCTTCGAAAAACTGCCACTGCCCACTTTGCTCGGGCAGTACATCATGCATGCCGCGAATTGACTGAATTTTTGTTGCCATTGTGTGTTTAAAAATTTTCCGGACCGCGCCAGGGCACGGTCATCTTGTTTTCGGTTCAGCGTGAGGTCGGGACGGCCTGGTCGTTAATCAGAACTCGGGCCGTATTGTTACCGCGAATAAAACCACTGATGTCGACCGCTTCGCCATTCACCTGCAGACTCACTGAAGGCGCATTACCCAGGAACACCCGGAACGGAGCCGCACCCACCACGCGGTAATCACGCCCGGAGGAAATCAGCCTGACCAGCAGCTTTGCACCGTTCGGATCGCGAATTTCCACCCAGGATTCCGAATCCGTACTGATCACTAATTCATCGTCTCCGGCCAGCGGTGGTGTGGTCGGCAATTGCTCGCCGGTCGTTTCAGCAACCGGTGTTACTTCTACGGTTTCACGTGTTGCGGGTGTTTGTGGTTCGACGCTCGCCTCGACTTCCGGCTCACTGGCGGCGACTTCAGGTTCAGCTTGCCGAACTTGCTCCTCGGCGACGACGTCTTCCGTGGCCGGTTCCATCTCAGGTGCAGCGTCGAGCACGCCGATTTCAGTATCGTTCTGCGCGCTGCTGTCATCGGCAATGGGAATATCCAGTTCCACCGTACCACCGGTTTCCGGTGCGGAAATCTTTAACCAGTCGAAATCGGCCTGTTGCCACCACAACAACACCAGGAAAATCACCAGCACCAGCAAGCCATAACTGGTCAGCTTGACCAGACTGTCGTGGCTGTTTTTCTGGGCGGGAACACCGGATATCGGTGTCAGGCTGGATTCCTGGCGCGGCACCAGCTGATTGAAAGCTGCGGCCATTTCGTCTTCCGGCAGCTTCAGCAAACGCGCATAGTTACGCAGGTACCCAACCGCAAATGTAGCGGCCGGCAGACGTTCCAGGTCGCTCGCTTCCAGATCGTTGATCAACTGCTCGGTCAGCTTCAGTTCATCGGCAACCTCGATCACCGTCAAACCGGCGGCCTCGCGTGCCTGCTTCAACTGCTGACCGAAATCGATTTTAACCGGGCCCTTTTCAACAGGTTCTTCCGCCTGTTCTATATTGTTCTGCTCGTCACTCATAGTGAATTACTGATTTGCCGACTTCAATAACAGCTTGGCCTCTTCCGATTCCGGAAATTCGTTCAACAGACGCCGCGACAATTTCAGATAATATTTTTCGTCGCCCAACGCCTTCTCGGCCTGAATCTGGTACCACAGGCTGGTCGATGTTGCCCTGGCCTGTTCGTGATAGCGCTGCATATATGCACGCGCCATTAGAAAACGTTTGGTTTTGATCCCCAACTCGCCCATACCGATCAATGCCGATGGCATGTTGGGGTTGACTTTCAGAGCCGCGCGCAGATGTTTTTCGGCTTTCTGGAAGTCCGGGTTTTTCGCCTGCATCAAACAGTAACCCATGTTGGCATGTGCGGCTTGCGGAGTTTCATAAAACTGATTTTTGATCGCTGTCTGGAACTGCTCCAGCGCCTGGTCAATCTTGCCGTGTTTACACAGAAAGGTACCGTAATTGTTGCGCAACTCAGGATTATGCGGATCGATGTTCATGGCTTCCAGATAGTAATTCTCCGCTTCGGTGTTTTCACCGAGAATATCCATCAACACCGCCATGGTGGTATAGGCCGGCACATAACTGGAATCGTTTTCGATTGCTTTATCCAGCTTTTCCTTGGCCACTTCGTATTGCTTGCGCTTGATATAACCTGAGGCGAGCTGAACATTGATCTTCGCCGCCTGTTTGAAATTGGGTTTACCGCCGGGAATACCTGATTTCTGAACTGTGGTGGTACACGACCAGAGAAAAACAACTGAACATATGGTTATAATTTTTAATATCAGCTTCATGAATTCATCCCGAACCTTGGTTTGATAAACCGTTGCTCACGTCGACTACGATCGGCCACCTTGCCCACCAGTTGACCGCAGGCCGCATCGATATCGTCGCCGCGCGTTTTACGCACCACGGTGGTAATACTCGCCTTCATCAATACATCCTGAAAACGTCGAATCGCTTCCGGTTTCGAAGTTTTATAGCCTGATCCTTCGAATGGATTGAACGGAATCAGGTTCACCAGTACCGACATGCCTTTCATTAATTTGACCAGTGCCCGCGCATCCGCCACCGAGTCATTGACACCATCCAGCATGACATATTCGATGGTCAGTCGAGATCGTGCGGGCATTTTTTCCATGAAGGCATTACAGGCCCTGATCAGTTCCTGTAAAGGATATTTTTTATTCAGCGGCACTAGCTCATCACGAATATCGTCGCGCACCGCATGCAGGGAAATCGCCAACATGGTGTCGTGACGATCGGCCAGACGTTCGATGGCAGGGATCACCCCGGCGGTACTCACGGTAACCCGGCGTTTGCTTAAACCATAGGCGAAGTCGTCGAGGAATACATCGATAGCGCGGACGACATTGTCGAAATTGAGCAGCGGTTCACCCATCCCCATCAATACCAGGTTGGTAATCTTACGTCCCGGTCGTTTTTCTTCATCCAGCAAACGACTGGCCAGCCAGACCTGGGCGATGATTTCCGCACTGCTCAGATTGCGACTGAAACCCTGCCGAGCTGTGGAACAGAAACTGCAATCCAGCGCACAACCCACCTGCGAAGAAATACACAGGGTGCCGCGGTCGTCTTCCGGGATGAACACGGTTTCGATACAGTTGCCGTCGTCCAGGCGCAACACCCACTTGCGGGTACCGTCTTTCGACAACTGATCCACCAGCACTTCCGGCGCGCGGATTTCCGCTTTTTCCGCCATGCGCTGTTGCAGCGCCTTACTGATGTTGGTCATCTGGGCGAAATCATCCACATTGTACTGATGAATCCATTTCATCAGCTGAGAAGCACGAAAGGCCTTCTCACCCAGCTTGGTGAAGAAGGCCTCCATGTCCTGCCGGTTCATACCCAGCAGGTTTGTCTTCTCGATGTGCGGAAACTTAACGGGTACGCTCACAGATTTCCTCGGGTTTGAAGAAGAAAGCAATTTCGACTTTCGCGGTATCGGGACCGTCGGAGCCGTGCACGGCATTTTCGTCGATGGTGCTGGCGAACTTGGCGCGGATGGTCTCCGGAGCGGCTTCCTTGGGATTGGTGGCGCCCATGACTTCACGGTGTTTGGCAATGGCGTTGTCACCTTCCAGCACCTGTACCATGACCGGACCGGACATCATGAATTCCACCAGGTCTCCGAAGAACGGGCGTTCTTTGTGAACGGCATAAAAACCTTCCGCCTGCTCACGGCTCAGGTGCAGCATTTTGGCCGCCACGATGCGCAGGCCGGCTTTCTCGAAATGGCTGTAAATCTCGCCAATCACATTTTTGGCAACGGCATCGGGTTTGATAATAGACAGGGTACGTTCTACGGACATTACAAATTTCCAGGTTAGGTTAAAACTTCAGGGTATAAACTAAACCCGCGATTTTACGCGGGTTTCGGGCATTCGCAAAGCGCCAAATGCGGATTCCGGTCGATCAGTCCTGCTCCTCGATCCAGTTCATCTGAATGGCTTCGAGGATTTTTTCATTGGAGGCCTCGGGCCGATCGTCGAAATCCTCCAGCTCGCACACCCACTGGTGCAGATCGGTGAAGCGAATGTAGCGGGCATCCACGTCCGGATGCTGTTCATCCAGGGCGATGGCGATATCCAGGGTATCGGTCCATTTCAGGCTCATAATCGGTCACCCAATCCAGTATCACTTTCCGAGCCGTATCGATACCGGTGCGATACCGCATGCCATATCCAGCCGCCGACTCGAATAAGTCATTAATTTATATGTGGAATTTCATCGTGCGTATTAGCCGGGTATTCTACTCGAGTATTAGAATCCGGTAAATTAACAGGCCTGAAAACACAGACCGGCGGTGGCGGGAGCCGATCGCCTGGCCGAGGGCCGTTCCGGTCGCCTCGCCGGTACACCGTGTCGAGCGCCGCACCAGGCCCGATTTCACCAGCGGATCATCATGGCCGCATTCCCTCTCCCCGTCTGAGGCGCGGGCTTGCTCACGGGCCAGGATACGTATTTTTATCGACCGGACCGGGCCGGCTCTGCCCTGTTTCGGGCCATGCGCACCAGATATTTCTCCAGCTCAACCAGAAACAGCACCGACATCGATACCAGCAGGATTCGAAACCAGACCTCCGCACCGATTGCTGCTGTGCCGAATAGCGACTGCGCGGCGGGCAGGTAAGTAAAAATCAGCTGCAGAACAACCAGCACCGCGATCGCGAACAGCACATATCGATTGCCCACTAGCCCCTCTCGAGATAACACCGATAGCAGGATGTAACGGGAATTGAAGAGGTAGAATATCTCAAACATCACCAGGGTATTCACGGCGACGGTGCGCGCATACTCGATACCGGCGCCCTGCTCGATTTCCCAGAGAAAAAGGCCGAACGTGCCGGTCATCAGAATCAGCGATACAAAACCGACCCGCCAGATCAAATGCCTGGAAAGCATCGGTTCCCGCGCATCGCGTGGGGGTCGGCGCATTACATTTTTTTCCGGTGGCTCGAATGCCAGTGCCAGAGCCAGGGTCACCGCCGTCACCATGTTAACCCAGAGGATCTGCACCGGCGTCAGCGGTAGCTGGTGAAAACCGAACAATATCGCCCCCATGATGATCAAGGCTTCGCCGCCATTGGTCGGCAAAATAAAAATAATGGCCTTTTTCAGGTTGTCGTAGACGGTCCGGCCTTCCTCTACGGCATGTACGATAGATGCGAAATTGTCATCGGCCAGCACCATTTCCGCGGCTTCCTTAGCCGCTTCCGTCCCGTTGTGACCCATTGCCGTGCCGACATCGGCGCGTTTGAGTGCGGGCGCGTCGTTCACGCCATCCCCGGTCATGGCGACGATCTTGCCCTGTTCCTGCAAGGCTCGAACCAGGCGCAATTTATGCTCCGGGTTGACCCGGGCATAAACATTGACGTCACCGACCTGCTGTCTCAACTCGTCATCGCTCAGCGACTCCAGCTCCTGTCCAGTCAATACTTTATCCGTATTGCCGAGCTGCAGTTGTCCGGCAATGGCGACAGCAGTAGCCGCATGATCGCCGGTGATCATTTTGACTTTAATGCCCGCCTTTCGACATTGCTCTACTGCCGACACCGCTTCATCACGGGGCGGATCGATGAGGCCGAACAGGCCCAGCAGAACCAGATCGCAGCCCGCATCTTCGAATGTCAGTTCAGTCGTCGATGCAGGCATCGTCTTTGTCGCAATCGCCAGTACCCGCTGTCCCTGGCGAGCCAGATGTTCAATCCATTCCAGCCAGCTGTCCTGATCGAGCGGCCGTGCACCCTCTGCTGTCTTCTGTTGAACACACATTTCCAGAATGCGCTCCGGCGCACCTTTAACGACAATGAATGACTCACCTTCATGACTGTGATGTAGCGTGGCCATAAAACGGTGTTCCGATTCAAAGGGGATGAGATCGGTACGTGGATATTGCCTGCTGACTTCGTCGATATCCAGGCAGCCTTTTTTCCCCGCCACCAGCAATGCGCCTTCCATGGGGTCGCCATGTATGTGCCAGTCTCCTTCACTCTGCTCGAGTGCCGCATCATTACATAGCAAGCCGCCCTGCAACACCTGC
>CBDULQ010000108.1:0-12008 GCA_965368115.1 uncultured Gammaproteobacteria bacterium | reverse complement strand
GGGATGGCGATTTGAGGCGAAATGAGCATGGAAGCGAATCGAGCCGACCCGGCCGCGTAACTGCCAAAACAACAGACCTGGAAACACTTACAGAATCCGCGTTAACAAGGCTCGGGCACCCGAAGGGCAAACTGGCTTGGGGCGGCACTTTTTGGTTACTTTTTCTTGCTCGACTGCATGGATGCAGAAGGTAGAGCGAAGCAGGAGGCCAGAGCCGAGTAGAGAAAAAGTAACTCGCCGGGGGGCGAAACAGAACGTACAAAGATTAGCACTAGCTCTTGAGCTGGCACAGAGAGAAATCAATCGAGTCCTATTCCATAGATTAATTTCATAATCCAGCAACAGAGGCCTGTTAATCTACCCGGTGAATTAAACGACCCATAAAATTTACACATGGCATTTAAGCTGAACCTTCCGATTTGCATAACGTTGTCTGCCGCGATAATGACAGCCTGCACCAACGATTCGATATCAAACCTGACCATATCAGAACAGGCGGATAGCAGCTGCCGACTCGAATCCGGTTTCCATGTGCTTGATACTGATCGTGGCATTCAGTTTACGAATATCTGCAAGTCCTGCCTTGTCGCCGTGTTCGAGTTTCGACAGGAAAATTCGGACGTGTTTCGCCCTGCCGCTTGCTACGTACCTGCAGAAACCCGTGTTTTCTTCGCGCAGGCAGACCAGTATCGAATGACTCAAGAATTTCACTGCGACACGCTGGAAGAAATGAATTCCGACATTAGTGTAAAAATAAAAGCGGAATTGATGAATAATTACCGCAACGGCAGGTGCAATATTTTTGCTTCGTTCGCGGATTAGAACATTTAATATACCTGCCCGCGAGTCGTTCGCGGGCAGGTTCCAGATGAGCCTTATTCGCCGAGTATTTCGAATGTTAACGCTTGCTGGGCTTGCTGTCCAAATTCATCCTTTGATCGGACTTCTACCTTGTGCAGGCCTGGCTGCAAATCATAAGGCAGTTCATATTCCCAGATATGAGATGAGGGCTGAGGTGAAGAGAAAGCATCTGGCGTTCCGCTGTATTTTTCATGCTGGCGCACCATGAATGGATCGTTTCTCACCACATTCTGCATTTCAATATATTCACCATCGTCCAGGGACAATTTCACCGTGTCTCTTTCACCACCATCAAACAGGTTAACGACAACCCGGGCACCCGGTATCAGGCGGCCGCGATTAATGGCCTGGATGTTGCCATCAAGGTCGGTGGTTCCTTCCAGCCATGGATCGAGCACGATACGCATAGTGTCGTCGAGATTGCCTTTTTTACCCGCAGGTATAAATTTCGGCGTGACCTTTGTGCCATCAAAATGCATGACATAGTAACCGTTGGGGTTGCCATCCTGCATGGTTGCTGAACGCACTTCAGTTTCGTCGTTACGCGGGCCCCGGTTCCAGCCGTTGCCGCGGACCTCCGCCAACGTATGGGAAATCCATGGTGAACCGTACCAGCCATGAGTATGGTTGACTTCGACTTTCCAGCTGTTACTGGTATCGTGTCCCGCAATGGCATAGATCTTTTCAAACGGCATCAGTACCTGGAGAAGTTCTGGCAGGTTGGCGGTGTTGATGTTGCTGCCCAGGTTATAGCGTTCACCTCTACCGTCCAGGGCATTGGTTACCAGAGGTATATGTGTCACGATGACGATCAGCTTGTCCCTATCGACATATTTCAAGTCATTGGCGAGCCAGGTCAGCTGGTCTTCAGTCACATAGCCACGATAACCGGAGAGGTCGAATCGATTGCCGGCACCGGCATATTCCATGTTATCAAGCGCTACGAAGTGGACATCGCCATAGTCATACGAATAATAAGCGGGCCCGAAGTGCTTACTGTATGTCTGCGTGGCGTACTTGTCATTAGGGGACGGAAAATTGATGTCGTGGTTGCCGGGTACATTCCAGATGGGAATGCCGATCTGGCCAAACATTTTATTATGACGTTCATATAAACTAAGTGTGTCATAAACAACATCACCGGCCGTGATACCAAATAAAGCATCATGCGGATTGCCGATCAGTTCGTTTACCACGTCTTCACGAACCCCGTCCTGCTCTTCTTCAGTTTTGGCCTGGGGGTCAGCGAAGGCCATTGCGCGAAACTTGCCTGAAGCAGAAGCATGGTGGGTCGATTTAGAAGGCAATAAAGCAAAATCGATTCGCTCAGGAAGCGGCCCGGTGGGATCGATGACCTCGTATTTCCATTCGGCAACGGCAGGCGTACCTTCCGGGTAATGGATGTAGTAAAACTGGGGTAGATTGTTCTCATCGAGAGGCACATCAAATTTCGCCGGCTTGCGGACAAATAAAATACTTTCTTCTGGAAGACTGATTGAATATTCGCCACGACCATTGGTCCTGACAACATCCAGGCCATTGGAAACGCTTACACCTTTGATGCCAGGTTCATTGCGATCACGAACGCCATTTCCATTTTTATCCAGGTACACAACCCCTCTTGCGATATCGGAACCTGGTAAATTGTCAGCAGCATGTTCCGAAAAAAAATGTCGGTGATCATCGTGGGCATATACCTGAGTGGATGCCAGCAAGCAGGCCGTCACGGCGTACAGGCTTTTTCTTTTAATCATTTTAGTCATACTCTTTACGGTAAAAGGATAGCAAAGAGTAAAAAACGATTATGACCTGGCCATTACGTTTATATTCATCAAGTATTACCTGTCGGTTACCGAAAAGCTGATAGGATCTGATGTGGTAACAATACGGTCACAGATAAAGGTGATAGCTTTAACCACCCCGCCTTTCAAGAAAAAGGGACCTGACCCCGCACTAGTTGTTATTTCGCTTCGACTGCATTCGAAACTACCCTGGCACACGCGACAGGGTTTGATTGCCCAATAAAATGGCCGCCGTTTACATTAACCTGACTAAAGCTTAAACACCTGGAAGCAAGATATTGAACAGCTATTTCACCTACCAACAAGTCTCTACTTGGCCTTATATAAGTTACTGAGCACGTCAGCGTTTTGAGGGGCTTATCTAAATCGGCTATATTTCGCAATCTGGATTTTAGTTTCCGCTTGTCTGCCTGACGAAGTGAGTTAAATACGGAATCAACTAAATCGTTGTTAGCTGATAAATTAAAGCCAAATAAATTCAAAAGGTATCTGACAAGAACATTCGGGGCCAAAATCTTTATCGGCACATAAGCAGCAAGCCTGGCAAATATTAATGGTCGAGAAATGAAGCCAGCCAAAAAAACAATACCCTTAACACGCTTTCCCAATATCAAACCAAGCTCATAAGCAACCCGACCCGAATACGATTCCCCAACAACAAATATCTCTTCGGCTTTCACCGTCTCTGCGATTTCTTTTGCCTGATCGAAATACGAAACAGCCTCGATGTCGTCATATGAAATCACCTCTACATCGAATTCCGGCGACAGCTCTTTGACAAGCCCCTGAAAGAGCAAGCCTGTTCCGTCAAGACCTGGAAGGAGTATGATTCATTGTATTTGCAACATTCTAGCTGTGTGGCCGGAATGAATCCGAGGCCACTCATACCGCCCTTGAATCAGCCCTTGCTTCTTGCTGGTAAAAGAAAAGACCTGACCCCGCAACCCTCTTAATTAGCCCTAACGCCCAAATAAGTGGCTGGCCGATGTTTTGCGCGAGCCTGACTGTCTTGTTATGCGATTTTGGTAGTTCATGAGCTGTTTAATAATGCTGCTTTTTATTGAAAAACACATCACCCACCTCTGTTATCGATAAGAGCAGGCTTTCATTGACTGGTTCATTCGATAAGACAGAGCTATTCCATTCTTTAACAAACTCTTCCTTTCGGCTCCAGGAATTTAAACATTGCTTGTGAGCAGCCCCATCATAGAACTGGTAGAAGCTTGATAATGGGCTAATCGCGTCTGCGGGAAATGAGATTATGGCCTCCATGTCGTCGCCAAGCGAATTATTGCATATTGGGCATTTAGATAAATTGGTAATTATTGCCATAGCATTTTATACGCATAACGACCAGTTAAACGGCGAGCCGCTTTTTGCGCGTCCGAGCAGCTTTGCTGCGATTTAAACGCCTTGTTATGTCTGTTATTCTGACCTGGTTCCACGAGACTTTAGTCCACGTCTAGAACGTTTGTATTTGTCTTGATATTCACGTCGTTGCTTCGTTATTTCGTAAAGCACAATCCCTGAAGTTGTTCCAAGATTCAAGCTTTCAATCATTCCGAACATAGGAATTGTTACACAGAACTCACTTCGTTCTACTGCTAATTCACTTATACCGCGTGATTCATTACCAAACCATATGGCAACACGCGAATGTGTGTAATCACCTTCATGGAGTATGACGGTCTTTTTGCCTTTTATATGTGGTGAAGTGACTATTGAAACATAACCGTATCTTTCAAGATGCTTTAGGCATTCCTCAGTCGAATCAAAGCGTTTTACGAAGCTCCATTTTATTGCGGACACTGATGTCTTTGAAAGTGACTTACGCTCTCTCATTTCTTGCCAATCATCCGAGAGTTTATTCTTGGGGTCAATAATGTAAGTTTTGTCTACTCCCAATGCATTTACATTTCGGATGATTGTGCCGATGTTTTTAATATCATTTGGATTTTCTATGACAGCGATTAAGTTTTTACAGCGATATGGCTTTATCGCTTTTGCTCTTTCCCTGACTAATGATTCTTTATTCGCCATATTTTCTCTTTATTGCTTTTTGCAGGCATAATAGTTGAATAGGCGGCTCGCCGTATTTTACTGGGATAGGCGGCGTGCTGCATATCCCAGAACAAACCCCGCCAGCTCGATCATCAACCACCAGCCACCCGACTCATTCCGGTTTTTACGTGACGAAACCCTATACCAGAAATACGGATTTTATTTCCAGAAAAAGCCTATCACACACAACCACTTAAATCCTGCTCAAATTATTCTCTGCTCGTTGTTCGAATACACGTTATGCAGTGGCCATAATCCCCTGCCTTGTTCCAAGCCATACGACTGCTACGGATTCCGGATTTTAGATAGGCGGCGATTCTGGTCGGGTATTACGGAATATTCGGCATGGCCTGACCGGTCAAACATTCGGGTTTTAGACATTGCCTTGAACACCCCTGCGCCTGGATCGTCTACATTTTTTACGCGCATTAAAAAACCGGCCGAAGCCGGTTTCTTTTTTACCTATAACCCGAAGTTATCAGATCTCCGGTCGCATATGCGGAAATAGAATCACATCCCGAATCGACGGCGAGTCGGTGAACAGCATCACCAGTCGGTCGATGCCGATACCCTCACCCGCCGTGGGTGGCAGGCCGTGTTCCAGGGCGCGGATATAATCCGCATCGTAATACATGGCTTCATCGTCACCGGCTTCTTTCTCGGCGACCTGGGCCATGAAACGCTCGGCCTGGTCTTCCGCGTCGTTGAGCTCGGAGAAACCGTTGGCGATTTCGCGACCGCCGACGAAGAATTCGAAACGATCGGTGACGAAGGGGTTGGTGTCATTTCTTCTGGCCAGAGGTGATACTTCGGTCGGGTATTCGGTGATGAAAGTGGGGTCCATCAAGCGGTGCTCGACGGTTTTCTCGAAGATTTCGATCTGCACCTTGCCCATGCCATAAGTATCCTTCAGCGGAATACCCATGCCCTCGGCGATCTGTTTTGCTTTATCCAGGTCGGCCAGGTCCTCGGCTTTGATCTCCTGATTGAAATGCAGAATGGAATCGAACACGGTCATGCGCGCGAAGGGTTTGCCGAAGTCGTAGGTGTCTTCGCCGTATTGGATCTGGGTGGTGCCGATGATGTTTTCGGCGATGCCGCGCAGCAGTTCTTCGGTGATATCCATCAGATCATGATAGTCCGCGTAGGACTGGTAGAACTCCAGCATGGTAAATTCCGGGTTATGCCGGGTGGAGACACCTTCGTTACGGAAGTTGCGATTGATTTCGAATACTTTTTCGAAACCGCCGACCACCAGACGCTTGAGGTATAACTCGGGCGCGATACGCATGAACATAGGCATGTCCAGTGCATTGTGGTGAGTCTCGAACGGTCGTGCGGTGGCGCCGCCGGGAATGCTTTGCAGCATCGGGGTTTCCACATCCAGGTAACCGCGGTCTTCGAAATAGCGACGGATGTAGGAAATGATTTTCGAACGAACACGAAACGTGTCGCGCACTTCCTGGTTCATCACCAGGTCGACATAGCGCTGGCGATAACGGGTTTCCTGGTCGGACAGGCCGTGGAATTTTTCCGGCAGTGGGCGCAGGGATTTGGTCAGCAGATAAACCTGGTCGACCTTGATGGATAGCTCACCGGTTTTGGTCTTGAACATCACGCCTTCGGCACCGACGATGTCGCCAATATCCCACTTCTTGAAACCGTCGTTGTACACGCCTTCCGGCAGCGCATCACGCTGCAGAAAAATCTGTATACGACCGGACATATCCTGTACCTGCGCAAAACTCGCCTTACCCATGATGCGTTTCGCCATCATACGACCGGCGACTTTCACCCGCACCTGTTTTTCCTGCAGCTCTTCTGCACTCAGTTCACCGTAAGCGGCATGCAGTTCGGCAGCCAGTGCGTCGCGGCGAAAATCATTGGGGAAAGCATTGCCCTGTTCGCGCAGTGCGGAAAGCTTTTCCCGACGCTGGGCGATCAGTTTGTTTTCGTCTTCCGGGGTCAGGGTTGTTTCTTCGTTTTCAGTCATGGCATTCAAGCTTTGCGCAACGGGGCGCATCGGTTTTCAATTAATTACAGGCCGCTTTTCAGGCTGGCTTCGATAAACATATCCAGGCCGCCATCCAGCACCGCCTGGGTATTGCCGGTTTCGACTCCGGTGCGCAGATCCTTGATACGTGACTGGTCGAGTACGTAAGAACGAATCTGGCTACCCCAGCCGATATCGGATTTGGAATCTTCCAGCGCCTGCTGATCGCCCTGGCGTTTCTGCATTTCCAGCTCGTAGAGTTTTGCTTTCAACTGCTTCATCGCCGTGGCTTTGTTTTTATGTTGCGATCGATCGTTCTGGCACTGCACCACGATGCCGGTCGGGTTGTGGGTAATACGTACCGCGGATTCGGTTCGGTTAACGTGCTGACCACCGGCGCCGCTGGCCCGGTAAACATCGATACGCAAATCCGCCGGATTGATATCGATATCGATGTCATCGTCCACTTCAGGCGACACGAACACGGACGAGAAGGAGGTGTGCCGACGATTACCGGAATCGAACGGCGACTTACGCACCAGACGATGCACACCGGTTTCGGTGCGCAACCAGCCGTAGGCATATTCGCCTTCATAACGAATGGTCGCGCTCTTGATACCGGCCACATCGCCGGCTGAAGCTTCCATCAGTTCGGTTTTGAAACCGTGGCGCTCGCCCCAGCGCAGGTACATGCGCAACAGCATCTCCGCCCAGTCCTGGGCCTCGGTGCCGCCGGAACCGGCCTGGATATCGAGGTAGGCATTGCTGGCGTCCATTTCACCGGAGAACATGCGCTGGAATTCGAGATCGGCAATCTCCTTTTCCATATCGGCCAGGTCTGCTTCGACGGCATTAACGCTGTCTTCGTCATTTTCTTCGACGGACATCTCCAGCAGTTCACGAGCGTCGGACAGGCCGTTGGCCATTTTCTCCAACGTCAGCACCACTTTTTCCAGGCGCGCGCGATCCTGGCCAAGCTTCTGAGCCCGTTCCGGATCGTTCCACACATCGGGTTGTTCCAGTTCGCGACAGACTTCGTCTAACTGTTCTTTCTTGACGTCAAAGTCAAAGATACCCCCTCAGCGCCTTGCTACGCTCGGTGAGGTCTTCGATCTGATTGAGGATGGGGTTGATTTCGATAGTCATGGAATTCTTTACTTCTACCGCCGCTACAGCGGCTCGACGGGGGGCTATGTTACCTCATGCGTGCGCTGATATCTATGTGATCGGATTAGCTTTTTTGGCCACGTTGTCACGCAGGTAGACCGGTACCGCCTGCGCGGCGGGCACGGCCAGCCCGCGCTTAAAATCCTCGACCGCCAGCTGCACCATGGCGTCCGCACGGGGCAGGGCTTCGCCATCACGCTGCTTTAGTCGCGTGCCGAGTTGCACCACCAGCGGCTCGCCGCAATCACCCCAGCCGGTACCGACACCGACCCAGTCACCGTCAGGCGCCAGGTAGTCCGCCGGATTGATCACCTGCTCCGCCTGCAGCCGTTGCACACCGTGCTGATTCATTTCATAAGCCGCGATGTACACCTGCCCCATGCGCGCGTCGATGGCGCTGATCACCCGCGGGTGACCCTGTTCCCGATAAACCGACCAGGCCATGGCCGCCAGGGTGGAAATCGGCAACACCGGCAACTCGGCGGCATAAGCCATGCCCTGCACCACGCCGCTGGCGATACGCACGCCGGTGAATGAACCGGGACCACGACCGAAGGCCAGCGCATCCAGTTGCTGCACGGATACATCGGCCTGTTGCAACAGTTCCTGCGCCATGGTCAGGATCAGCTGGGTATGTTCACGGGGCGCCAGCTGAAAACGCTGTTCGATCTGCCCGTCGATATACAGGGCGGCGGAACAGGCTTCGGTGGCGGTATCCAGGGCGAGTATTTTCATAATAAGAACAGGCCCGGTGTTAACTCGCGAAAAAACACGGCTGGTTTTTGTTCAGGTTCATTCAATGACCTTTTCTTTCCGACTTTTGAAAAAACCCTGCACATCCTCGAGCGCCCGGGTCAACGGCATGTTCGGCAAGCTATCGAGAAACAGTTTGCCGTAACGTTTGCTGAACAGGCGCGGATCGCCCAGCACCAGCACACCGTAATCGCTGACGTCGCGGATCAACCGCCCCACGCCCTGCTTGAGCGTAATCACCGCCTGCGGCAGCTGGTAATCCATGAACGGATTACCGCCGCCGCCGCGAATCGCATCGAGACGCGCCTGCATCACCGGATCGCCGGGCGATGCGAAAGGCAACTTGTCGATGACGACACAGGACAGGGCTTCGCCGCGCACATCCACGCCTTCCCAGAAACTGCCAGTGCCGAGCAACACCGCATTACCCAGCTGTTTGAATTTCTGCAACAACTGATGCTTGGGCAACGAGCCCTGCACCAGCAAGGGATAATCGATACGCGCGTCGAGCAGGCGCACCGCTTCATGCAGGGCGCGGTAACTGGTGAACAGTAGAAACGCACGACCGCCACTGGCCTCCAGTACAGGTATCACCTGTTCCAGTAACTGTTTGGTGTAATCGAAACTGGACGGCTCGGGCAGGTTTTGCGGCACGTAAAGCAAACTTTGCTGCGGGTAGTCGAAGGGACTTTCCCAGTTGCCGCTACGGTAGTCGTCGATACCCAGGCTGTGTGCAAAATGATCGAAATCCTTGCCCACCTGCAGGGTCGCCGAGGTAAAGATCCAGCCGCCGGACAAACCCTGTTGATGCTGGCGAAACACACCAGCTACGTCCAGCGGCGTCATGTACAGCACGAATCCCTTGCTGAAGGTTTCATACCAGTAGATGTAACGCTGATCGACGTTGTCTTCGTCGACGACCTGGTTGCTGCCATACAACTGCAATCGATTTTTGATCTGCATGCAACGCTCGTAACACTGTTCCAGCCCCTTGCCCCGATCGGCCGCCAGTTCCAGTGCTTCCGCCAGTGCGTCCAGTGTTGTCTGCAGCTGATCCCGTGCTTTAACCAGCGCCGGTTTGTGCTGAATTCTGTTCCAGGCGTCGCGCTGGTTGCTGTCGCCCAGCGCCAGTCGCACGTCGGCAATCGTGGTTTTGACGCGATCGGCACGTTCACGCAATTCATTCATATCCGGCGCATCTTTCACCTGCTCGGCAATCACGTCACTGAGCAGGTTGTTGAGCTGGCGACTGCTGATGGCCTGGCCAAAAAAGCGTGACGCGATATCCGGCAACTGGTGCGCCTCATCGATGATGAAGGTTTCCGCACTGGGCAGCAGTTCTCCGAAGCCCTCTTCCTTGATGGCCATATCCGCCAGCAGCAGGTGATGGTTGATGACGACGATGTCCGCTTCCTGGGCGGCGCGGCGCGCCTTCACCACATGACAGTCGTTCCAGTCGTCACAGTCCGAGCCCAGGCAATTGTCCACCGTCGAGGTCACCAGCGGCCAGATGCGTGCGTCTTCGGTAATCTCGCTCATCTCGGCGATGTCGCCGCTACGCGTCTGCTTGCTCCAGCTGCGAATGCGTTGCAGGTGATCCTGGGTTTCCGGCGTCAGGTAACCCTGCTGACCGGCGATCTTCATGCGATAACTGCACAGGTAATTGGCGCGCCCTTTTAATAAAGCGCTGGAAACACTGAAGCCGAGGGTTTTCATCACCATCGGCAGGTCGCGGTGAAACAGCTGATCCTGCAGATGGCGGGTTCCGGTGGAGATCAGGGTTTTCTTGCCGGACATGAGGGCCGGCACCAGGTAGGCAAAGGTCTTGCCGGTGCCGGTGCCCGCTTCGGCGATGAGAATATCATGCTCGCGGATCACCTCGTCGATCGCCGTGCTCAGCCCCTGCTGGCCGGCGCGCGGGATGAAACCGGGCAGACTAACGCTAAACGGCCCTTCCCGGCCCAGGAGTTCAGAAGGCTTCATCGAGCTTGCAGGCTCCGACTGGTGGCCAGCGCCTGTTCGGCCTGTGCAGTGTTGCCGAGACTTTCGTAAGCACGGGACATGAGCAGCCAGTTGTAGGCTTTAAGGGCATTGTCGTCACGGGCATAGCGATTGGATTTTTTCGCCATCTGCAACGCCTGCTGCGGATTCTGCTTGCCCAGGTTGACCACCGCCATGCGGGTCCAGGCTTCGGCCTGCTTTGGATTGATGCGCAGTGCCCGTTCCAGAATACCGGTCGCCACCGGCCATTGCTGTTGTTCGATGGCGGCATCGGCGCGCCGGATCAGATCGGCCATGGCCGGCGACATGCGCTCGTCGCTACGGCTGATGCCGGTGCTGGCGGGTTGCTCGGTGGTTGTCGTCTGCTCCTGCAGCGGGTCCCATTTGTCCTGCGGGCCGATGGGTGTACAGGAATTGATCAGCCATACACTCAGCAGAGTCACTATATAAAGGGGGAGTCTCAGTTGAACAGTCCGCGGAGTCTGTCCAGTAAACCGGGTGATTCGCATTCAGCCCTCGTTGTCGGTTCGCTGCCGGAAATAAACGGCAATTCTACCGCACCCAGACAACCTTTTTTAGATAATCCGCCGCTTTGCGGATCGATCCACTGCAGATCGATCCCCGGCGGCGGTTGCAGGTCGAGATCCTGCAACGGCAGTTGTTGCATCACATCGCGCCAGATCTGCAACGCACCGGAGGCGCCGGTCAGGCCGGTACTCTGGTTATCGTCCCGCCCCAGCCAGACTACCCCCAGGCGATCTTCTGAAAAGCCGGCGAACCAGCTGTCGCGACTGTCATTGCTGGTGCCGGTCTTGCCGGCCAGATGCAGCCATCCAAGACCATCTGCCTGCAGTCGCCGCGCGGTGCCGCTTTCCACCGTCTGCTGCAGCGCCAGAGTGACCAGCTTGGTCGCCAGTTCATCACCGCGCTGCGCTGCGGTCGGCTCATGCTCGTAGAGGGCCAGCGCGTTGCCTTCGACATCCAGTACGCCGCGCACCGCGCGCAGATGCTCCAGGCGGCCGCCTGACACCAGAAACTGATACAGCTGGGTGGTCTGTAGCGGGCTCAGGTCGGCGGCACCCAGCAACAGCGACGGGTGCGCCGGCGGCTCGAATCCGGCCAGCGCTTCGATCAGCCGCGACAGACGATCAACGCCGACCTCCATGCCCAGACGCACCGTGGCCTGATTGTACGAACGCGACAAGGCATCGATCAGCGGCAGCTGACCGTGGCTCTGGTGATCGAAGTTTTCCGGCGACCACTGCTGCCCGCGCGACAGGGGAACCGAGATGGGCTCGTCGTATAGCGGCGTGGCCAGCGTCCAGCGCGCCGGCTGTGCCAGCGCCAGCAGATAGACGAAGGGCTTCATC
>CBDULQ010000107.1:0-12155 GCA_965368115.1 uncultured Gammaproteobacteria bacterium | reverse complement strand
GCTTATGTGAGTCGTTATATAAAAATCAAAGATAGCAGCATCATGGCTATTTACGTGTTTCCTGACAATATTCTTCCTGTCGGAACAGCATCGATTTCCACGGATGATCGGCTTGTGTTCCCCGGAGGGCATGGAGAGCTGGCGGGAGGTGACTGGGTTGTTATCGAAGATGAGGACGGTACACGTAGCGTGCTGAAAATCGAAACCATCGATGAGTTCGAAGAGGCTTTTTCTGTGGATTTTAACAGCCCGTTCGACTTCTCTTCTTCCATTATTGAACGTATGTACGGTCCGTTCAAATACAGTGTTCAGGCCACGGGCTCGAACAATAATCAAGCGCCATTGCATACAGACGAACTCAATCGACTGGCCCTGGATCTGGATCAGTTTCCTGAACAGCTGGGTATCGATCGAAAGCTTGTTATCGGACAAGTGAACGATGAAATTTATAGCAACGCCATGTCCGCCACGATCACCAAAGTCGATAAGAATGCCAGTAGTATTGAATTTACACCGGCGCTGGATGGTGATGCTGGTTTCACGCGTGGTAATACGGTTATTTACGCCAATGTAGTCAATGCCGGACACGGCGAGAGACAGCCTGAACGTGTACTGGGCAGTGGCGAGGCTACCGCGTCGAATCAGATATTTCAATTCAATAACGCCGAGGTGTCCTTTGTCGCGGATGTCTCGATGGAGTCAGGGGTTAGAGCTGATATCGATATTACCGTAGACAACCAGACCTGGCGGCAGGTGTCCACATTAAACGATTCAGGGCCGACTGATACTCATTACTGTGTGCGTATGACTGAGGAAGGCTATATCAATATCTGTTTTGGTGACGGTAGCCACGGCCGCCGACTACCCTCCGGGAATAATAATTTACGTATTGCCTGGCGCAAAGGTGCAGGTTTGTCAGGGAATCTGGATGCCGGAAGCCTGATTCGGCCGGTGAAACCACATTATTTACTTGATGAAGTCCGGCAGCCCCTTCCATCGTCAGGAGGTGGTGGGAAAGAGAGTATCGAATCCCTGCGTGATACGGCTCCGGCATCAGTCCTGACATTGAAACGCGCAGTATCCCTGAGTGATTTTAAACATCTTGCGAGTGCTCACAGCAGTGTATGGCAGGCCAATGCATTCCGAAACAACGGTCCATTTATTCGAGGGGAAAAAATACAGGTCGTCGTCGTGCCAGCAGGCGGTGTAGAGCTGAGTAGTGAATTGCAGAAGGTGCTCGAAGAGTATCTGAGAACTTATACATTGCCCGGAGTCGCTGTATCCGTAACTGACTATCTACCGGTGGTTGTCACGCTGGATGTGAAATTGCGGATCAAAAGCGACAGTTTTGACCCGGAGTCTGTTAAAACAGAAGTTAAATCGGCATTGCTGAACGCATTCAAACTGGAATACAGAGCGCTCGGGAAACCCCTTTATAGAGCAGAGTTATACCAGGTTGTTGAAGCGATTCAGGGAGTGGAAAACTCTGACTGTACCATTTCAACCTATACCGGTACGCCTCTTAGAATTGTCAAAGGTGACAGTGGCGTCATTCGCATGATGGAAGTTGAAGAGAGCCAGGTGATATATGTTGCCGAAGATGGTCTGGGCATTTCGGTTCAGTATGAGGAATACACACTATGAACTGGTCTTCAAAATTCGGCCCACAGCTTTATGCGCTGTTACCTGCTGAATACAGGGCCAGAGACAATCATGTTTTGACAGACGGAAAGATAGTCGCACTGGGTGATCTGGCCAGATATCTTGATGCGTGTGGTGAATTTCTGGACAAAATCGACGCCACCCTGGAACAGCGTCTGGCAGACATCTTCCCGGATAATGATGATCCGCAGGGCAGCGTGTGCCAGGACTGGGTATTGCCTTATCTGGCTCAATTGCTGGATGTGCGACTGGTATCGCCGAGTGCGGCAGGGCAGCGCGAGGAAATTGCTAACGCCGTGAGCTGGAGAAAAGGAAAAGGCACCGGAGTCGTAGCCGAGGAAATTGCTCAGGCGGTATCACGTCTCGAAGTGGAATTGCAGGAAGGCTGGCAAAGAATTGCGTTGACACCGAGAGTCGGCATGCCTCTCGTACCAGCAACGGCATTGGGAGAGGATGAAGAGCTGGATGTCGACGATGCCCCGCCTCAGTTGATGGCGCGGCACCCGGGTATTGCAGCGGTGACCGTGGATTTCCGTCGACATTCACGAGCCGTTATATCCGAAGAGAGCAATCCAGTTGCGAAACAGACCCATTTTGCAGATAGCCTGGAGCCCGTGTGGTGGCGACAGGCCAATTCTCTGGGGGCGGCCTGCTTTCCGGGTAGCTACGAAGACAAATCGCTTCGCACTGTGGATATTCGCGAACCTGACTGGCGTCGAGGTCATTTTCACGGGCGTAGATTGCAGATTTACTATCCGCCTGAGCCCGGATTTTTTCCCAATAAATACATCAGCCTGAGCTGGGGCCAGCTTGAGAGTCATCCGGAACATGTCGAGCTGGAAGAATTGCAGAGAAAGGAAAATGGTAGCGTGCAAAATGTTTATCGGATTCGAGGCCTGAATGATACTCCCCTGCGTATAACGGGAACCAGGACGCTATCCGATGATGTTATCTATCGTTTCGAAAATGTCTGCATTGATAATACTCTGACGATTAGTGCTGCGGGCCGTGTTGAGTTCGAGAACTGTGCAGTAAAAAAGGTCATTGTAGAAACCGCCTCGGTCGAAAGCCCGGTCATCGATGCAGTATCGACTCTGTTCGAGCAAATTCGTGCGCTGGACGGTCTGGTGCGTATGGCATTCTGTACCCTGCTTGGGGTGACCTTTGCGAAAACAATACAGGCAAGCGACTGTGTGTTTGCCGGAACAATTCGTAGAAATGCCACAGGGCCAGTGGCCTATCCGGTTGGTGGCTGTATCCGCTATTCATGTCTGCCGAAAGGTTTCAGTGCCGATCATTTGCTGTATAGAAAGACATGCGTATTTACTGCGCCAGTATTCTATGCGGATCGTTATAAAGATTATGGTGCAGGCGTTCTTCACCCGGCAACGATAGATAAAATCTGTAAGGGCTCGGAAGACGGCGGTGAGATGGGGGCATTTCATAATGTTCGATACTGCCTTGGGCGGCAGGCCGTAATAGATAAAATGGCCGACTATTTGCCCGTGGGAATACGGCCGCTGTTGATCCCGGATGCCCGTCTATTATGTACTCCACCGGAATTAAGTTCTTAAAACGCGATGAATTAAACAAGTCAGCCAGGCTAAACACATTTTGAACAACAGTCTGCCGGATAGCCACTGTTGAACATCAGGAGAGAAAAAAGTGAAAACCCAGATATCCAGGGATAGCCACCAGAACGGTAAGCGTTACTCAGGCGTATATCAGCAGCAGGGAAGAATGCTGACCGATAGTGATATCAACGAACAGTCAGATATATCGAAATTTCGCCTGGAAAGCTCATTGCTGGACACTATCGGTAGTGGGATTCCGGCGAAGGGCGGTCTTGCGATAAATTCTGATGGGACTATCAAGCCGGGTAAAGCGTATGTTGACGGTGTGCCTGCGCTGGTTACCGGGGTAGACCCGCTTGGCTATGACGCCCAGGCCGATTATCCGGAGGCGCCGGCGATCACTGAAACGGACTATCTACTCTATCTGGATGTATGGGAGCGTTCGGTCGCATATCTGGAAGATACCCGATTACTCGATCCGGGATTGCATGGCGCGGATACCTGTACCCGGAGCCAGACTATGGCGCAGATCAGGTGGTGTCCGGCATCCAGACAGGCACGCCTCGAGTCGTTGCCGAACAAAGGTAATGCGCCGTTAACCCTGAGTTTACGTAGCGGCAGTGAATCTGCCAATGATTGTGACCCTTGCGCGGACCTTGTCGACCTTGATAGCAGCGTTGGAAATTACCTGTTTCGCCTGGAGGTACATCATGTACGTTATTCCGCTTCAGGAGAGGCGGATCGTATAACCCTGAAGTGGTCCAGTGAAAATGGTGCCGAAGCCTATAAGATTGGCGAAGAGCCCGTCGACTTCAGCAGTGGACATTGGGTGTATGAGTTATTTGATAGCACAACGGAAAAGCACCTTGGAGCTTATATCTCGCCTACACACAGTCACATCAAACGCGGAGAGCTGGTAGAAAGTTACAGTGCCGGTAGTACCGTATTTGATTTTGTACGTCGCTGGGACGGATATATCGAGCTGAAGCGAGTTGGTGCTAACTGGCAGCCGATAAAGACAGGCACGAACATTCATGGGTTCGAAAAGGGTGTGCGCCTTAAAGATGATGGCGACGCGAATGCGCTGGCCCATGTTTCAGTCAATGATGACCTGACTATCAATTTGAGCTCGCTTATTGTTACTCTCGGCCTGAAAGACGGTACTAGCCATGATTTTCTCGCGGGAGACTTCTGGTGGTTCCCGTTACGGGAGCGTCAAGAATATGTGGACGATAAGGTCCTCAGTAATGCGCTACCTAACGGGGTTGATCATCATTATCTGATACTGGCGAGTGTGAGTGAGGGAGTGGCCACACCATTCCCGGGCGAAGCCTGCAGGGCTTTAGGGTTTCCCCGCTTAACTGATCTTAAAGCTGACGATGTGTGCTACGAATCAGGTTGTGAAAACCTGTATGGCGAGGCAAAAACGGTTAAACAGGCACTTGATAATTTATGTACACATCTCGATGCTTCAGATATTCCATTCAACAATAGTTGTCAAAAACTTTATGCTGAAGCGGCCAATGTGCAGCAGGCTCTGGACGAGCTCTGCAGTATTCAGGCTGAGGATATCGCTTTCAGTGGCCAGTGTAGTGCGCTGAGTTCCGTGACTAATGTCGCCGAGGCACTGGAGATTCTCTGTAATCTGGATAGCGGTGGAGGATGTGCCTATGTCGTGGGGCAGGGTGGTCAATACGCGACCCTTGGCGATGCTTTCCATGACCTGAGGAAAACACCTGCTGTTGTGCTGTGCCTGTTGCCTGGCGAACATCATCTGAGCGCCGATCCCGGGCGTACATTTTCGACTTTTAAGCTGGTTGGTAGTGGTACAGCTTCTACTAGTGTCATAATCGAAGAAGAAATGGGTAGTTTAACGATCGAGGCGCAGGAAGTTATTTTTCGAGACGTGTCCTTTTCCCTGAAAGCGCCAGCGGGACAAATTCTGCTAACCGCTGATCGTGTCGATGTAGAGGGTTGTGTTTTCGAACGGTTGAATGGTCGGCGACAGGCGGAATCGATTGTTTCGATTAGTAGCGAAGAGGAATGTGAAGTCAACTGGACTGGAAATCATATGACTTCGATATGGATGGAGCTCACTAATATTGGTGGATTGACGGATGTACTTTTGCCCGAGGGTACGAGTTTTTCGGGCAAGGCCGATATAGGTAAAGACCTTACCGAGCTGGGGACACTGAATCCGGCGACTGATGTAGAGCGATATGATGTCTTGCTGGGCGAAACGGCAAAGAAAATCGCCGGTCTCTCCGCTGCCAGTCGTAAGAAGTGGACGCAAAGCCAGCCGAACAGGCTAATCGAGCGTCTGCCCGATGACCCCGTCCGGTTTGTACGTTTCAAAAAAGCAAAATCCGTCGGTGCAAAGAGTATTACCCGTAGAGGGCGTTATTCTCTGGAGACGTCCAAAGTGGGTGTTAAGGCAGCTGCTGAAAATTTTTATAAAGAGCTGGGAAAAAGAAACCTCACCGAGGCAGGTGTTGCCGAATTACTTGATGGGTATATAGGCATATCGATAGTGACTGGTTTCGGCCGTTGCCTGGGGCTGGCCGATGCGACAGTAATGGGAAGCATTAGTGACAACCTGTTTGAAGGGGAGCTGGTGCTGAACGAGTCTGCCGACCAGGGTGTCGACCTGGGGTCCGATCCATTCGTTAAATCACATCCGGAGCTCGAAACACCTATAGATTACGATGTCAGTGGCAGTATGAGAATAGCAGGAAATACACTGCATAAGCTCGTGACTCTGATACCCGGTACGCTGATTGGGGGTAGTGCAAACAGCCCATGGCTTGCCGGGGCTATGGATACCTGGCGTTTCATTACCGTTGCGGAAAATGTATTTAGTGATATTAATAATAGTGTGGCCGCCTACTCCCTGACGGTACAGGGAAATCATTTCGATGCGAGTAACGATGAGTTACGCCAGAAGGCGATGTTCGCGATGCATTATTATTCGACCTATACCAGCAATCTTGGCCCGGGCAATGGAGATTTTCGCCTGCGCATACAAACCTTTGGAGGCGAAAAAGTACATTCAGCCAATTTGCTACAAATCGTTTAGTTCGATCTATTCAGAAAAGCAGCAACAGGACATCGTTTGACATGGTTACATTTAAGAAAGCTCGGCCGACATCGATTTTGCGATCACAATCTTTATCAGAATCGGCGATTGCTTTACCCTCCGTTAAGCAACATGCCCAGGTTCAGCAAATACTTCATGCATCCGGTGCGCAGGCCAAACTCAGGGTTAGCCAGCCTGATGATGTGTTCGAGCAGGAAGCGGACCGGGTTGCGGATCGAATTATGGGATCTCAGGACTCTGCCGAAATCAATGAATCAACAATGGGCCATGAAAAAGTTGTTCAACGTCGCTGTGAAGAGTGTGAAGAAGAGGAACAGGTTCAGTTAAAACGACAGCCTGGTGGAACGATGAGCGGAGAAGGGATCTCTTCAGCAAGCAACCCGCTGCCACAGATTCGACGGCTGGGACATGAATCCATGTCTTCACGGGATGTTCAGTTTTTCAGTTCAAAACTCAACCGGGATATGTCGGATGTTAAAATTCATCATGGTCATGAGGCATCAATGCTGGCAAAGCAGTTCAATGCCAGAGCATTTACGCTGGGTAATCATGTCGTGTTTGGAGAGAACCAGTATCAGCCGCAAACTACGGAAGGTAAACGACTAATTGCACACGAACTGGTGCATGTCGTCCAGCAGAATGGCAGCCCCGGTGAAATACAGCGTGAACCACCAGTGTCTGGTGAAGGGACAAGCGATGTCGCGCTAACTGATGACCAGAAACGCTGGAAGATCCAGGAGCTGCGTAACGAAGTAGACCGGCTCTACAAGACGGTTGATATCAATGGTCATCACTGGATGGCTTTTTTCAGAAATGTTAATACCGCTTACGCGCTTGCTGTCAGCAAACATAAGCAGGTGATAGATGCGCAAAACCAGGTGAATGCGGAAAGAGCCGCGATTATTATGGCCGCGATGAGTGCCATTTCCATGGGGGCACTGGCTTATGGTTCTACCCTCTTACAGGCCGGAACGACTTTACAGGGCCTGGCCCTGCTAAAGCGGCTTACGGAAGTCAAGCGAGATGCCGTGGTTAACGCAACAGAAGATATTGTACAAACCGGGGTTGATAAGGTGCTCACGACCAACGTCTCCTCTGCCCGTGAACAATCCGCCGGGCAGGACCCGCTCATCTACCTGAATGAGGTGCTGGGTGACACCGATATCGCCATAGCATCCTCGAAGCAAAGTATTCTCGATATGCTGGAATCGATCGACCTGTCGAACTCACCGGAAAACTACGATGCCCTGGTCGGTGAAATAAATACAGCGATAGCCGAGATCAGAAAATTGCCCATGTTGAGCAAGCCACCGGTCATCAACCAGGATCGTCTACGGGTGTCATTCGAGAAATACATCTGGGCTGACTGGATATTGCGTACTCGAACCGATATCGTGATGATCGAAAAGTCAGAGTTTCTGGGCTGTGTCCCTAGTGGCGCGGCAGGCCGGCGATGCGCGTGGCGAACCTGGGAGGAACCCAAGACTGTGTATGTGCCTACGGGCGGAGAAGTTGAAGCCCGGTTCTCCGATCCGGAAATCGGTATAACCGAAGATTCAGGCGTCGGTGATTTCGGCTGGGATGGTCATTATGGCTGGCTGACAACGCCAACTGAAGTGAAGCAGTTGATTGAATGGGCAAAAGCATACCAGTCGAGTCCGGATGTGGTGATTCCGGAATTGTAATGATCAAATCCTTGATCGCTTTATTTGTGAATGTCAGAGAAATAGTTATAAAACCCATTCCGTAAATAAGTCTCAGGACGAATAGCCTGTTGCCATGAAAACGACGCGTGTCAAAGAAGGCAATACATCGGCGGGATACTCGCGTACCTTGAATGCATATCCACGGGCTTCCAGTGCGGGTACGTCTTTCTCATCAGTACGAAATATTCTAGATTCCGGGTCCGGCCATGCTGATGGTAATGCGAAGGAAGCATTGGAAAATATTTCCGATCATGAAACGACTGACCTGGAACAGCAGCTGGAACAATCTGAAGGTTTAGCCATACCGGAATACCTGAAGCTTATCTACCGCGATAAGATGAATGGCAATCTTGATGCGATACGTGTTCATAACGATGAATTTTCTCATCGAATCAGCCGCCAGCTAGATGCGACCGCCTTCGCCTACCGTAACCATATCTTTTTTGCCCGTGACCAGTTCAGTCCCGATACCTCTTCGGGACGGCGTACGTTTAGTCATGAACTGGCTCACGTATTGCAGTACCAGCGTGGCATGGACGCAGGTTTCAGGTCAGGCGCGGTGATTCGAAAAATCCCCCGAGTTCCGGAAGACACGCCGTTTCAGGCGGAGGTGCGGCCCTGGAGCACACCGCTACATAGAGGTCCGTCGAGAGAGAGCCTGCCCTGGGTGGACTTGCCGCGAGGACATGTGGTCACGGTATTGGGGGGAGAGGCCTGGATTCATGTGCGTACCGAGATAAACGGGCGCACTCTCGAAGGTTATGTTTCCCATGAATTACTGCGTCGCTTACCCGAGCGTCAGCAACCGGAAGATGAGCAGGCCGCTGATGACGTTGCCGACGAAATAGACAACGAGCCTGCACCCAGAGAGCCCTATAGGGGTGGCTTCGAACCCTTGCAAGCCAGGGTATCCGAAGCATCTGAATTCTGGGTGCGTGCGACGCCTGATTCGTCGGACACCCGGATCGGCATGTTGCCATTGCAGCCACTCGAAGTCACTGTATTAGAAGAACATGGAACCCGGGTAGATAATTTATGGTTTAAAGTGCGTTTCACCGAAGCAGACTATCTCGTCATCGTTGAACGTTATCGCCGGCAATTGCAAGCAGATCTTGGTGATGCTCGGCGTTCGGTCAGATATTGGGAGGAAGTATTGCCAAGAGCTGGACAGGGTACGCAGATTGTATATGAGCAATTACAAGATGCACGCAGCCGTATCTATCAGATTAATGCCGACATTGCTGCGGACCAGGCTCGGGATCTTTCTACCGAGTCACCGGAGGGCTGGGTTGGTGCAGCGGCGTTTGCCCAGGTTTTGATGCCCTGGGCTATGTTCCTTGATCTGATTTCAGCTTTTGAAGCGTCCCACAGGAGTGATTCGCTTCGTGATCGTATTACACGATTGCGACAGATCGGGGAAGACGGTGAACTGGAAGGCGATTCGATTATTGGTTACGGGGAAGATATTTCCGGACGTATCACGCAAGATCAACGTACTGTGAACAGCGCTGACTGGCAATTACTACTGGAAACCAAAGCTGTGGTGATGCCGAATGGCGAAGTCATCGATTTCCATCATTTCGTGCTTGGGCTAGATACCCTGCCAGTCGATCGCAGATCGGAAAATTACCGGGCCTACGGTTTACTGAGTATGGGGCAGAACTATGCCATTGTGACCTGGTCCGGTGACGTGGGCGCAGCGGCGACCGAGTTTGCAGGTCATTTGAGCAGGTCCTGGGAGCGGGATAATCCGGTGAGTGAAGATGAACGGGCAAGATTCTATTTTCGAACCCGGTCACCTGATGCAGATTTATGGGGAGATATTGATTCCTGGGGTGCTTATACCCAGATATCCACTAATTCAGAACAACAGCATTCAAGTATTGTCGATCTATTAACTGAAAACTATGGTGGTCGCCAGCAGACAGCAGCTGAATATGAGGCCACAGTCAGCTCAGTACGCGCCAGCGGTATTGAAAACTTTCTCAGGCATTACGGCTTCAACAGTGCGGTTGCTTTGAACAGGCAGACGGCAGCCGTGTCCAGAGTCAGGCAGCAGGTTCATACGTTTGCCGATGCATGGGGACATTTCCAGCTAGGCGGTTTAACCAATGGCCTGGACGAAGATGATTTGAACGACGGCGTCGATCGAATGACAGCTTTATTTCTGGAGTGGCTTGAACAAGGCGCTGCGCGATACAATGTTAGTTTCGACGATTAGTACCAAAGCCGATCGCCTGTTCCCCGGATTCGAAACACGCAGAAACATCGAAGTTTATGGGTGCGGATCAATCTGATTGCAAAATAGTCGACAGATAAGCACGCCAGCCTCCCAGCTCAGTGATCTCCCGTGCGCCTTCGATGCCGTAGCCTTCACAGATGAACCCCGGCAACCAACGGCCGTCATGGGTTTCCACCTTGCCTATGCCCAGTGGCGCGGGAATACCCGCGACGAATGAACCGAAGTGCTCGCGTGGCACGTCCCATATTTCGATTTCGATAGCACGGCCCTGTGCGTCGTCACGAATCAGGCCCGGACGAAACGGAGGGCCGCCGCTCAGTGCATACATACGGTAGGCATTCGCAGTGAGGGTGGTTTCAAGTAGACGTGCACCACGCTCGGTGAGCTGCCAGTTCAACGGTAGCTCGTTGAGGTGTGCGCCGCAGACAATGACTGGAATGCAGGTCGAAGTTTCGATCGATGCGCTCCCGGTCTGCGGATGCGTCAATCCGGTCTTGCCTAATTGCAGCGACAGCTGTTGCTGCCAACGGTTGGCGAAGCTGAGCAGCTTACGATCCGTCATGGCATTGCTTATCAATGTGATGCCGAATGGCAGACCGCTATCGAGAAAGCCGGCAGGGACCGCAATCGAAGTGCAGTCGGCGAGATTCATATAATTGGTGTAATAACCCAGGTTACTGTTGAGTTTGATCGGCTCCGCATTCACGTCATCGATGGTGTAGATGGTGCCGGCGGTGGGTGTGACCAGTAGATCGACTTCATCGAGCTGGGCCTGGATCTGTTTGCGATAACCCTGTAAAGCATATTCCGCTTTGAACGCATCCATGGCGGTTTTGCCTTCGGCCCCGCCGATGATGGTGCGGATCACCGGTAGCAGTTCATCTGCGTGGTGGGTCATCATGTCTTCGATAGCGACATAACGTTCCGCTACCCAGGGACCTTCATAAAGCAGGCGCGCGGCGTTTAAAAACGGCGCGAAATCGATTTCCTGCATTACACCGCCCAGTTTTTGCAACTGGTGCACCGATTCGGCGAACAGTTGTTGTGCAGAGGTATTGCCGAAAAATTCCAGCTGGTCGGGTTTAGGTACGGCAAAGGTAAACGGTTTATCCACGTGACCGTAGTGACGAGCGTTATTATCGAAGCGGTTTTCCCGTGAGTAAGCATCCCGTTCATCGTAAACCGCAGCCTGTTCGAGTACCGCTTCGGCATCGTCACTGGTCAGTGCAAAAATACTCACGCAATCCAGGCTGCGGCAGGCGGGTACCACGCCGCGGGTACTGAGCAGGCCGCGGGTCGGTTTCAGTCCGACGATGTTATTGAAGGCAGCCGGTACGCGACCGGAACCGGCGGTATCCGTACCCAGTGAAAAACTCACCAGGCCGAGCGCAACGGCGACGGCGGAACCGGAACTGGAGCCCCCGGAAATATATTCGGGATCAAAGGCGTTTTTACAGGCGCCCCAGGGTTCCGGAGATCGGGTGCCGACCAGCCCGGTTGCGAACTGGTCCATATTGGTCTTGCCGATGGGTATGGCACCGGCGTCGATCAGTTGTTGAACGACAAAGGCGGATTCGTCGGGCACATAACGGTAGGCGGGGCATGCGGCTGTTGTCGGTATGCCCGCGAGATCAATATTGTCCTTAATGGCAAAAGGAATACCGTACAGGGGCAGGTTGCAGATGTCGCGGTTTTCCAGTGCATCCAGATAAGGCTGGATCTGTTCTTTTGATAACAGACTGATCCAGATGTTGTGATGATCGAACTGTTTACATGATGCCAGAATGTCGTCGACAAGCTGTTCCGGATTCAGCGTTTTGTTGCGATAGGCTTCGAGCAGGTGACCGATTGTCAGGTTCATGCTTCCGTCTCCT
>CBDULQ010000106.1:0-12157 GCA_965368115.1 uncultured Gammaproteobacteria bacterium | reverse complement strand
CCAGCGCCAGTACGGGTCTGAAGAATTTAGCGTGTGTCATAGAGATCTCCTGATTTTGATAGTTATTGAGTCACAGGGAATTAGTTCCCTGTACAGGAGGAATGTTCCGAAGCGGCGGAGGATTTTGGCAATTTACCGGGCGCCGGATGCTGTCCGGGCGGGAACATTGAAAATATCAATCAACGCGGGTATCAGGGACAGGGACGGTGCATTGCAGATCGCAATACACCGCCGTCCGATGGATTATTTTTTATGTTTTTTGTTCTTGTTTTTCTTTTTCTTCTCTTTCTTGCGATCCTTGTTTTTCTTTTTACGTTTTTCTTTTTCTTTTTTACGGTCCTTCTTCTTGCGCTTTTTCTTCTGCGCCAGCAACTCTGCGTCGCTTTCATCACTCAGCACGGGAACCGGCGCCGGTGATTCGACCGCCGCGGCTGATTCGACCTCGGGTTCACTCGCTGCCGCTGTTTGTTCCGTTCCGGCCAGTTCGCTTGCCGACTGTATAAAGGCTTCCGCCTTGGCCTGACTAATGCCCGGAATCTGCGCCAGTCGTTCGACACCCGCATCGAGTAACGCCTGAATCGTATCGATTCCCTGCTCGGCCAGTTGTTCTGCTGTTTTGGGTCCTATACCGGGTAATTCTGTTACAGGTGTCGACATAACTGCTCTCTCTTGTTAAACAATATACATGTTAGGTTACCGCAACCCTGATCTTTTTGCTGTAGATCATGTCGTAATCATAGCGCATCTGCACAACTGTAATAAATCAGTTACCGGATCATGATCCTTTCGTCACCGCCGCGTAATACAGGCCGACTAGATTGCCCGGATCAAAAAAACATCATGGAGACAACAAAATGAAACGGGCAACATTCATCACTGTTCTGCTGGCAACAGTGGGCATGCTGGCAGGTAACATCAGTATGGCGGATTCCGATTCGCGCTGGTACGACCATGTCAAATCACACAAAAGTAAAAAAGACGATTACAAAAATAAATACCGCAACAGTGCACAGCTTGGTCCACGTCCGTTGTATCTGGTCGAGGATATGGACGAAGGCGAACTGAAGCAGGAATTGCAGACCTGCAAAAAAGGACCCTTCCGTAAAACCGATTTTTCCATCGGCCATCGCGGTGCCGCCATGCAGTTCCCCGAACATACCCGTGAATCCTATGTTGCCGCCGCACAGATGGGCGCCGGCATCGTGGAATGTGATGTCACCTTTACCAAGGATCGCGAACTGGTATGCCGCCACTCCCAGTGCGACCTGCACACCACGACTAACATCCTGGCCACCCCGCTGGCCGCCAAGTGTTCTGTACCCTTCTCCCCGGCGGTCTATGATGCGGACGGCAACCTGGTTACACCAGCCCAGGCTCGTTGCTGCACCAGTGACATCACCCTGGACGAGTTTAAAACCCTGAAAGGCAAAATGGATGCCGCCAATCCCGGCGCCACCACCGTGGCCGAGTATATGAACGCCACCGCAAACTGGCGCACTGATCTGTACACCCAGAACGGCACCCTGATGACCCATAAGGAAAGCATCGAGCTGTTCAAGTCGCTGGGCGTGAAAATGACGCCGGAGCTGAAGGGCGCCAGTGTCGATATGCCTTACGAGGGTGATTACACCCAGCAGGACTATGCCCAGCAGATGATCGACGAGTACAAGGCCGCCGGCGTCAAACCGAGCCGTGTTTTCGCCCAGTCGTTCAATCTGGATGACGTACTGTACTGGATCCATAATGAGCCTGCTTTCGGCAAGCAGGCGGTATTCCTGGATGGCCGCTACGACCTGCCCGGTTTCGATTTTCGCGATCCGGGCACCTGGTCACCCAACATGGGTGAACTGGCCGGCATGGGCGTGAACATCATCGCACCGCCGATGTGGATGCTGGTGGACACCGACGGTAGCGACAACATCGTCCCGTCCACTTATGCCATGGCCGCGAAATCCGCTGACCTGGATATCATCACCTGGACTCTGGAGCGCTCCGGCCTGCTGGCTTCAGGTGGCGGCTGGTATCACCAGTCGGTCAACTCGGCCATCAACAACGACGGCGACACCTACAGCATGCTGGACGTGCTGGCAGAGGATGTGGGCATCATCGGTATCTTCTCCGACTGGCCGGCAACCGTCACCTACTACGCCAACTGCAAGGGCCTGTAGGCGCAATCGGGCAAGCCGACAAGGCCTGCCATCCATGGGACGCCGTTTCTCCGCAGGGGGAAACGGCGTCCTGCGTCTGGAACGCTGAAATTTATTGAAAAAACACCAAGTTTTTCATTCAAATTCAGTGATTTTTGGTATCATACGCCCCCATTTTAAGCGGTTTGCATAAACGGCTTCGGGACCCCCTCAGATTTATCCTGATTTCGGTCTCGGCTCATCTCGTCGGCCGAGCTGCAAGCTGTTGATATTTATGAGTTTTGCTCGGAGCTGCTGCAGTCCCTTGCAGCGCCGGTACAGAATATTTTTGAAGCTAACCAAGAGTTAAGATCATGACAGACCTAAGCCTTTACCGAAATATCGGTATTTTTGCCCACGTGGACGCGGGTAAAACCACCACCACAGAGCGTATCCTCAAGCTCACCGGTAAGATTCACAAAATCGGTGAAGTGCACGATGGCGCCGCCACCACCGACTTCATGGAACAGGAAGCCGAGCGTGGTATCACCATCCAGTCTGCCGCAACCACCTGTTTCTGGAACGGTCACCAGTTCAACATCATCGACACCCCGGGACACGTGGACTTCACCATCGAAGTGTATCGTTCACTGAAAGTACTGGACGGCGGTGTCGGCGTATTCTGTGCGTCCGGCGGTGTTGAGCCCCAGTCTGAAACCAACTGGCGCTATGCCAACGAATCCGAAGTTGCCCGTATCATCTACGTCAACAAGCTGGACCGTATCGGTGCCGACTTTTACCGCGTGGTCAAGCAGGTCGAAGACGTGCTGGGCGCCCACCCGCTGGTGATGGTGCTGCCGATTGGTGTAGAAGAAAACCTGAAAGGCGTGGTCGATCTGCTGACCCGTAAAGCATGGGTCTGGGACGATTCCGGTGACCCACTCAACTACACCCTGGAAGACGTACCGGCCGACATGGCGGATGACGTTGAAGAATGGCGTGAAAAGCTGATCGAAACCGCCGTCGAGCAGGATGACGAGCTGATGGAACAATACCTGGAAGGCAACGAGCCCTCCATCGAAGACATCAAGCGCTGCATCCGCAAGGGTACGATCAACCTGGACTTCTTCCCCACCTACTGTGGTTCCTCGTTCAAGAACAAGGGTGTGCAGCTGGTGCTGGATGCGGTTGTTGATTACCTGCCCAGTCCGACTGAAGTCGAGCCCCAGCCCGAAGTGGACATGGAAGGTAACGAGACCGGCGAAGTCGCCACCGTTGATCCTGAAAAGCCGCTGCGCGCACTGGCATTCAAGATCATGGACGACCGTTTCGGCGCCCTGACCTTTATCCGTATCTACTCCGGCCGCATGAAGAAGGGTGACACTATTCTGAACACCTTCACCGGTAAAACCGAACGTATCGGCCGCATGGTAATGATGCACGCCAACGAACGTGAGGAAATCGATTCCGCACAGGCCGGCGACATCATCGCGGTTGTGGGCATGAAGAACGTACAGACTGGTCACACCCTGTGCGATCCTGACCACCCGGCGACTCTGGAACCCATGGTGTTCCCGGATCCCGTTATCTCGATTGCCGTTGCTCCGAAAGACAAGGGCTCGGCCGAGAAAATGGGTCTCGCGCTGAACAAGATGGTGCAGGAAGATCCTTCATTCCGCGTCGAAACCGATGAGGAAAGTGGTGAGACCATCCTGAAAGGTATGGGCGAACTGCACCTGGATATCAAAGTCGACATCCTGAAGCGTACTCACGGCATCGAAGTTGTAGTGGGTAAACCGCAGGTGGCCTACCGCGAAACCATCACCCAGCGTGTTGAAGACAGCTACACCCACAAAAAGCAGACCGGTGGTTCTGGTCAGTTCGCGAAGATCGATTACATCATCGAGCCGGGCGAAACCAACAGCGGCTACCAGTTCGAGTCTGTGGTTACCGGTGGTAACGTGCCTCGCGAGTTCTGGCCTGCGGTTGATAAAGGCTTCAAAGTCAGCATGGACAAAGGCACCCTGGCCGGCTTCCCGCTGCTGGATGTGAAAGTGACCCTGGTTGACGGTGCATTCCACGCGGTTGACTCTTCAGCCATCGCTTATGAAATCGCTGCGAAAGCCGCGTATCGTCAGTCCGTACCCAAAGCGTCACCGCAGTTGCTGGAGCCGATCATGAAAGTGGACGTATTCACCCCGGAAGATCACGTGGGTGATGTTATCGGTGACCTGAACCGTCGTCGCGGCATGATCAAGTCCCAGGAAGCGGGTCCGACCGGCGTACGCATCAAGGCCGATGCACCGCTGAGTGAAATGTTCGGTTACATCGGTGACCTGCGCACCATGACCTCAGGCCGTGGCCAGTTCTCCATGGAGTTCTCCCACTACTCTGCCTGCCCGAACAACATCGCGGAAGAGGTCATCAAGGAAGTCGCTGAGCGTAACAAGTAAGCGTTCCGACAACCGAAAGACTGAAGGGACAGACGCAAGTCTGTCCCTTTTTTTATGCGCGGATACCCGTCAACCGCTATCGACTACTGGACTCGACCCACCCACCGAGGCCAATTCAGACGGGTGTATTCCGGGTGAAGGATTCCCGGTTTTAGCCTTTTTCACCCTCATGCCCGGATATCTGTGATAAAAACCACATTATTATCCTGTTTACGTTGCTATAAGTTTAAGCTCGAACTGCCACCGACCATTTAAGCCGCTGGCAACCCGTTTCGATACAACTGATTAGACCGGGTTAATGACAAGATGAAACTGATCAAATCCCTGCTCGCCATAACTGTGCTGCTGATCAGCACACAAAGCCTCGCCGGCAAACCGTCCGATATGGACCACGACGGCATACCCGACTACAAGGATCACTGTCCCCTCAACAGTTTCGAAGAATTATCCCGCGGTGTTAACAACCGTGGATGTCCCCTGCAAACCGATGCAGATGGTATTCCCGACTTTCGCGACCGCTGCCCCAACACACCGCGCGGTGTAAAAATCAACGCCCACGGCTGCCCCATCGACAATCTGCAACATGTTAAACATCGGATGTTCAATAACAACGCCCTGGCCAACATCCATTAAACTTCAATCGGGTAGCTGTCGATCAGGGCAGGCATTCATTAATCACTTTCATAAACGCGTCCAGGTCGAACGGTTTCTGCAAAACGAAACGGGCCTGGGTGATTTCCTTACCGGATTCCAGGTAGCCTTCCTCATCGATATTCTGCAGTTCACGACTACCGCCTGACATCAGCACAAAAGGCAGTTCGGGAAAATGCTCCTTGCAGTACAGCCCGAGTTCAAGACCATCCATCTTCGGCATACTGATATCGGACAGCACCAGATCAACGACATGCTCACCCAGTAAGGCCACTGCCCGCTCACCGTTTTCGGCCTCGTAGGTCATAAAACCTTCGTCCTGCAGAATGATCGAAATCATCTCACGCAGTGAAGGCTCGTCTTCTACGACCAGTACTGTTTTATCCATGGGAGCCACCGAAATGTTGATTATCGTTCTGCCGCTGTTTTCTGGGAATGACCAGAACAAACCGGGTATGTTCACAGGTCGCATCGTAATACAGATCGCCCTGGTGATTGCGAGCGATCTCCCGGGAAATGCTCAATCCCAAACCGGTCCCCTTGCCGATTTCTTTGGTAGTGAACAGGGGCTCGAATAATTTTCCCTGAATATCAACAGGAATTCCGTGACCACTGTCCGTCATTGAGAACATCACATCCCCATTACTGGCTGATACTTCCAGTTCTATCCAGGCCGGGTTCATCCCGGCCACTTCGTCGTGAGCATTATTTAACAGATTGATCAGAATCTGGGCGATCGAAATACGCTTGCATTCAATTTCGGCATCCCGGTCGATATCCTTAAACGTGCATTTGAAATCAATACCACGAATACGAAAACGCTCACGAGTAATCTGCAGTGCATCATCGAGCACTTCGCCAACCTTGACCGTCGCAAAGTCATCACGACTCGAATTACGAGATACCTTTCTCAGGCTTTCTATAATTTGTGACACCTTGTTGATGTTGTCACAAATCTTGTCCATATCGTCACCGATGTCCTCATAGGTTAAGTTTTCCTTGCGCCGCTTGACCCGTTGCGCAATCAGATTGATGGTCTGAATCGGCGTATTGATTTCATGCGCCATACCGCTGGCCATTTCGCCCAACGATGCCAGTTTATTGGCATGATGCGATTGCGCCTGACTTTCCAGCAATTCTTTATTCTTATCCTGGAGCTGATGACGCATATTTTCGAACGATCGTGCCAGATCACCGATCTCATCCCGCTGTTCCAGCGGCAGGTAATCGACTTCATTGCCCTGGACCAGGTCTTCCGATGCCTGGGCGATCAAGCGTAGAGGTTTAATCAAACGTCGGGCCAGCAGGCCCGCCGCAAGTATGCTGATCAACATCAGCACAAGCACCAGCTGCAGAATAGTACGACGAATCTCAGCCGATTTATCAATCAGGCTTTGTTGTGGGACAGCGAGCAAAACCGCCACATATCGATTTGCATCCAGTTTATCGTAAAACGCGCGGGATAAATGAACGACATCGGCATCCTGTTGTTGATGATACTCATTTTTATAGATAGCCACTTCCTGTGCAGGATCGAAATTTTGATACATCTGTTGGATACGAATATCCTTACCAAATTCAAAACCAAAGGTTTTAGAGGCATCCTGATGCTCAAGAAAATAGCCATTCTGATTCACCAGGTAAACCTCTGCACCATCAGGAACCTGGCTTGCCAGTTGCTGGAAGAGCGGGCGTAAATCCATATTGATGATAACAAGGCCAAACACTTCACCCTTGAACATGATGGGCTTGACCGCCCGAATCACCGGTGTACGCGGCAAGGAAATTTCGCCATGTTCACGATTGAGTTCGATGGATGAAAGAAAAACCTTATCGGGAGAGATCTTAAGACCATTAATAAAATAGGGCCGCTGCGCCTTCTGCTGTAATTTATTTTCCGGCACTACCTGTATACCATCGCCAAAATTGTTGACCCGTACCAGCTCCCGGCCCCGGTCCGCTACACCGATATAGCGAATCTGCTGATAAAAAGGTTTAGCGCGACTGAGTTCGGAAAAAATAGTACCCAGACGCATTTTCCATTCTTCGACGGTAGATTCATCGGCGGGATCGATGCCATTGTTTTCGAGACTGCGAGGAATGCCCATAATCGGCGGTGTACCGGCAAGGTAGGTCACGTCACGCACCAATGTCGCAGTACGGCTCTTCAACTCCTGAGCTTTGGTCTGGGTCACGAAACCGAGATACTTCACTTCATCCTTATATACGACATCGGTCGCGGCGTGGGAAATGAAGTAGCCCATCAGAAATGAACCCAGGACAGCAATACTGGCAGCAAGCACGGTGACTTTGAAGACAATTGTCGGTTTGACCAATTTCGCTGACATTTACAATCCTGAGACGAAACAAGACAGGGAACCACTGTTACAGCAACACGTTTTTCTGAGTATAGTTAAAAACGCCTTAACCACGACTTAAATTCACATGTAATGTTTATTCTAGTTAGAATGAATAGCCATGAAAATCACAAGGAGAATGGAGCTTCGACAAATGGATACTTAAAACCGAAAAAAAGGAATTTGTCACCGAGACTCGATGAGACGACGTGTCATATGCAAACGCACTTCCGCGTCTTCCGTCAGCATATGAAACAGATGATGCGGACCGGTCGCAGTTTCGATTTTCTGGGCCAGATCGGGGCGGATTTCTGCGTAGTAATCCAGTAATCGTGTATCAAAACCATGCAGGGCTGCCGCCAGGGGATCCTTACGCAGACGCCTGATAACCGTATCCATACCCTCGTCAAACACATGTCCCAGGCAGATATGCACGGCGGAAAACAGTGTGGCCCAGCCGTTGAACCAGAACATCAGGTCGATATCGAAAAATTCGCCCTGTGCATCACCGTGCTTGAGCAAATGATCCAGCAGATCTTTTTCGTTGACCGTTTCACCGACATCCATCATCGAAGCACGACCGTAACCGTCCATGGTGGAACTGGTCAGCATCATCGGTACATCCGGATAATCGCTGAGCACGAAGCTGGCGTCCTTAATCACCTGACCCGGCTGTTGCCGATTCTGTGGATTGATTTTAAGGCGTGCCGACGGTGCGGCGGATACCACCTGAACCTGGTGACCGCGACGACCGAGTTCACTGGCCAGACGTGCAAACACACCCTTTCTGAATAAGTCCATCGAAAAATTAAGGGCATGTTGCTTATGGACCAGGCAAAGCTGAATCTCATCACCAAAGCGCGGCGCCGCTTCAACGATATTGGCAATCTTTGTCACCGGGATGCGCTCCTTAAGGCGACCTTTCTTGTCCAGATAAACTTCCTGATGAAATTCGTCAAAACTGATCTGCAGAATCACCCGCGCCTTCGACCAGTGCGGCGCCCGCCGACGTACAGCACGGGCCATAGCTTCCAGGGTTGAGCGGGTTACTTCACGACTATCGGCAAAATCACCATTGAGCAGAATTGCAAAAGTACTGACATGGGGCATACTGGAAATGGCATGATAAAAATGATCCAGATGTTTGCTCAGATCGCCGCCGGTAAACAGCACACTACTGGTCAACTGGTCGACCTGCTGGTAAAGCTGATCCGGATCCTGTTTATCTTTCAACAAAGGTCGAAAAATGAACATGCAATGGCGACAGGTTTGCGGACAACCCATGTGCGGAATCAGCCCGAGCTTGTCGAAACGAATCGGTTCGCCGACAACCTCATCCAGTGCGTCGATCAACGCAAGTCGCTGGTGATCCTCCGGCCCCAGCATTTCCCTGTAGCGTTCTTTTTCCTCCTGAGCCAGGTCACGATAAGCAATGCTGTAACTACGCTCGAATAGATGCAGGCTGTTCCAGAGCTGTACGATATCGTCGATCATTCGTGACCGATCATCGCCATGCCGCTGCAATAACGCCAGACAATGCTGTTGCTGTAACTGGGGCGCTCCCTGGTAGTTTTGCCAGTGATCGATATAAGCACTCACGAACGACTCGAGATCATCCGCGTTCAACAGCATGTTCATCAGAAAAGCCTGCGGCCCTTTGCTGAACGCCGACAGCATGTCCGCCCGATATTCAGCCGGCACATTGTGTTGCAGCCAGTGCCAGACATAGACGTAGCTCATCAGAAATCCGAGCTGGTCCGCGTCCTCTCGTTCGCGCAGCAATGCAGCCATATCACCTCCGGTCATGCGATTGATTTCCGACTTGAATCGCTTGCGAAGGCCGGCCAGGTAGATGGCTTTCAGCGCCACCTGATCATCGGCTGTAGAAACGTCTGTATGGGTCTGTAACTGTGACATGGGCGCAATGTACCAGACCGGGAACTCTGGTACAATTTCCCCCATAAATCCCAGGCAATAACAGCCGCCGGCCGGATCTCGACACACAGGAAAAACGAATGAAACTCAAAGCCTTACTGAGCTACTGCACCCTCGTTTCGCTGATCACTCTGGGTAGTGCCCAGGCCGGACTGGGGGATTTTTTCGATAAACTCAAAGACAGTGTCAAACCGGACGAACCCGCCGCACCCACTAGCGAAACATCGAGCAGTAATCAACAGCTCATCGTCAGCGGCCTGAAACAGGCGCTGAACAAGGGCGTCGACAAGGCCGTCACCACCCTGGGCAAGAATGATGGATTTCTCCAGGATGCCAGCGTCAAGATCCTGATGCCCGATTCGTTAAGCAAAGTCGAACGCGGCCTGCGTAAAATCGGCAAAGACAAATATGCCGACCAGTTCATCACCACCATGAACCGCGCTGCGGAAAAAGCCGTACCGAAAACCACTGATATCCTGGTGAACGCCGTCAAACAGATGACCCTCCAGGATGCCATGGGCATCCTTAAAGGCGAACCGGATGCGGCGACCCAATATTTCAGACGCACCAGCGCCGGTCATTTGCAGCAGGCGATCAAACCCATTGTCAGCAATGCCACCGACTCGGTCGGCGTTACCCGCAGCTACAAGACAATGATCAGCAAAGCCGGCTTCCTCGCCAGTTACATTGACGAGGACAGCCTGGATATCGACCAGTACGTCACGGATAAGGCCATCGACGGCCTGTTCGTTAAAATTGCGGAAGAGGAAAAACTGATTCGCGAGAATCCCGCCGAACGTACCACTGAAATTCTACGCAGCGTGTTCGGCGACCTGCTGAACTGAGAGCAAGGTCGCCGCATTGTTTCAGCGTCCGCTCAGGATCGACTGATAACGCTGCAATAAATCCGCATCATCCATCGAACCGTGATGATGCAACTGTTTCCAGTCCCCCTGATCGCGACAATAAATGCGTGAGGTTCGAATTTTCAGCTCAATGCGTTGCTGATCGATGTCCAGGTGGCCGCGTTCCCGGCCGACTGCACAGAACATGTCGCCAGTTTCGTAAATACTGTAATCATAAAACTCGACGAAGACCTGCGCCGGCCCATTGAAAATCTTTTCATAGACCTCGGCAATCGCCGACCAGCCCCGTTTCACACCACCCAGAGGATTGGACATGGAAGCCTGCTCGGTCTGTAACCAGCAATCCTTCATCATATCTTCGTTCGCCAGATTGAATGCCGTATAAAAATGAACCAATGCGGCATATGGCGTATTCGGATCCTCGACTTTTTCTCCACCGTTGATCTGTAATTCCATTCTTGCCTCCTTTTATAGTTGTACATACAACTTTATTGCGTTAAAAAACGGAAGCGATGCTTCCGGTGTCGAATATTATCTGAGCGACTGTTCGATATGTCTGAGTTGTGTCACCAGCTCTGTCAATTGTCGTTTACCCAGTGCACCGATCATGCGCTGAAACAGTTCTTCTCCACGCTGTTCCAGCCTGCCTGCCATTTGCTGTGCCTTACGTGTCGGATAAATACCCTGTTCCCGCGCGTCACCGGCCTGGCCCGCCTTGCGCAGAATCAGGCTGCGGTCCTGCAGCGCATGCAGGAACCGCGTCACGGTCGACTTTTCCAGCTTCAACTCGCCACTCAGCTGTTTCGGTGACAACCCGGGCGTTGCCAGTACCAGCCGCAACAGATAGGCATGCGACGGCGATAGATCGAATTCGGCAAAAGCGTCATCCCAGATACGGTTTACCGCTCGGGTCAGGGCATTGAGATTAAAATACAGGCAGCGCTCGAACATTGCTCCAGTATAACGTTAATAGTTGTATATGCAACTACCAAAACAACAAAAGGCCGCTAACTCGTAGCGGCCTGATTCATTCAACAGATCAATTCTTAATCAACCAGCTCGACACCATTCCAGAATGCCATATAACCGGTAACGGCACGGGCGTAGGTCTTGGGACTGGAATAACTCCACACCGCGTTGCGATTGACCTCTCCACCGACCACCAGGGAATAATAGTGTGCCCTGCCCTTCCATGGACAGTAAGAGATCCGATCGCTGGCCTGCAGATATTCCTGATTCACCGAAGCCGGCGGAAAATAATAACTTCCCTCGATTTCGATGACCTCTTCGGACTCCGCGATGACTGTGTTATTCCAGATTGCTTTCATGAGGCAATAACCACTTCGCTGCCTGCATGGGCGATTAGAAATGCAGGAATACACCCATCATCAGGCCATCGAAATCCACGTTGGCGTTGATGCCGTCCACATCATCCAGTTCAAGCGATGTGGTGCGCAGACCCAATTCGAATCCCAGTGGGCCGGTTTCATAGATACCACGCACACGCATGTCGGTCATGGTGCTGCCGTCATAACTCACGTAGTTGTAGTCGGCGCCAATGGAAAAACCGGTAAAAGGTAAATCGAACTGTGCTGCGGCATACACCATGGGAATGGTTTCCGACACGTCCTGAACTTCGGTACCGACCTGGAACTTGCCGTCGATGGTACGCAGATTCAGACCCAGGTCGAAGTTAACCCAGTTGTCGAGCAGACGGTAATAAAGCACAACGTCACTGCTATCCAGCGTCATCTCGGAAGCGTAAGTAC
>CBDULQ010000105.1:0-12182 GCA_965368115.1 uncultured Gammaproteobacteria bacterium | reverse complement strand
GCGGGGCGATTTTCCACCCTCGGAGGGGAACAGGCAGAATGACAACTTGCATCATATTCCACCTTGGTTACAATCTGCTAACCCTTTAAATATGTTTTTAGGGCGCCGAATGCCTGATTCGGTGAAATTCTAATATAAAAAGTAATTACCACAGAGGTCTCCATATGAACCACGCAAAAACCCTGGTGGGTATGATTTTCGCGGGCCTGATTGCAGTCGGTTGTTCCGGAGGAACAAAGTCGGCCAGTCCTGAAGATTTCAACAAAGCCCTGAGCGACGCCAAAATGGCGCTTTCACAAGCCAAAAAAGCCCAAAACGAATGGCGTGATACCGGCAAGATCATCAAAAAAGCCGAAGCAGCCGCCAAGTCTGGCGACTACGATAAGGCGACCGGCCTGGCCAACAAAGCCAAACGCCAGAGTGAACTGGCACTGATCCAGGCGAAAAATCAGCAGGGCGCCGGCCCGATGTAAATCGCCGTTCTATTCAGTGGTCAAACCAGCTCCCTGCGGGCTGAAATCAAAAAACCGGGTCGACGTCATAGCACCCGGTTTTTTTTTCGCCTGTGAAAACCCCATGACACTTGCCAGCGCCACCCCCGGCTCACTATCATGCCCGCCATGAGTGACCACATCACAGCACCGGAACGCACGGTTTACACCGTCGCGGAGTTCAACCAGACCATACGCGGTCTGCTGGAGAGCGAATTTCCGCTGATCTGGATCGAAGGGGAGATTTCCAACCTGGCCCAGCCGGCTTCCGGGCATATGTATTTCTCGTTGAAAGACGATCGCGCCCAGGTACGCTGCGCCATGTTCCGCGGCCGCAATCAGTTTCTCGGCTTCAAACCGCATAACGGCCAGCAGGTGCGCATTCGCGCCAAGGTCAGCCTGTACGAGGCGCGGGGCGAATTCCAGCTCATCGCCGAGCACATGGAGGATGCCGGACTGGGCGCCCTGCAACAGGCTTTCGACGCGCTGAAAGCGAAACTGGCGGCGGAAGGCCTGTTCGATGAAGACCTTAAATTACCCATCCCCGAGTTTCCGCAACGGGTCGGCGTCATCACCTCGCCGACCGGCGCCGCCATCCGCGACGTGCTGAGCGTACTGCGGCGACGCTTCCCGGGCCTGCCGGTGCTGGTTTATCCGGTGCCGGTTCAGGGTGAAGGCGCGGCACAGAAAATCGCCGCGACCCTGGCGCTGGCGTCAAAGCGTAAGGACTGCGATGTGCTGCTGCTGGTGCGGGGCGGCGGGTCGCTGGAAGACCTGTGGTCGTTCAACGAGGAAATCGTCGCCCGGGCGGTGGTGGCCTGCAAAATCCCGGTCATCTGCGGCGTCGGCCATGAGATCGACTTCAGCATTGCCGATTTCGCCGCCGACCTGCGCGCGCCCACCCCCTCCGCCGCGGCCGAACTGATCAGCCCGGACCGGGACGCCTGGCTGCAGGAATTCGACTGGTACCAGCAACGCCTGGCGCAGCTGGTCAGCGACAAAATCGAGCGCCTGACGGAAAAGCTCGGCTGGTTGCGCATGCGCCTGCAGCAACGCCACCCGCTCAGCCTGCTGGAGCAGCAGAGCCAACGCCTGGACGACCTGCAGCAACGGCTGATCACCGCCTGGCAATACCAGCTTCGTGACCAGGAAAGCCAGCTCCATTACCTGATGTCGAGACTGCTCAGCGCCTCGCCGGAGCATCGAATCGAGCTGGGCCGGCAACAGCTCGAGCAGCTGGGCAATCGTCTGCAACGTGCAATGACTCAGGGTTTATCATCCAGAAAACAACAACTTGCCCTGCTCAGCCGCACCATGCAGGCGGTCAGTCCGCTGCAGACCCTGGCCCGCGGCTATGCCATTGCCAGTGATGGCTCGGGCCAGACCCTGACCCGGGCCGAGCAGGTCCAGCCGGGCGACAGCATCCAGCTCAGGCTGCACCAGGGGCGAATCTTCGGCCGCGTCGAAAAGACCCAAAAGCGCTAAATGGGTACTAAAATACTCGCAAATTGCCTTAAGACAGGGTAAATTACCCCGCTTGATTTAGAGCCACCATTGCCGGGACGCTTATTTTTTCTGTTTTTCGTGCGTCTTCTGGCACAGTAGAAAAATCGGAGATTTCGATGGCAGATAACTCTGCGGCACAAAAGCTACACAACTTCGAGCCCTATAAAGAAAAGAAGGGCGAAGCGTATATGAATGACAAACAGGTTGCGCACTTCCGTAAGATACTCGAGGACTGGAAGGCGGAGCTGATGCAGGAAGTGGATCGTACCGTTGAACACATGAAGGACGATGCGGCTAACTTTCCCGATCCCGCCGACCGCGCCTCGCAGGAAGAAGAATTCAGCCTGGAACTGCGTACCCGCGATCGTGAGCGCAAGCTGATCAAGAAAATCAACGAATCACTGGATCAGCTCGACAACCACGAATACGGTTACTGCGAAACCTGTGGTGTGGAAATCGGCATCCGCCGCCTGGAAGCCCGCCCCACAGCCAACCAGTGCATCGACTGCAAGAGCCTTGACGAAATCAAGGAAAAGCAGACCCGAGGCAAGTAATCACCTCAAGGCCGGACCATCCGGCCTTTTTCATTTCGGTCCGGCGCGCTGATGTCCGACTCCTCCGCACAGGCTTCACCCGACCCTGCCCCCTATCGAGGTCGCTTCGCACCTTCGCCCACCGGTCCGTTGCATTTCGGTTCGCTGATCGCTGCCGTGGGCAGTTACCTCGAAGCCCGTTCCCATGCCGGCGAGTGGCTGGTGCGTATGGAAGACGTCGACGAACTGCGCAATGTCGAAGGCGCTGCCGACGATATCCTGTTCACCCTGGAGGACTACGGTTTTGAATGGGATGGCGAGGTGTTGTATCAGACCGAGCGCAAGGAGGCCTATCAACAGGCCTTGCAGCAGCTACAGGAACAACAGCGAACCTACCGCTGCATCTGCAGTCGTCGCGACCTGCGCGAACAGGCGGAAATGGGCAAACTGGGGCTGATCTACCCCGGGACCTGCGAACAGGCCCGGCACCCGGCCCATGTCGAACATGCCATTCGGGTGCGTACCGACGATCGTCCGATCGGCTTTCACGATGACATCATGGGCGACTATCGGCAAAACCTGCGCCGCGAGCTGGGCGACTTCATCGTGCGTCGTCGTGACAGCCTGTTCGCCTACCAGCTGGCCGTAGTGGTGGACGATGCCTTTCAACAGATCAGCCACGTGGTGCGCGGCTACGACCTGCTCGACTCCACGCCGCGACAGATCTTTCTCCAGCAGCTACTCAATCTCCCCACCCCGGAATACAGTCACCTGCCGATTGCGATCAACCGGGCCGGCGACAAACTCAGCAAACAGACCCGGGCGCCGGCCCTGTCCAGGCGTCAACCGGTCCGGGCCCTGGTGCAGGTGATGAGCTTTCTCAACCAGGCGCCGGACCCTGACCTGCAGCATGCCACACCGGAGGTGTTCTGGCAGTGGGCGCTGGAAACCTGGGATGCGCGCCGAGTGCCTGCAAAACCGCATATCCCGGCGCCTTCAAGTTGAGTTAAAATTATCTCCTCGGTATCCTTCGCATACTGAATGACATGCGCTGCAGAGCGTTGCTAAAAAAATCATAAGTACTTCATTAATCAACACTCATCAACGACACGCTATATTGGAGAGGGCATGACTGACACTAATATTGATTCCGTACTGATCGAAGATCGCCAATTCGAACCCTCTAAAGAGTTCGCAGCCAGTGCCCGAATCCAGCAAGCGGATTTCGATGCTCTGCATAAAAAGGCGTCTGAAGATTACACCGGTTTCTGGGCGGAACAGGCCAGCACCCTGCTCGACTGGCAAAAGCCTTTCACCCAGATTCTCGACGACAGCAAGGCACCCCATTACCAATGGTTTGCCGACGGCAACCTGAATGTCTCCCACAACTGTCTGGATCGCCACCTCGCCGACAAGGCCGATAAAACCGCCATCATTTTCGAAGGCGAAAAAGGCGACGTCACCCAATACACTTATCAGCAACTCACCGACCAGGTCAGCCAGTTCGCCAACGCACTGAAAGCGAAAGGCATCGAAAAAGGCGACCGCGTGGTCATCTACATGCCGATGGTGCCGGAAGCGGTGATCGCCATGCAGGCCTGCGCCCGTATCGGCGCCATTCACTCGGTGGTGTTCGGCGGCTTCTCGGCGGAATCCCTGCGTGACCGCATCAACGACGCCGGTGCCAAAATGGTGATTACCGCCGACGGCGGCAACCGCGGCGGCAAGGTGGTGCAACTGAAAACCGCCTGCGACAAGGCGCTGGACCACGGTTGCCCGAGCATCGAAACCGTCATCGTGCTGGAACGCACCCAGCAGGGCGTCGATATGAAAGACGGCCGCGACGTCTGGTGGCACGACGCCATCGACGGCCAGAGCACCCGTTGCGATCCGGTCTGGGTGGAGTCCGAGCATCCTCTGTTCCTGCTTTACACTTCCGGCTCAACCGGCAAACCGAAAGGCATTCAGCATTCCAGCGCCGGCTACCTGCTCGGCGCCATCGTCACCAACCTGTGGGTGTTCGATATTCGTGACGACGATATTTTCTGGTGCACCGCCGATGTGGGCTGGATCACCGGCCACACCTACGTCGCCTACGGTCCGCTGGCCGCCGGCGGCACCATTGTCATGTACGAAGGTGCACCCACCGTACCGGACGGCGGTCGTTTCTGGAAAATCTGCCAGGATCACAAGGTCACCCTGTTCTACACCGCACCGACTGCAATCCGTGCACTCATGAAACTGGGTGATGATATTCCCAGCAGTTATGACCTGTCCTCGATCCGCCTGCTGGGTACCGTGGGGGAGCCTATCAACCCGGAAGCCTGGATGTGGTATCACAAGGTCATCGGCAAGGAACAGTGCCCGATCGTCGACACCTGGTGGCAGACCGAAACCGGTGCCAACATGATCGCGCCGATTCCCGGCGTGGTGGCCGCCAAGCCCGGTTCCTGCACCATTCCCCTGCCCGGTATCGCCGCCGATGTGGTGGATGACGACGGCAACAGCATCACCCAGGCCAACCAGGGCGGTTACCTGGTCATCAAGAAACCCTTCCCGTCCATGCTGCGCACCATCTGGGGTGACGACCAGCGCTATGTAGACACCTATTACCCCAAGTTCGGCGGCAAGTATTACCTGGCCGGCGACAGTGCGCGTAAGGATGCGGACGGTTATTTCTGGATCATGGGCCGCATCGACGACGTGCTGAACGTGTCCGGTCACCGGCTCGGCACCATGGAAGTGGAATCGGCCCTGGTGGCTCATGAGCGTGTCGCGGAAGCCGCCGTGGTGGGCCGCCCGGACGACATCAAGGGCGAAGCCATCTTTGCCTATGTGGTGCTGAAAGGTCCGCGCCCGGAGGGCGGTATCGACGAAGAACTGACCAAAGAGCTGCGCAACTGGGTCGGCGAACAGATCGGTCCCATCGCCAAACCGGATGATATTCGTTATGCGGACAATCTGCCCAAGACCCGGTCCGGCAAGATCATGCGCCGCCTGCTGCGCAATATCGCCCGCGGCGAAGATATCACCTCCGATACCTCGACCCTGGAGAACGAAGATATTCTGCTGCAGTTGCAGGGCAAAGCCTGATCCACAGGCAACGACACTGTAAAAAAAAGGGCCGCTTAGCGGCCCTTTTTGATTTTGTCAGTGCAGATCACCCTTAGTAGGTTCTCTGCAAATCCCTGGATTCTTCAACCGGTACACATTCCGGAGGTAACGGCGGCGGTGACTGTTCGGGTTTGCCGTCGATCGCTTCCTCGCGTTGTTTTTCATACCTTTTCATGTCCTCGGTGCAACCCACGTTCACTTCGTATTTTTTTCCACTCACCGGACCCCGTACACTGGTGCTACAGGCGGCCAGAAACAGCACGCACAATAGCGGAGATAGTCGCATTAACTTATTCATATTTATGGTCTATATTCATTAATTCTTATAAATGTTTCACAAAACGAACAAAAATTAAAGCAGGACATCTCGCAAGTCAATGCTCACCGATCAAAGCACCATCGATGTTATTGAGCGTTCCCGCAAGCTGGTAACCATCCTCTTTTCCGATATCGTCGAATCGACCCGTCACTGGGAACGTCGTGGCGACATCGATGCACGCTTATTGATTGACCGTCACAACCGGCTGCTGTTCCCGATCATCAAAAAATACCGCGGCCGTATCATCAAGACTCTGGGTGATGCGATCATGGCCTCGTTCAATGATCCGCAACAGGCGATCCAGGCCGGCATTGCCATGCAACAGGTCTTACGTCGCGAACGTGAACGCGATCAGTATTTCAGCGTACGTATTCGCATCGGCATCCACACCGGCAAGGGCATTATCGAAAACAACGACATCTTCGGCGACATTGTCAATGTTGCGGCCAAGGTACAGGCTGAAGCCAACGCCAATGAAATCGTACTCACTTCGAGTACGGTTGCGCGTCTTCCGCAGAACACGTTCAACTTCGAAGAAGCGGAAAATATCCGCCCCAAAGGCAAACGCAAGCCGATCAAACTGTTTCGCTGCAACTGGGAAGACTATCCCGATCAGATCGCCAATCTCAAACCCAATGCACTGGCGCCGCTGTTAAAAATCCAGAAATTCGAAATCATCACTTACCTGGCTGTATTTCTGTATTTTATTTTCTATTTGTACAAACATTACCTGCGCTATCTGATCACCGATTTTGATTTCAGCCTGTACGGCATATCCGATGCAGCTCATGTGCCTTCGGATTTTTATGCCATTGGCACCGCACTCGTCGCGCTGTTGATCGCGGCTTTCATCTACCTACTGCGTATCGACTTCATCTCGCGCTCATCATTGAAAATACTCAGCGGCATGTTCGGTTACAGTATCCTGTTTCTAATTTTTCATGCGCTCAACGACTACACTCAACCACCCTTCAAACAGGCCTGGTACGGTCCTATCTACCAGTCCCGACACATGTTCGTCCAGGTGCTTGAAGACAACACGCCCTTAATGGACGCACCGGACACGTCAGCGAAACAACTTGCGCTGTTACCACGGGGCGAAATCTTCATTTATCGCGACAACCGCCGCGCCGACCGACGTCGCTGGGATCGCATCTTGATTGGGAAAGACCAGTCGGGCTGGATTCCACGCCGCGTACCACCCGACTATGGCGTTACCGAACAGCAGCTAACCTCGACACAATATTTCCATTTTTTCTGGTATGACCTGTACGGACTGATCCTCTCCGGCTTTGGCTTCATCTGGGGTTTTACCAGTTTCAAAATTCGCATTGGCTAGAAAATCTGCGCAGAATCATGCGCCGACCCCGACATCCGTGTTAAATTAGCCGAACCGTTTTCGGAATCCATATATATGAATACGCGAGTCGGATACCCTCTCATCATCATTGCAGCCGGACTGTTGCTGACCGCCTGCACCAGCACGCCTTACACACGCTACCTGAGTCCGACGATCAGCGGCGAACTGCTCGTCGACGGCGAACCCGTCAGCGACATACCGGTATTACTGTCGATACGTGGCGGCGACGAACACTGTTTCAGCTCCCTGCGTCAGACGGCAACCGGCGCCAACGGCCAGTTTCACCTGGCTGCTGCCCGCGACCAGATGAGTTACACCCCGTTGATGACCTATTACCTCGATGAATGGAATGTCTGTATCGATATCGAAGGCCGGCGCCTGAAAATATATGCCGACAATCGTTACGGCATGGGTAGTGTCGGCGGCTCCATTTATATTCGCTGCCAGTTCAGCAAGGGCCATTATTCAGCTTCCAGCTGCAAACTCGGGCACTAACCTGATGCCCGGCATGGTGCATCGACATACACCACAGGCCATCCGGTTTATCGAAAACAGACGGATTGATTGCATTAAAAATCGCCCTGAACTATAGACAAGCAGATATCCGTTCCAGCCACAGGTCAGAACCATGCGGGGTTTTCACAGATTACTGTCTGCTGTTGCACTGACCGGCACTCTGTTGCCGGCACATGTCCTGTGCGAGCCAGTCGATGGTGACAGTGAGCGCCACCTCAATGTAGTGACTTCCGCCGACCCCGGCAGCAATGCTGCACGTTCCTTTATTGTGGTACCGCAGAATCAGGCCATTCCCCAGGGCATCATGCACAACACTACACCGTCGACCCTGCTGCTGCAGATTCCATTCGTCATCCAGCTAAAAGAAAAAACGGCCACCAGTGAAGACCTGCGCTGGCGTATCGAAATTGAAAAACCCGAACATGGCAGTATCGACATTCTATCCAAATACGATGGCGGCTTTACGGATAGAAAATCCGCTCTCTGGCAATCCGCTCGACTCGATCACTCGGTATACGACCGCGACAAACTGGTGTTTCGTCCGCATCCGGACAAACACCGTCCGGCCATTTACAAACGGGGACGCGGCAAGGAAGGCAAACGACGACGCTACGGTGGTGGCACTCAACAAATCGACGACAACGGCTACAATCCACAGCACGGATACCGGGTCAGCCTCGATATCATGCAGGGTGATCGACTAAAAACCACCTACAGCACGGTTATCCGCATGGACTACCGGGACATGATTCGGCAGGAATACATCCATCATTTCGGCATCAAGCGCTACTGGGGAGATCAGGGCAATCTACCGGTACCCTATCGCGACGAGATCTCCCCGCTGGTCAGCAAGGACGTCTCGTTCATGGGTAACCCGCTCAGTGAAAGCGCCTACGGGCTGATGATCAACGACGGTATGTCAGCCATGGCGCAACTGGTCGCCCAGGCCTACCGGCAACAGATGAATCGCTATCGTAAAAAGAAACCGCTGCTCGATCTGAATGGCAAACCCCTGCCGGTGCCGAACAGCCGCCTCTGGCTGAGCGGCGGCTGGCGCAACCCGGAACGCAATGAATGGTATAGTAACGCCCTGAACGGCATTCACCAGCGCGGCGGCGCGGTGGATATCATCGTCTACGAACCGCCGGGGCATATCAATGCGGCAATCAGCTACTGGATTTTATGGAACGCACTGGAACACTTCAAAGGCGAAATTGACGCTTTCTGGCAACTGGAAAGCAATGGCCGCCCGATGCGAACCCGGGAATACCGTGATGACGTCAGCCCGAAAAACGGCATTCCCGACGCCTTCGACAAGGCCGACCATCTGCACATCAACATAATGTACGAATAATCATGCGAATCATTAAATCTCTGTTATTAAGCCTGCTCATTACTGTACCCGCCTCGGCCGACGTCAGATTCAACGACCTGTTCGACGCCAACCTGCACCAGTTCAACGACACCGCCGACCGCATCGCCAGTTATTACAGCGAGGAACAGACACTCAGCAAGGCGCAGCAGAAGAATGAACTACAAGCCCTGAACACCAATCTGGATGCGATGATTTCGGTACAGCAGGAGAATCCGATTTTCTGGTTTCTCAAAGGCATGAATGAAAACAACACGGCTGATTTATTGCACCAGATGGACGACCAGGACGGTATGCAGTTACACATCGAGGCGCGTAATCGGGCCTATGAAAAAGCCATGAACCTGGATGAGAAAACGCAGACGCTGACCGCCAGCATGTATGCCACTATGAAACACGGCCTGCCGGATGAACTTCGGATCCGCGCTATCCAGAGTGAACTGGCACTGGGCGGCAACGGTGAAAATGAATCCTATTACTGGTATCTACACTGGAGCAACATCAATGCGCTGCAACAGGCGGGGCGGCAGCAGGAAGCGGAACAGGCGCTGGAAACCATGAAACAGGAACTTAAAGAACACGAGGTTTCGCTGGATGACTACCAGCTGATGGTCGACCGGGTACAACAGGAGCTACAACAACCGGTGCAGAAACAGCCGCCCCCACCGCCTTCGGTCACTGCCATCGAATCGAATACACCGCCGGCCACGGACGAACTGGAATTTCTACCCAGCCGCTCGGCACTGATCTGGATTGTGGTCGCCGTATCGCTGGTCATCATGATTGCACTGGCGGTGTACGAAATCGTATTCCGTTCCAGGAAGTAAGCGACGATCAGGACATGACATCGAGCATTTTCTGCCGATAATTTTTTAGCGCCGGATCGTCATCGCCGAGCATGCCAAGCACGGCGACCATGCCTTTTACCGCGATATCGTCCTTGAAACTGCGATCCAGGCGAATGATATCCAGAAATAGATCCATGCAATCGGTGAGTCGGTCGTTGACCAGGTACCGCGCGGCCAGGTGATATTTAGGTGTCACGGCGTCAGGCGAATCGGCGACCGCCTGCTGTAAAGACGCCAGGGTCTCGTCAGTGTCGGCAGCACGAATAAGCTGCGCATGTGTCGACAGTCGAATCATGTCCTCATTGCGCTGTAGAGAGGTCGGCAGAGTCGAGATAAAATCCAGCATTTCATCCAGTCGCCCCTCACGAAACAGTAACTTGACCAGCGTCAGGGGAATGCGCGGATTGTCCCTGTCCGAATCATGCAACTGGCGCAGCTGTTGCAGCGCTGCGTCGACAGACTGAGCTTCATATTGTTTAACCGCATCGACCAGTAAGGGATCTGAAGGTCTGGGCAGGTGCCGCTCGATCATGTTCCGAAAACTGGTTTCCGATTCAGCGCCGTGAATCACATCCATCACCTGCTGTTGATAATACATTTTCACTGTCGGCACACTGGCGACGGCCAGTTCGCGGCGCGCAAAATCCAGGTATTTATCCGTATTGAAATTAACCAGTAGAAAACGTCCCGAATATTCATTCACCAGTTTTTCCAGCAGCGGCCAGAGCTTGAGACAGGGACCCGCCTTGGCACTCCAGAAATTCACCATCACCGGCCCTCGCATCGAATTACCCAGCACCAGCTCGGCAAAATTTTCCGGTGCCGCATCAACAATATGTCTATTTTCTGCCATTCATTTTTCCTGTTTCGGGGGGAGCGCCCATTTAACCCAGTGACCCGGAAGGCTGTCAACCGAAGGCAACAATTTTACCCAAACTGGCGACGCAATTCTCTGGCGAGTGGTGTGGGAACTGCTATGCTTTATTTGAAGGTGCCAGGCAAAGACGCTCAATAAGCATCTCCTTAATTTCCTGATTTTGCATTACGAGAGGTCATAGAATATGACAGCAATAACAGTGGATGGAGCGGTCGTAGAATTATTACCCGACGGCCATTTAGCCAACCCCGGCGACTGGAGTGAAGCCGTTGCCCGATCACTGGCCGAGAAAGAAGGCACGACGCTTACCGAAAACCATTGGGAAATCATCAACCTGATGCGAGATTTTTACAAAGAGTATCGCATCTCACCCATTCGCAAATTGCTGCTCAAAAGCATACGCGAAAAATACGGCGACAAGAAAGCGACCCGGGAATACCTGGACAGCCTGTTTCGCACCGGATTGTTGCAGGCCGGCAGCCGCATCGCCGGTATCCCCATGCCGATGCTGGATGCCGAAATGGACGAGCAGGAACGTTACAGTCGGTCCAGGGCGCCTCAGGCGGCAAAACGAATCGACCCCAGCGAAGTGGATCATTTTGTCGGCAAATTCGATTTTCAGGGTCAGGTCTATGAAGTAGGCGAATACGGCAACCTGCTCGACGCTTCGCAATGGACCCCGGAACTGGCCGACCATATGGCACACAAGGAAGGCCTGCAACTCGGCGACGAACACTGGGAAGTGATCAATTACCTGCGTAAATTCTACTTCGAGTACGGTGTCGTCCCCATGGTCCGGCTACTGATGAAATACATGAAGGAACATTGCGGTCCGGAACGCAGCTCGGAGAGCTACCTGTACAAACTGTTCCCCAAGGGTCCGTCCCGCCAGGGATCGCGCATTGCCGGCCTGCCCATGCCCCAGGGCTGTGTCGACTGAAACCGGCCGACCCTGAGCCGAAACGGCTCAGGGTTCGACGATACGGCTACTGATAATGTGATCCAGTCGCACCTGCTGGCGCTGCTCGGCCGTGGTATCGATGCTGAAGATCAGGTACTCTGCTCCATCGTGAATGTGCAGAGCCAGTGGTCTGACCCGTTCAGTCATTTCCATTTCACCCTGCCGCCAGTGCATATCCAGACATTGATTCCGCATGATGGCAATCTCATAAATGTCGTAGGCCGAACAGCTGATGGGTTGATATGGATCGTGTTCCATGGCAACAATTCGCAATATAGTTAATGA
>CBDULQ010000104.1:0-12268 GCA_965368115.1 uncultured Gammaproteobacteria bacterium | reverse complement strand
CGCCATGCGCCGCGCGATCTGAAGGCGCAGTTCCGGCACGCCGGGCGGAAAGGCATAGTCCATCACCCGCTGACGCTGATGCCGGATGGCATTGGCACAGGCACGTTCCACCGCCCGGCTGGGCAGAAATCCGGGGCCGGGCACCGCCGCGCCCAGCTGTACCGTGTCCGGCAGGTTAGCGGCTTTACTCAATTGCAGTGCCATCTGCTGACCGGTAATGCTGCGCGGTCTGACCCCGGGCCTGGAGATACCGGGTTCGGGAATGCTCACCCTGGGACGCGAACGCACAAAGAATCCCGAGCGTTCTCGGGCTTCGATGAAACCCTCGTCTTCCAGCTTGCGATACACCGCCACCGCAGTGGCCGCGCTCACGTTGTTCTGCACACTGAATACCCGGACACCGGGCAGACGCTCCCCGGCCAGGTAGACACCCTGCTCGATCTTGTCGGAGACCTCGGCGGCCAGTTTTTCGTAGAGATAGCTCATGTCTTCACCGGTACAGTTGGTGCGCTATAAAAGCAGTACAGATGTTATCTAACCCAATCTGTACCGCTATATTTTTCAATTTTTGAATCTGTAATGTTTAATGATTCGTCGTTAAAGTCAAGTTCCGCAATCGAAGATAGGGAATGAAGACAATGCGAGACGAATCGAAAGGCATGCTGCTGGGTTTGCTGGCGGTGACGGGTTTTGGCTTTACCCTGCCGGTGACCCGCATGGTGGTAACCGAACTGGATCCGATGTTCATCGGCTTCGGTCGCGCCCTGGTGGCGGCTATGGTCGCCGCGGTCTGGTTGATTGCGACCAACAGTCGATTACCCAATGCGTCACAATGGCGGCGCCTGTTGATTACCATGTCCTGCGTGGCCGTCGGCTTTCCCCTGTTGTCCGCCTGGGCCATGCAGAGCGTACCGGCATCGCACGGTGGTGTGGTGCTGGCGGTCGTGCCGCTGGGCACTGCACTGGTCGGCGCCTTCATTGCACGTGAACGTCCATCCACCGGTTTCTGGATGGTGAGCCTGGCCGGTTCGGTGATTGTCGCGGCTTACAGCATCCGGGGCGGTAGCGAGACCTTGCAAACAGGTGACCTGGCCCTGCTGGGTGCGGTGATCACTGCGGTGATCGGCTACGCCATGGGTGGTCAACTGTCCAGAGAACTGGGCGGCGCTGCAACGATTTGCTGGGCACTGGTATTGTCCCTGCCTTTTGTCGCCGTACCGACATGGCTCGCTGCTCCGACGTCATTTAGCGCCGTCTCGACCGGTAGCTGGATCGGCTTTCTCTATCTCGCACTGGTCAGTCAACTGTTCGGTTTCTTTCTGTGGAATGCCGGTCTGGCCCTGGGCGGCATCGCCCGGGTCAGCCAGACGCAACTGGTTCAACCTTTCGTGACTATCGTCGCTTCGGTGTGGTTGCTTGGCGAAACCATCGAACCGCTAACCATCGGGTTTGCTGTTGTCGTTATCAGCCTGGTGGCCATGAGTCGCAACATGCCGATCTACTCGGTATCGCCGCTGGCCGCCACAACCCCGGCCGCTTGTCGAACTAAGGGAGACTAATTATGCATGAACAGGCTGTTTGCTGGATGAACGGCAGATTGCAGGTGGCGACCGATGCTTCGGTTTCAGTGTTCGACCATGGCCTGCTGTACGGAGACGGCGTATAAGCTTCATCGTTCCCGCCTGCTTCTGGCGGGAATCGCTTTAATGATCGGGTTGCCGTGATTGTGGAGATCCCGACACAAGCATTCGGGGATGACGTGCATTGTTATGTTATGAAATTGTTCGAATCGGATCATTCTGGATTCCCGCCTGCGCGGGAATGACACTGGTAAACAGTCGTGGCTCGCTCACCTTTCCCTTTGTTAGTGTGCGAGCAGATAAAGCCCCGTCCCGCCACTCAACAATATATAAGAAACCAGGTTCGCCACCCCAAGCCATCTGAAATGCACTTTGTACGTCGATTCGGCAATGTAGTATTGAACGATTCTGGCTTCCACCCAGATCGACACCAGGCAAAAGACAACGGCCAGTCCCAGAAATGCGAAATAGACATGCCACGGGTTTTCGGTCGGACCAAGCCAGGCCATCATGAAAGGATAAAACAGAAACTGCAACGACTCGGGTACATCGACCTGTCCCGCCGAGTAGAGCACCAGCATTTCGATAGCCAGTAGTGCCAACCAGGACAGGGGCACACCGACAAATGTCGATAACAGATTAGCGGACACCAGGGCCTTGATCAGGTTGCGAAGATCGTAACCTTTCAACTTATAACCGATCAGCACCTCGACAAGAATGATCGGCACCAGCCCGATCCACATCACCGGCCAGGCGAACGCCAGCATGGGGACGCCTGCATTCGCATTTGCAATCGCAGGGGTCATCAGCAGAATCAGGGCCCAGCCTGTTTTCCGGACTAAAGGTCTCAATCTGCGTCCTCCATAACGACAAACATCTCCAAAGACGTGGAGCGATGTACATTTAATAAGAAAAGCATCGAATATATATCAGTTTTCATATAGTCACTTCCCTGTCCTCCGATACTATAATGCATGCCGCTATCACACACCCGGCGGCAACTTTTCCTTCATCATTTCCTTTCGATCCAGACTGCGCCCATCCGCAACAAAGGTACCATCCCCCACCGCATGCAAAGTCCGCTGTTCTTTGCGCGAAGGCTCGGTGTAAGCCTGCACTGCATCCAGCACAATGATATTGTGCTTACCGATGACGTCCACCACCACGCATTCGATATTCGCCAGGCACTCTTTTATGAGCGGAGCTTCGACATACCGACCTTTTACAGTGGTGAGCCTGAATTTATCGAACTTGTCGGTATCCGCACCTGAGCAGGTACCAATGCCGACGACCTTGTCGAGCAGATCGACGCCGGGAATGGCGATGACACACTGCTTTGTTTTGCGCAGGGCCGCGTAGGAATAATTCCACGGCCCTGTGGTGATCGCAAAGCGCGGGGTGAAATCCATCACCATGGTCCAGGTGATGGTCATGATGTTGTTTTTATGACCGTCGGTCGTGGTCACCAGCACCACCGGACCGGGTTCGATGAGGGTAAAAGCTTTGTTCAGATGCAGTTTTTTCATGGGCTGCGGACGAAATCAATTCGCTCTTCAAATTTACTGGCCATCACCCATGATAACACTGTGTACATTGCCGGGTCCGTCGCCGAATGGCGGCTCGTCAGGGCCACTCCCGGAGTCCGATTCATTGAGGAAGTGCAGTACCAGTGCGGCGCCGAACAGCGGGAGCACCCAGATAAGAATCGCCTGGATTATTTTCTGTTTGCGGGTGAACGCATCCGAGCGGACCAGGCGCAGGATGACATAGCTATTCAATATAACCAGTCCCAGTAGCAACCCTCCTGCCAGAACCAGCACAATCATCCAGTCCATCAGGAACTCGCCTGCAGTGGTGGTTCCTGCTCGGCGACACAATAGCGATTGCGCCCCGTCTGTTTGGCCTGATACAGGGCTTCATCACTGGTATTGATGATGGTTTCGACGTCATCGCTGTCCGGCTGCACGGCAGCGATGCCGATACTGATGGTGTATGTAAAACAACGCCCGTCGTCGAGCTGTTCAGTGTTATTACGTACTGTTTCCAGCAGACGCTCGGCGGCCTCGGCGGCTTTTCCCAGGTCGGTCTCGGGCAACAGCACCAGAAACTCCTCACCACCGAAACGGCCGATCTTGTCGGTTTCGCGGAAACTGCGGCGGAACAGGTCGACCAGATTCACCAGCACCTGATCCCCGGCGGCATGGCCGTAGTTATCGTTGATGCGTTTGAAGTAGTCGACATCAATATTGAGCAAGGAAAGCGGTGTTCCATAGCGTCGCGCACGGCGAAAACTATCCTCGGCGTCAGCCAGAAAGGCGCGTCGATTGAGGGCACCGGTGAGACTGTCGGTACTGGCCAGTTCGATCAACTGATCCTCGTAGGCCTTGCGTTCGCTGATATCGCGCACCACGCCGACATACATACGCCCCTGGGCACTGGAGGCCTGCCCCACGGTAATCTCCACCGGAAATTCGCTGCCGTCCTTGCGCCGCCCCATCACCTGGCGGCCAGGCGCCATATCCTGCGGTTGATTGGCACGCGAATATTTGACGAATCTATTGTGCTCCTGGGCCACGTCCTCAGGCATGAGATGATTCACCGAAGCCCCTTTCATGTCCTCGGCACTGTAACCGAACAGTTGCTCCGCGGCGGGATTGAATTCCACCACCTTGCCGTTACGATCGATGACGATGACGCCATCGCGGCTGGTATCGAGGAAAAAGCGCAGCTTGTGTTCGTTTTCCGCCAGCTTCGCCATGCCCGCCTGGTACCTGAGCTGGGCCAGCATCATCAGGAAACACAGCATGATGGCGCCCACTTCGATCATGTCGAGATAGGACTGCCCTCGTTCCCAACCACTCACCGGATAGGCCGCCAGTTGCCAGCTTCCGCCGGGTATTTCCAGGTCCAGCCGCGTCGATTCCATTTCAAAGAGCCCTGGATCGCCGAAAAATACCGACCCCTCCACACCTTTGCCGTCGGTACCACGCAACGCCAGCCGAATATTACCGTCATTCTCCATCAGGCCGGCCGCCTGCAACAGCTCGTCCAGGTCCAGCACAATGCTCATCAGCCCCCAGTAGTCGCCACTGTCGAGAAACACCGGGGTGCGATTGATGACACCCAGTCCGCCCTGGCGCAATGTCACGGGTCCGGCGAGCACCGCGGAGCGACTGTCGATGGCTTTTTTTACGGCCGGCCACTGCATGGGGTGGTCCGGATAATACAGTCCGATCGCCGCTTCGTTGCCCTGCTTCGGGTACACATAGGTGATTCGATTATTCGGCGCCAGCCCGATATTACGGATGTGCAATCCCTGCTCATAGATGGACTTCAGCGCCGATTGCAGGTCTTCCGCCACCACCTCACCGCTGGCATTGATCAGCGCCACCAGTCCGGTGGAGACGTAAGCATTAGCGTAGAGTTCGACTTCGAGACGCGCCAGTCGGGCCACGGCCGTCTGCGAAATATCCGCATACACGCGCTCCCGGATCGATTGGCGTTCGCTATTGACGGCGACATGGATCATCACGATCAACAGTAGAAAGATGATCGCGCTGGGCAGTAAAACAGTGAGTTTATATTTTGGCGAAGACGCCATGGCAGGAATCGTACCCGGTCCGTTGTCCAGTTGTTTAAAAGTATAGACCAGCCTTTGTCAGACATGCGTATTATGCGAAATATCATTCTAATCGACCTGTATCAATATGTATGGACAGCACCCCGGCCATAATTAAACATGACACAGCAGATAGTATGGTCATACTAATAACTACACACATACGGTACTCTTGAGCTATGCCCGAAACCGTACTCGCCAGCCCCGTGGAATCCGCCAACGCCATCGGCAGCATCGCCGAGGTACACGGCCCGGTTGTGGTCATCGAATGCGATCGGCTGCCGCCGTTGCGCCAGGCGCTGACTGCCCGTTTCGATCACGAGGAGTACCTGTTCGAAGTGCACCAGCACCTGGACGAACACCGGGTGCGCGCCATCACCCTGCATCGCAGCTCCGGGCTACATCGCGGCATGACCGTTTACGACACCGGCGCACCGCTGCATGTGCCGGTATCCCCGGCCTGTCTGGGCCGCCTGCTGAATATCTTCGGTGAACCGCTGGATGGCGAACCACCGCTCTCCGATGAGGAATACCGCAATGTGCATGCGCCGCTGTTACCACTGCGCGAGGCGGTGGGCGCAGGGGAAATACTGCAGACCGGCATCAAGGTCATCGACCTGCTCTGCCCTTTCATCAAGGGCGGCAAAACCGGCCTGTTCGGTGGCGCCGGTGTCGGCAAAACCGTATTGATCATGGAATTCATGCACGCGGTAGCCACCTTGCATAAAGGGGTGTCGGTCTTCGCCGGTGTCGGCGAACGTATCCGCGAAGGTCACGAGCTATGGCATGAAATCCGCGCCGCCGGTGTACTGCCGCAAACCCTGATGATGTTCGGCCAGATGGATGAATCCCCCGGCGTGCGTTTTCGCATCGGTTTATCCGCCCTCACCTACGCGGAATACCTGCGCGACGCCATGCAGAAGGAAGTGCTGTTCGTGATGGACAATATCTTCCGCTTCGTGCAGGCGGGCAGCGAAGTCTCCAGCCTGTTAGGCCGCATGCCGGCCACCGTGGGTTATCAACCGACCCTCACCACCGAGGTGGCGGAAATGCAGGATCGCATCCTGTCCACCGAACACGGGGCCATCACTTCGGTGCAGGCGGTGTACGTCCCCGCCGACGACATGACCGACCCGGCCGTCAGCGCCATTCTCAGTCACCTCGATACCACCGTCATCCTGTCCCGCAACCAGGCCGCCAAGGGCATCTATCCCGCCGTCGATCCATTGCAGTCGAGCAGTCGATTGATGGACAAACACACCCTCGGCGACAAACATTACAACGTGGCCGAAGGCGTGCGTGAACACCTGGCCCGCTATCGCGAACTGGAAGACATCATCGCCATGCTCGGCGTAGAAGAACTCTCTGCGCAGGACAAGCTGATCGTCATGCGTGCACGCAAACTGCAACGCTATTTGACCCAGCCGTTCTGGGGCACCGCCGGGCATACCGGCATACCCGGCGCGTCAGTCACTCTGGATCAGACATTGAACGATTGCGACGGCTTTCTCAGCGGCCAGTTCGACGATGTGCCGGAAGATAAATGTTACATGCGCGGCACCATGAGCGAGGAACGCTCATGAGTACCTTTACCCTTGTGGTACAGGATGCCACCCAGTCGCAACAATTCGACGATGTCAGCTCCTTCGTGGGTGAAGATACCACCGGTAGCTTCGGCATCATGGCCGGCCACACCCGTTTCATCACCACGCTGGTGATCGGCCTGGCACGTTTCAAGACCGGCGAAGATCACTGGACCTATATCGCCGCACCCGGTGCCGTGGTTTACTTCATCGACAACACACTCACCCTGAGCACACGCCATTACCTGATCGACGACGACTTCAATCGCATCAGCCAGGCGCTGGAAGATGAATTGCTGGCGGAAGAAGAAAAACTGCGCAGCATGAAAGAAAGCCTGCACCAGATGGAAGATGAAATATTGAAACGTCTGTGGGAAATGGGCCGCAAGGAACATGTGTGATGACCGATAAGGACGAGTTAAGACAACAGGTGGAGCGTCAGGTCAAGCGCATCAAAAAAGCCGAGCGCGAAAAACCGACGCTCACCGGGCAGACGGTATTCATCGGTACCCTGGGGCTGCTGCTGATTCTGCCCATTGTCGGCGGCGCTTACCTCGGGGACTGGCTGGACAGCCACAGTGATGGTTATTCTATCCACTGGACGCTGACATTCATTCTGGTCGGCGTGGTGGTGGGCATGATTAACGTGTATCTGTTTATCAGAGAACAATAAGCAAAAAAGATTATGGAAACAGAAGCGGTTTTCAGTTTTACATTGCTCGGCCTGGGCGAGATTGTTATTACCCATACTGTGGTGATCACCTGGCTGATCATGATCGGCATCGGCCTGTTCTCCTGGATCGCAACGCGCAGCCTGTCCATGGACCCGAGTCCGTTGCAAAGTGCGGTGGAAGGCATCATCTCCGCCATGGAAGCCGCCATCGGCGAAGTGGCGCCGGGTCATGAAAAACAGTTGTTGCCTTTTATCGGTACGCTGTGGATTTTCATTGTCATCGCCAACCTGGTCAGCCTGATTCCCGGCATCAGTTCGCCGACTCGTGACCTCTCCACCACTGCGGGCCTGGCTATTCTGGTGTTTCTGTCGACACTCTGGTACGGCATCCGCAGCCAGGGTTTCAAAAATTATTTTCGTCATTACCTGTCGCCGAGTCCGATCCTGTTGCCGTTTCACCTGGTCAGCGAAGTGTCGCGCACCATTGCGCTGGCAGTGCGCCTGTTCGGCAACATGATGAGCCTGGAAATGGCGGCACTACTCATACTTATGGTGGCCGGTTTTCTGGTGCCTGTACCCATACTCATGCTGCACGTGGTGGAAGCCCTGGTGCAGGCTTATATCTTCGGCATGCTGGCGTTGATTTATGTCGGCGGCGGCATTCAATCTCATGAAATCAGGGTGTCACAGGAGGAGTAATCCATGACCGATATCACAACCTTTTCCATGGCCTCGACGGTGGCCTCCGTCATCGCCATCGCCATCGGCGTACTGGGTCCGGCCCTCGCCATGGGCATGGCCATCAGTCGCGCCATGGATGCACTGGCCCGACAACCGGAGGCGGAAAAGTCCATCATGCGCACGCTGTTCATCGGTCTGGCGATGATCGAATCACTGGCCATTTATGCGCTGGTTATCGTGCTCATCGTACTGTTCCGCAATCCGCTGCTGGAATTTTTCGTCACGCCGAGTTAGCCGTCAATGTATCGAACACTGACCATGCATAACCATTCAACCGGGAGCATCGCCCTGTGGAACTGAGCTGGACAACTTTCGTACTCGAAATCATCAACTTTCTGGTACTGGTGTGGATACTGAAACACTTTCTGTATAAGCCGGTGCTCAATGTGCTGGTACAACGCCGCGAACGGGTGGAGAAAACCATGGCCGACGCGGAACAGTTGAATCAGGAGGCCCAGGCACTGCGCGTGCAGTACGACGGTCGTATCGCCGACTGGGAAACCGAACGCCAGCAGGCGCGCGACAAACTCGCCGAAGAACTGGACGCGGAACGCAGTCACAAACTTGAACAACTGAATGCCCGGCTGGAGCTGGAAGAAGAAAAAGCCCGTGTTGCCGAAACCCGTCGCCAGTCCGACCTGCAACGCAAAACGGAAGAGACTGCGTTACTGCAGGCTGCACAATTTGCCACCCGTTTACTGCAACAGACCGCCGGCCCGGAACTGGAACAACGGCTGGTGGACATGGTGCTGCAATCCCTGCGGCAACTCCCTGAAGACAAACAGAAACAGATTCGCAACGGCTACCAGAACACGCACGGTAACGGCCACGGTGGTGCGGTGGTGGTTAAAACCGCATTTGTCCCCAGTGATGAACAGAAACAGCAACTCGGCTCTGCGTTGCAGATGCTGCTCGACCAGGACGCTGGCGTAACCTTCGAACAGGATGACAAGCTCATCGCCGGTGTACGTATTGCCATCGGTGCCTGGACACTGGGCAGCAATCTCGAAGATGAACTCGGCGGATTTGCCGAACTGGCACGCAGCGAATGAAGCGTGAGTGAATCATGACGGACAGTTTATTAAAACGCCAGCAGGACTGGCTCGATACTTACAAACCCGAACTACGTATGGCCGAACGCGGCAGCGTGGTATCGGTGGGCGACGGCATCGCCTGGATCACCGGCCTGCCTTCCGCAGCCATGGACGACATTCTGCATTTCGCCGATGGCAGTCGCGCCATGGTGTTCGATCTCACCGAAGACATGATCGGCGCGGTACTGTTGCATGAAACACCCAACCTGACCGCGGGCACACCGGTATTACGCAGCGGCCGGACGCTCAGCATACCGGTAGGTGACGGCCTGCTCGGCCGCGTCATCGATCCCCTGGGCACCGCACTCGACGACAAGCCGCCACCACAACACACCCGCTGGCAGGATATGGAAGCCAACTCGCCGCCGATCATCGCGCGTGATTTTGTGCGTACACCTTTATATACCGGCATCAAGATCATCGACACGTTGATTCCCATCGGCAAGGGCCAGCGCCAGCTGATCGTCGGTGACGAAGGGCTGGGCCGCAGCTCCATCGCACTGGACACAGTGATCAACCAGAAAGATAAAAACGTCTACTGCGTGTATGTGCTGATCGGCCAGAAACGCTCCACCGTGGTCAACACCATCGAAATCTTACGCGAGTACGGCGCGCTGGATTACACCACCCTGGTGGTGGCCGAAGCCAGCAGCCTGCCCGGCATGCAACATCTGGCCCCCTTCGCGGGATGCGCGGTAGGCGAGTTCTGGATGCAACAGGGTCGCGATGTACTGGTGGTGTATGACGATCTCTCCACCCATGCACAGACCTATCGCGAACTCTCCTTATTATTAAGACGACCACCGGGCCGCGAAGCGTTTCCCGGTGATATTTTTTCCGTGCATGCGCGTTTGCTGGAACGGGCGACCTGTTTGAGCGCCAGTCACGGCGGCGGCAGTCTCACCGCATTGCCGATCGTGGAAACCAAGCTGGGCGAAATCGCCTCGTATATTCCGACCAACCTGATTTCCATTACCGACGGCCAGGTATATCTCGATCGTGGCCTGTTCTCCGCCGGTTTCAGACCCGCCATCGATATCGCAAGATCCGTATCGCGCATCGGTGGTCAGGCGCAACATCCGCGCGTCAAGGAAGAAGCCGGCCGCATGAAACTGGATTACCTGCAATACCTGGAACTGGAAGTCTTCACCCGCTTCGGCGCCAAGCTGGAAGCGTCTATGGAAAAGGCCATTCACCGCGGAAGGGTGTTACGGGAAATCCTCAAACAGGATCGCCTGTCACCGCTCGCGGCACGGGAACAGCTGGCCTGGCTAACCGCCTTCAATGCCGGTCTGTTCGAACACATCGACATGGATAAAATCGGCAGCGCATTGAAAGAACTGCTCAACGCCGCGCGACAGAGCACCCTCGACCTGGACAGCCCCAGTGAGGACTGGAAACAGGCGGTTAAACACTGGTTGCAACACCCCGGCAAAGCTATCGATGAAGGCAAGCAATCATGACCCATCGTCATGATGTAGAAATCCATCGCAGGAAGCTGGGTGAAATCCGCGACATCATGAACTCGATGAAAACACTCGCCTATATGGAAACCCGAAAACTCAGTCGTTTCCAGCAGGCACAGCAGGACGTGCTGGACACTATCCAGCGCGCCAGCGCCGACTTGCTGCGTTTCTACCCGGAAATTTCCAGCGCCACGAAAAACGAATCACACATCTATATACTCATCGGCACCGAGCGAGGATTCTGCGGCGACTTCAACCAGACCCTGGTGCGCGAACTGGAGCGGCTGCAAACATCAGCGAACGAGCCACCGATCCAGATCATCGCCATCGGCCGCAAGCTCTACACATTGCTCGAAGACGAGCCGCGCCTGATCGCAAAAATCACCGGCGCCAGTGTGGTGGAAGAAGTCGGCACCCTGATCAGTGAAATCGTCCGCCAGGTGATGAACGCACAAACGAAGACCGAAAGCCTAAAAGTCACCTGCCTGTTCCACAACGGTGAGCAGCACATCATCGACCGCCGGCTCATCCCGCCATTTCAATCCCTCGAAGACTTCGAACCCAAACACACCCACCCGCCGCTGATCAATCTACCGGAACAGCAACTGCTCTCCGAACTGGCCCAGCATTACCTGTTCGCCGCGCTGCACGACATGATGTACACCTCGTTAATGGCCGAAAACACCAAGCGCGTATCTCACCTGGAAGGCGCAGTGAAGCATCTGGACGAGGAAGCGGATGGACTGGCGCGGAAGAGCAACCAGTTAAGGCAGGAAGAGATTGTTGAGGAGATTGAGGTAATTCTTTTAAATGCGGGTGGTCTGGATGAGCATTAGTAAACAGAATTCAAAACTGCACTTTAATAACCACATTCTATAACTGCACCTTGAACGCCATACTCCACATACCAATCAATTAAGTGTATCATCCATTGTATGCAGGAAGACTAAAATCCACTGTCGCCTGATATATCATCGGATGCAAAAACACAAGGGGTATTAAATGAAAAAACACATCCAAGCCACCGCAATTTCCTGCCTGCTTGCTTCATCCCCATCGTATTCAGCAGATTTCGATAACTGCCAGATCATCGAAATCATTGCTGCTGGCCCAAACAACGGACACGTTGAAATAAGCTGCCTGATAGAACCCAGACCCCAGTGTGCTGTAGCAGGAAACTATATTGGTTTTGATAAATCAACTGACGAAGGCAAACAATATATGTCCATGATACTAACTGCTTTCGCAAGCGGCGCCAAGGTAAGTGGCTGGGTCGACGATGCGCAATGTTCTCCATATCAGGGCAATGTTCCATTGCTAACTCACCTCAGACTCAAAAAATAACTATTGCGATCACCACATCTCTTTAAAGGGGTCAGAGCCCTTTTCAACTGAAATAGCGGCATTCTTGATCCACTTCACGCCCCAACCAACATCCGTCATTCCCGCGTGCTTCTGGCGGGAATCTCGTTAATGAGCTGTTAGCGTGATTGTAGAGATCCCCGACAGAAG
>CBDULQ010000103.1:0-12270 GCA_965368115.1 uncultured Gammaproteobacteria bacterium | reverse complement strand
CGGTGCGAAACAGATGTTGCGATTGTTCGAAGCGTTGTTGCAGCTGTTGCAGTTGTTGCCGGGTGTTGTTGAGCCGGAATCCGTCATTCCAGCCTTCCAGCAGTTTTTCCGCGCTGACTTCGTGGTAAATGAAATGCAGAGCGATGCGCTTGGCGCCGTCGTTGTTCAGAATCTGCCGGCTGTCGCTGCTGGTGTGTTCCAGATACAGCGCAGCAACATAAATATCGTATATGAACTTGGTACGCACACCGGCGCCGTTCAGCTGCAGGGTTTGTTGCGGGGTGATATGAATCTGTTGCGGCAGTTCCAGGCCGGCCAACGTCATGGCCGATGAATTAAACGGCAACATGCTCAGGCAGAGGGCCAGCAAAAAAGTTCGCGGAGAATTTTGCATGAGGCTAACGATGTTCATTGCAGAAGACCGTTTGTTTAACTTGTATGAATAATAACGGCCTTATGTAACAAACTGATTAAGAATCCCCCTGATTTCATGATTTTTTGCTGGAATCTGTCATGAAAATTTCGTTGAAAATTCGCCGAACTGTTACACCCGCGGGTAACACTGTGCAGCGAATCAACAGGGTGAATTGCCATGAACACAGTCACTCGAATGAAGCCGCTGTATTATCGATCCATCTGGATATCCGATGTACATCTGGGGAGTAAGGAATGCAAGGCCGAGTACCTGCTCGATTTTCTCAGCTCGACCCGTTGCGATAATCTTTATCTGGTCGGTGACATCATCGATATCTGGTCCTACAAACGTAATCGTTACTGGAGCCAGGCGCACAGTAATGTGATTAATCTGCTGCTGGAAAAAGCGCGCACTGGTACCCGAGTGGTTTATGTGCCGGGTAATCACGACGAAGATTTCCGTAAGTATTGCGGCAGCCTGTTCGGCAACGTGGAGCTGCATCGCCGTTTCGTGCATGAAACCGCCGATGGTCGTCGTTTTCTGATGCTGCATGGTGACGAGTTCGATCATCTGATTCATTGCGGTCGCCTGCTGTCGCTGGTGGGCGATGTGAGTTACGAGTTTCTGATCCGACTCAATCGCTGGGTGAACATTGGCCGCCGTTTATTCGGTCGACCCTATTGGTCTCTGTCGTCTTATATCAAGACGCGGGTGAAAAAAGCGCGCCAGCATATCGACAACTTCGAGCAGGCCGCGACCGAAGAAGCACGTCGCCTGGATATGGACGGTGTCATATGTGGACATATTCATCATGCAGATCTGAGTATGAACGAGGGTGTGCTGTATTGTAACGATGGTGACTGGGTGGAAAACTGCACCGCAGTGGTTGAGTCGCACGAAGGCTGGCTGGAGATCCTGCACTGGGCGGATCAACGCAAGACGATGAAAGTCTGTGGCCTGAACGGGGAGGTGGAAATTCCGGCGACTGCAGCGGCCTGAGTGGTTTACTGCTTTTGCTTGATTTCCTGATGCAGGGCAATGAATTCCTGCAGCGCTTTCTCCATTTCGTCCTTGCTGTCGAACGGGCCCATCTGGCCGCCGCCGCGTAATTCAAAATACCAGCGGTCGCCGATGTTATAAGTGCGTTCGATGCGCTCAGGCGTCTGTTCGGGGTCGTTGTCGCGTGTCTGGGTCATGATCCTGATTCGATGGCTTAGTTCGAAAGAATAATGAATTTGGGTTTTACCAGGTATTCATAGTCTTTATAGTCCATTTGCATCACTTCTGAATGCGTGCCCGCGTTAAAGGCGATTTTTTCGTCTTCGGTCAAACTTTCGGCCACATAGACTTCCATTTCATACAAATTGCCGAATGGCGGCATGGCGCCGACTTCACAGTCCGGAAACGCCTTGAAAAATTCGACTTCCTCAGCGAGTTGAACCTGATTCGAACCCAGCGCTTGCTGGAGTAGTTCCAGGTTGACCTTATAGTTGGCCGGCACTACGACCATGCACAGTTTGCCGTCGATTTTTACGATCACCGTTTTCGCCATTTCCCGGCTCGGAAGGTGTGCGCTTTTGGCAATATCCACTGCAGTAAAAGCGAGTGAATGTTTGATCGATACGTATTTGATATCGTTTTCATCGAGAAAGTTTTTCAGTTTTTGTGACGGCATGAAAAGATTCCTAGATCGCTTTGGAAAAACGTTGGGTTTTCGGTGGGTTCTTCAGGTAACGATCGAAAACCATACAGATGTTACGAATCAGTAAACGGCCCTTGTCGGTGACTTCGATCATCTCGTCGCTGAGCTCGATCAGGCCGTCGTCGCGCATCGCTTGCAGGCGTTTCAGTTCGTCGGCAAAGTAACTGTTGAAGTCGATGTTATTGTCGTTGGCGAAAGTCTTCATGTTCAGTTTGAAATGACAGATCAGTTGCATGATCACCTGGCGACGGATGATGTCGTCATCGTCGATTTCGACGCCGCGGAATACCGCCAGCTGATCATTGTCAATGCGTTCGATGTACTCGTCCATGGTTTTGACGTTCTGCGCGAAGCTGCGGCCGACGGTGCCGATGGAAGTGATACCCAGGCCGACCAGGTCGCAGTCGGCATGCGTTGCATAGCCCTGGAAATTACGATACAGCTTGCCCTGTTGCTGGGCAATGGTGAGTTCGTCGTCAGGTTTGGCGAAATGGTCCATGCCGATGTACACATAGCCCGCATCGTTCAGTTGTTCGATGGTGGCCTTGAGAATGTCCAGCTTCATCGCCGCGGAGGGTAGCTCGTCTTCGTTGATGCGGCGCTGTGGTTTGAACAGCTGTGGCAGGTGCGCGTAATTGAACACGGAAATCCGGTCCGGGCTGATATCGATAATGCGTTGCAGGGTTTTGCCGAAGCTGTCCACGGTTTGCAGCGGCAGGCCGTAAATCAGGTCCACGCTGATCGATTTGAAACCCTGTTCGCGAGCCGCCTGCAAGGCGCCCAGTGTCTGTTGTTCGCTCTGAATACGATTGACGGCCTGCTGGACTTCCGGATTGAAGTCCTGCACACCCAGGCTCATGCGATTGAAACCGATGTCGCGTAACAGGGCGATACTGTCGGCAGTGACTTCACGGGGATCGATCTCGATGGAGTATTCGCCGCTGTCGTCATCATGCAGATTGAAATGTGTGCGAGTGACGTCCATCAGTTCGCGCATCTGTTCGTGGCTGATGAAGGTCGGTGTGCCGCCGCCCCAGTGCAGCTGATTCACCTTGCGCGATTTGTCGAACAATGCACCCTGCATGGCGATTTCCTTATGCAGGTGTTGCAGGTAAGGGTCGGCCTTGCTGCGATCCTTGGTGATGATTTTGTTGCAGGCGCAGTAGTAACAGATGGTGTCACAGAACGGCAGGTGAAAATATAGCGACAGATCGCGATTCGACTGGTTGGACAGCTCGATATTGCGCCGGTAGTCGTCCTCAGTGTAGTCCTCGCTGAACTGGACTGCAGTGGGATAGGAGGTGTAGCGCGGTCCGGCGGTATCGTAGCGCTTGATCAGCTCCAGATCGAAGGTAATGTGTGGCATGGGAAATCAGGGGGTTGTGAAACGATAAAACCATTCTACCCCAAAGCCGGGGCGGCAAATGTCCACATACATCAAATGATCTGCTGCAGGGCGTCGAGCAGGCGGTCGATCTGGGATTCCTCATGGGCGGCGCTCAGGGTGATGCGCAGGCGGGCGGTGCCCTGGGGTACCGTGGGCGGGCGGATGGCGCTGACCAGGATGCCGCGTTCCAGCAAGCCCTGGCTCATTGTGCTGGCGCGCTGGCTGTCGCCGACCAGCAGCGGCTGGATGGGGGTTGGTGAGTCCATCAGGGGTAGTCCGAGCTGCTTGGCACCGCTATGAAAACGCTGGATCAGCCGCGCCAGATGCTCACGTCGCCAGCCTTCTTCGCGTACCAGTTGCAGGCTGCGCAGGGTAGCGGCGGCAACCGCCGGGGGTGACGCGGTGGTGTAGATGTAGGTGCGCGCTTTCTGGATCAGGTACTCGACCAGGTCTTCGGAACCGGCGACGAAGGCCCCGGCGCTGCCCAGCGCCTTACCCAGGGTGGCCATGTAAATGGGCACGGCCTCCACCTGCAGATCATGGTGTTCGAGACTGCCGCGCCCCTGTTTCCCGAGTACGCCGATGCCGTGGGCATCGTCGATCATCAGCCAGGCATCCTGATGTTTACAGCGATCCACCAGATCCGCTAGTGGCGCCAGGTCGCCGTCCATGCTGAATACGCCGTCGCTGAGCACCAGTTTTTCACCACTCGTTCGGGCCTGTAGTTTGGCCTGCAGGTCGGCCATGTCATTGTGCGCATAGCGCTGCAGGCGGGCGCCGCTGAGCAGGCCGGCATCGAGCAGGGAGGCGTGGTTCAGGCGGTCTTCGATGACCGCGTCGCCGCGGCCGCACAGGGCCTGGGCGACACCCAGGTTGGCCATGTAGCCGGTGGAAAACAGTAGCGCTCGCGGATAACCGCTGAATTCCGCCAGCGCTTCTTCCAGTTCATGGTGAATACGGCTGTGGCCGTTGATCAGGTGGGCGGCGCCACTGCCCACGCCCCAGCGGCGGGCGCCGTCGATAAAGGCTTCGGTGAGCGCGGGGTGGGCGGCCAGCCCGAGGTAGTCGTTGCTGCAGAAATTGAGCAGGCGGCGGCCATCGATGACCAGCTCCACGCCCTGGGCCGAATCGGTGATGCGGCGTCGTCGATACAGCCCGTCCTGCTGCAACTGGTCCAGTAACGGGCGCAGGTCTTTCATCGAAACCGGCGGGTATTAACTGCCGCCGCTACAGGCGCTGGCGGAGAACTCGGCTTCGTCGTCGATGCGCGAGGGGTGAATACCCAGGCGCTGGAACAGGCGCATATCGTCCTCGGCGTCGCAGTTGTCGGTGGTGAGCAGCTTTTCGCCGTAGAAAATGGAATTAGCGCCGGCAAAGAAACACAGGGCCTGGGTTTCCTCGCTCATTTCATGACGACCGGCGCTGAGGCGGACATGGGATTTTGGCATCAGGATGCGCGCCACCGCGATGCTGCGCACAAATTCGATCGGATCGACACTGTCTGCACCGTACAGCGGAGTGCCTTCCACCTGCACCAGCATGTTGATGGGCACGCTCTCCGGGTGCTGCGGAAGATTGGCCAGCTGGCGTAGCAGCGAGGCGCGATCGGTTTCGGTTTCGCCCATGCCGAGAATGCCGCCGCTGCATACATTGATACCGCTGTCGCGCACGTGTTGCAGGGTATCCAGCCGATCCTGGAAGGTGCGCGTGCTGATCACATTGCCGTAAAACTCCGGAGAGGTATCGAGATTATGGTTGTAGTAGTCCAGGCCGGCGTCTTTCAGGCGTTCGGTCTGTTGCTGGGTGAGCATGCCCAGGGTGACGCAGGTTTCCATGCCCAGAGCCTTGACCTCGCGCACCATGTCGATGACCTTGTCCAGATTCTTGTCGGTGGGATTACGCCAGGCGGCGCCCATGCAGAAGCGGGTGGCGCCTTTGGATCGAGCGGTTTTTGCCTTGTCGATGACGTCGTCCAGCGGCAACAGGCGCTCCCGTTCCAACTCGGTGTTGTGGTGGGCACTTTGCGAGCAGTAGCCGCAGTCTTCGGCGCAGGCGCCGGTTTTGATGCTGAGCAGCGAGCTGATCTGCACTTCATTGGGATCGAAATGCTGGCGGTGAATGGTCTGCGCCTGAAATAACAGCTCGTTGAAGGGTAACTGGAACAGGTCGCGGATTTCATCCAGTGACCAGTCGTGGCGAATCTCGGTGGATGTCATGGGCCGGGGTCTTGCCAATATTGTGAAACGGGGTGTAATAATAGCGTTTTTCAGAGCTGACGGACAGGGACGGTCGATGCTGAAATCCATACTGCGGGCGGTGTACCCCGGCGATTGCGTACTGTGTGGCGCCGCCGGCCATCAACGGCTTGCCCTCTGTGCCGCCTGTCTCGCCGATCTGCCCGTTAATCGAAATGCCTGTGTGCGTTGCGCCGAGCCGCTTGCGGTAGCCACCCCGCAAGCCCTGTGCGGTCGCTGTTTACGGCGCCCGCCGATCTACGATAGCGCCTGGAGCCCGTTCCTCTACCGACAGCCCCTCGAATGGATGATTCAGCGCTTTAAATTCGATGCTAAGTTATTCATCGGGCAATTACTTGCAGAACTCGCTATACAGCGCTTTCCGTCCTCGCCAGCGGGCGCGCAATGTATCATCCCGGTACCCCTGCATCGGCAGCGTTACCGGGAACGGGGATTCAACCAGTCCCGGGTTCTGGCCAGCGTTTTTTCCAGGCACACCGGTCTTCCCGTGGATGATCACAGCTGTCGAAAACTGCGCAGTTCACCGCCCCAGATCGGGAGTACGGCTGCCGAACGTCGCAAGCATGTCAAACAGACATTTCACTTCGACAACCGGCACGCCTATCATCATATTGTCATCCTTGATGATGTGATCACCACCGGCTCCACGGTTTCCGAAATGACCCGAATCATGAAATTGGCCGGAGTGGCGCGAGTGGATGTGTGGAGCATCGCGCGAGCTCCCGGGGCCTGTTGACAGGCCTGGAACAACAGGAAATGGTGAAGTGACAATATCCCTGCAGGGTAATCAACAGGAAATCGAACAGTGGGTGTTCCGCGAAAAGGTGAAAATCCTGTTCGGAAATTTTCGCCTGAGCTGGATTCTGTCTCTCCTGGTGTCGTCTGTCTTCCTGCATGTGTCGCTCGCCGCCGGCCATTACACGGTCGGTATCGGCTGGTGGTTGACGGCCTTTGCCGTGATCATGGCGCGGCATCGTCTGGTGACCGTGTTTTTCCGAAAAATCGATAGTATTCAGCTGCCCGATTACCGCATCTGGTGCCGCCGTTTCACCTTATTGACGTTTCTGACCGGGATGGTCTGGGGCGGCGCCGGACTGATCATGGGACCCATGCTGTCCAGTGTCGACCAGGTGCTGATTTTCCTGGTACTGATCGGCCTGTCCGGCGGTGCCATTCCTTTGCTCGGTATTCACAAGCAGACCCTGTTTGCCTACATCATTCCCACCGTGGTGCCCTATATGCTGTGGGTGGCGACGGCGCTGCTCGATAAACTGGCGATCATTCTGATGATCAATGCCCTGTACATGATCAGTATCCTCATCGCCATCGCACGCACCGATGAATACATTACCGACAGTTTGCGCATGAAATACATTCTCGAGCAGCGTACCGAGAAACTGCAGGACGCCAATGAAAAACTGGAGCACATGATTCTGGTCGATGCGCTGACCCAGTTGTATAACCGGCGCTATTTCGAACGTCAGCTGGAGATGGAATGGAAGAAATGCCATCGTGAAAGCAAGCGTCTGGCGATGCTGGTGATCGATATCGATTTCTTCAAGGCCTATAACGATCACTACGGCCACCTGTCCGGTGACGAATGTCTGAAATCCGTGGCCTATGTGTTGTCCAATTCACTGAACCGGCCCAGCGATATCATCGCCCGTATCGGCGGTGAGGAATTCGTCGCCCTGTTACCGGACAGTGACGAAGCCGGGGCACGTACGGTGGCGGAGACGATCCAGCACAATCTGCGTCATGCGCGGATTCCACATGCCTCCTCGGAGGTAAACGATTTCGTTACCGTGAGCATCGGTCTGGCGGTGACCTATCCCAGTGACCGGGTGTCGGCGCTCAGCCTGTTCACGGCCGCGGACAAGGCGCTGTATCAGGCCAAGGCGGCGGGTCGCAATCGCATCGTCACCGGTGAACTGGAGCCTCTGGAGAGTTGACAGCCGTCGGGTGCTGACTCAGTATGAGCGGCTGATCCATCGAACAAATCCCTCAGGAGGCGATCATGGCAAGCGCACTCAGCGTACGCTATTCACTGGGCGAGGAGATTGCCCACAGTATCATTCATGGTCTGGGGACCCTGCTCAGTATTGCCGGTCTGGTGGTGCTGGTGGCTTTCTCGGTCATCAAAGGCGACGCCTGGCATGTGGTCAGCAGCAGTATATTCGGCGCCACTCTGATTCTGATGTACAGTGCGTCCACCCTGTATCACGCCGTCACCCACCCAAAAGCCAAGCATGTGTTGCGTCAGCTCGATCATGCCGCCATCTTCCTGCTCATCGCCGGCACCTACACACCGTTTACACTGGTGACTTTACGCGGCCCCTGGGGCTGGAGTCTGTTTGGTGTGGTGTGGGGTATTGCCCTGCTGGGTGTGGTGATGAAGTTCGTCAGTCTGAACAGCCTGCGACGTATTTCACTGGGACTGTATCTGGCCATGGGCTGGATCGTGATCATTGCCATCGATCCGATGCTCGACAAACTGGCAACCGGTGGACTCTGGTTATTGCTGATCGGTGGATTATGTTACAGCTTCGGAGTGATTTTCTATCTGTGGCGCAAGCTGGCGTATCACCATGCCATCTGGCATGTGTTTGTGCTGGCCGGTAGCGTATTCCATTATTTCGCCATTCTGTTTTACGTGATTCCCTGATGGCGTGATATGTCGGGCGCCACAAAAAAACCGTGTTCGAGCGACACGGTTTTTTATGCGTGGCTTACAGTATGGTTACGTTGTCGGCCTGCAGTCCCTTGTCGCCCTCATTGACCTGAAAGCTGACTTTCTGTCCTTCCTTGAGGGTGCGTCGTCCTTCGCCGTTGATAACGCTGAAATGGACGAACACATCCGGTCCGTTATCCTGCTGCAAAAAGCCATAACCCTTGGCATCGTTGAACCATTTAACTGTGCCGGTTACCTGTTCATCTGACATATTCACCTCGATCCGTTCAGCACTTGCCTGTCACAATGACGCAACAGGGGCGAATTTTATTCCCCGTTTGTGAAGCAAATATGTAATTGCGTTCGTGTTAAAAGCGTTCTGAGCAGGCGGTCAATCAATTGTGTAATCGAGAAAAATGCCGATGAACACCGCCATGCCGAACCAGTTGTTGTGCAGAAACGCGCGAAAACAGTCGGCGGGTTTGCGTTGCCGAATCAGGAACTGGTGGTACAGGGCGAGTAGCGCGGCGATCGCCACGCCGAGGTAATAGAACAGGCCCAGTTGCGCTTGCTGGCCGATGAAAATCAGGTCCAGGATGAGCAGCGCCTGTAATATGCCGATGATCAGTTTATCTGCATCGCCGAACAGGATGGCGGTGGATTTGACGCCGATTTTCAGGTCGTCTTCGCGATCCGCCATGGCGTACATGGTGTCGTAGGCGGTGGCCCAGAGAATATTGCCCATGAACAGTAACCAGGTCAGGTTGGTGATTTCATTGGCCTGCGCGGTAAATGCCATCGGTACCGCCCAGCCGAATGCAGCACCGAGATGCACTTGTGGCATGTAGTGAAAACGTTTCATGAAGGGATAACTGGCCGCCAGCGCGATGCCGACGAAGGACATGTAAACGGTCAGCCTGTTCATCAGCAGCACCAGCAGGAATGCGCACAGGGACAGGGTGGCGAACACCATCAGGGTTTCCCGGCTACTCACCTTGCCGGCGGCCAGCGGGCGATGCCTGGTGCGCTCGACATGTGGATCGATGTGGCGATCGGCGTAGTCGTTGATGGCACAGCCGGCAGAACGCATCAGGATTACACCAAGTACGAACACGATCAGCACGTCCCAGTCGGGCCAGCCTTCGGCGGCAATCCACAGGGCCCAGAGTGTCGGCCAGAGCAGCAGATAGATACCGATCGGTCGATCGAGACGCATGAGCTGGGCGTAGAGTTCCAGTCGATCGATGAGCTGCTGATAGCGCGCAGTATCGTTTAACCGGCGCAGTTTACGGAAGATAAGCATCAATTTTTCGAGTGTTATGTGCTGGCTGAGGCTGTTATATTAACCGACCTGAACTTCTGGCTTAAGGTTTTTTAATGACTGAACAATACGATTACGACCTGATTGCCATCGGTGCCGGCAGTGGTGGCCTGTCAGTCGCCGAGCGAGCCGCGGCATACGGTATCAAATCCGCGGTTGTGGAAAGCGGTAAACTGGGCGGTACCTGTGTGAATGTCGGCTGCGTACCGAAGAAGGTCATGTGGTTTGGCGCCAGCCTGGCCCATGCCATCGAAGATGCAAAAAGCTACGGCTTCAAGGTCAGCAAGGAGGGCTTCGACTGGTCACAACTGATAAAGAAGCGTGACGATTACATCAGCGGTATCAACAACTGGTATCACACTTATTTGAGCGACTCCAACATCGCCGAGATTCCAGGTTTCGCAAAATTTGTCGATGCGCATACCCTCGACGTGGATGGCAAACAGTACACCGCGAAACACATTGTGGTGTCGCCGGGTACCAAACCTTCGGTGCCGGATATTCCAGGTGCCGATCTGGGTATTACTTCGGACGGTTTCTTCGAACTGAAACAGCAACCGAAACGGGTGGCCATTGTCGGCTCCGGTTACATCGCCGTCGAACTGGCCGGTTTGCTGAAAAGTCTCGGCACCGACGTGTGCATGTTCCTGCGCAAACAGCATTTGTTGCGCAGCTTCGATGCCATGTTGCGCGAGGCCCTGCTGGAGGAAATGCTCGATGCCGGTATCGACATTCTGCCCGGCACCCAGCTGACTGAAATTACTCAGGCCGAAGACGACACACTGAGCGTGATCGATGACAAGGGACGCACCACCACCGGTTTCGATCAACTGATCTGGGCCATCGGTCGCGAGCCGAACACGGCGGGCATGAACCTGGAGGCTGTGGGTATCGAAACGGATGAACAGGGCTACATCCAGACTTCCCTGTACCAGGAAACCAATGTCGAAAATATTTTCGCACTCGGTGATGTCACCGGACGCGCACCGCTGACACCGGTGGCGATAGCTGCCGGTCGACGGCTGGCCGATCGACTGTACAATCACCAGACTGATCGCCATGTCGATTACCAGTTGATTCCCACAGTGGTGTTCAGTCATCCGCCGATCGGTACCGTGGGACTTACCGAAGCGGAAGCGCGCGAACAGCATGGTGAAGCGGTAAAAATTTATCAGACTCGTTTCACCGCCATGTACAACGCATTGACCGATCATCAGGTGAATACCGCGATGAAACTGGTCTGTGTCGGCGCTCAGGAAAAGGTGGTGGGTTGCCACATCATTGGTCCCGGTGCTGATGAAATGTTGCAGGGCTTTGCCGTCGCCATTCGCATGGGCGCGCATAAAAAAGACCTGGATGATACGATTGCCATACACCCCACCAGTTCAGAGGAACTGGTTACCATGCGTTAACGGAGGGCAGTAACATGGCTGAACCGATTCGTTCCTATAAAGGTACCACGCCTCAGGTTGCTGACAGTGCCTATATCGATCCGCATTGCAGTATCATCGGTGATGTGATCATCGGCGCCGATACTTCGGTGTGGCCGATGGCGGCGATTCGCGGTGACGTCAATAAGATTCGCATCGGTGAACGGACGAATATTCAGGACGGTTCCGTATTGCATGTGACCCACGCAGGACCTTTCGCACCGGACGGTTATCCGCTGGCCATCGGGAACGATGTTACGGTTGGCCATAATGTAGTGTTGCATGCCTGTACCATCGAGGACGGCTGTCTAATCGGCATGGGATCGGTGGTGCTGGATGGTGCGGTGGTCAAAGCCGGTGCAATGATCGGTGCGGGCAGCGTGGTCTCACCCGGAAAAACACTGGAAGGCGGCTATCTCTACCTGGGCTCACCGGCACGCCAGGTGCGTGAACTGAGCGACAAGGAGAAAGCCTTCTTCGAGTATTCGGCAAAACATTATGTAGCTCTCAAAAACGACTATATGAATAGTGAACAATAAAGCCAGTCGTTCCATCGTAGTAGACACCATTCCTGGAGGGGGAAAATGATGAAAACAATACAAGTGTTAGCGGCTCTGTTTGTACTGACTGTAAGCGGCGTGTTGCACGCTGAAACCGGCGTCACACGATCGGCTTTCACCACCGCGATCGAAGACCGTGAACCGGTGGACCAGGTTAGCGAACTTAGCAACGACACCACGAAGATTTATTTCTTCACCGAAATTTCCGATATGTACGGTCATGCCATCACCCATCGCTGGGAACAGGGCGGTGAAGTGCGTGCCGAAGTCACCTTCAATGTGGGCGGTGATCGCTGGCGTGTCTGGTCCAGCAAGAACCTGGCGTCGTCCTGGACCGGTCAGTGGACCGTATCCGTGGTTGACGAAGGCGGCAACCTGTTGACCCAGGAAAGCTTTAATTATGTCGATGCGGCCAGTGCCGCCGAACAGCCTGCTGGCGAGGACACGCCCGCCGCTGAGCCTGCCATGGACAACGACAGCGCAGCGCCTGAAGGTTCTACTACAGAGGGCGACATGGAACCCGCCGCAC
>CBDULQ010000102.1:0-12275 GCA_965368115.1 uncultured Gammaproteobacteria bacterium | reverse complement strand
GTCTATCAGTGTTCTGGTTCCGGCCAACAACACACCTCTAGCCGCCAGCTTCAACATGAGCGATAGCGCTGAAGGTTTTGTCTCAACTCGTATCAAGATGAGCAAAACTTCCGACGTCGTCGTGGTCGTGAAGGCCGGTGGAAAACTGTACTCCGCCAAGAAAGAAGTTAAAGTCACCATCGGTGGCTGTGGCGGTTAATCAACGAGGTTAGAGGACAATACTATGGCTAAATCAATTAAAGTTCGTGCCAAGGTCAAAGGCGACGAAACAACCGTAAAAACGCTTATCAGTCATCCCATGGAAACCGGTCTTCGCAAAGATTCCAAAACTGGTAAGAAAATTCCTGCCCACTTCATTCAGGAAGTAACATGCGAGCACAACGGTGCCAATGTTCTGACAGCTCTGTGGGGTACCGCGGTATCTAAAAACCCTTACCTGTCATTCAAGTTCAAAGGTGCAAAAGCCGGCGATACTTTGAAGATCAGCTGGGTTGATAACCAGGGTGAAAGCGATTCTACTGAAGCAAAGATCAAGTAAATCGCTGTCAGGCAGAAATTAAAAATAAAAGGTATTAACCATGAAAAAATTAGCAGTCATTTCATCCATGCTCTGCTTGCTTGCCGCACCGCTTATGGCTGCTGCAAGTCCACAGCAGGATTTAAAAGACTTCCGCAAATATTTCACCGAACGCTTTCCTGATGTTCCGCTGCAGGATTTCGCAAACGGTGTTTATTCTGTGGACAAAGCTTCTCGTGAACAATGGGAAGCCTTCGAAGAATTCCCTCCGTACGATATCTATGTTGATAAAGGTGAGGAACTGTTCAACAAGTCGTTCAAGAATGGCAAAACCTACGCCAGCTGTTTCCCCAATGTCGAAAAAGGCATCAAGCAGAACTACCCTTACTTCGACAAGGGCACCAACCAGGTCATCACCCTGGAACTGGCCATCAACAACTGCCGCAAGAACAATGGCGAAGAACCTCTCAAGTACAAGAAAGGCGCCATTGCTCACCTGAGCGCATACATTGCCTTCAAATCTCGTGGCCACAAAACCAGTGTCAACGTTGTCGATACTCCGGAGTCCATGAGCTGGTATGAGCGCGGCAAGAAGCACTTCTACGCCAAGCGCGGTCAGCTGAACATGTCCTGTGCGGATTGCCACTACTACAATGCCGGTAACAAGATTCGCGCCGACATTCTGAGCCCGGCTCTGGGTCACACCACTCACTTCCCGGTTTACCGCAACAAGTGGTCCCTGGCCGACAAGAAAGGTGATGGTATGGGTACCCTGCAACGTCGTTACGGCGGCTGTAACAAGCAGGTTCGTGCCAAGCCCTTCAAGGCTCAAAGTGAAGAGTACCGTGCTCTCGAGTACTTCCACACTTACATGAGCAATGGCCTGACCATGAACGGTCCCGGCATTCGTAAATAATTCATCTTTACGAAAACAGAAAAAGCCCAACCATCTGGTTGGGCTTTTTTTTGCCTGAATATTTTGCGTAGGCATAAAAAAAGCCCGGCTGTTTAGCCGGGCTTTTTTGATATGGTGGGCCGTCTGCGACTCGAACGCAGGACCAATGGATTAAAAGTCCACTGCTCTACCGACTGAGCTAACGGCCCGTTTTTGCGTGTAAAGATGACACGCGATTTATAGTCCCCGCAGGGGACTCAACCGCAAAGCGGTTAGCGAGTGAAGATGACTCGCAATCTACAATCCCCGAAGGGGATTCAACCGCGAAGCGGCTAACGTGTGTAGATGACACGCAATCTTTTACTCCCTCAGGCAGCTTTACCGCAATGCGGCGCGCGTAAAGATAACACGCTGAATGCGTTCATTGCGTGACCGGTTAGACCGATCAGGGTTTAGGCAATACTGCTCTCACCCCGCAAGAGGGCGGTATACTACCTGATTTATCAGGAAAAACAAGTAGTAAATCTGTCACAATGAATCGACCGATTAGCGGTAACGCGTCGGGTCGTTGATTCCTGCATCGTCGAACCCCTGTGCCCGTAATCGACAGGAATCGCACTGACCACAGGCACGTCCATCATCATCCGCAGCGTAGCAGGATACGGTCATACTGTAATCGACACCACGAGCTGTACCCAGACCAATGATCTCTGCCTTGCTGAGGTTGATCAATGGCGTGTGGATCGTCAATGGATGTCCCTCCACAGCCGACTTGGTGGCCAGGTTCGCCATCGTCTGAAAAGCCTGTATATATTCCGGCCGACAGTCAGGGTAACCCGAATAATCCACCGCATTCACTCCGATGAAAATATGACTGGCTTCCAGTACTTCGGCCCAGGCCAGAGCACAGGAAAGGAACACGGTGTTACGGGCAGGGACATAGGTGACCGGAATGCCCTCACTGGGCGAGGTCGGAACCTCGATGTTCCGGTCGGTCAGGGCAGAACCGCCAATAGCGCCCAGGTCGAGATGCATGACCCGATGTTCACGGGCGCCCAGGGTACTGGACAAAAGGGTTGCCGCTTTCAACTCGGCACCATGACGCTGGCCATAATCGAAACTCAGGGTATAGCAGTCGTAACCGTCACTGCGCGCGCAGGCCAGTGCCGTCGCCGAATCCAGGCCCCCCGATAGCAGAACCACCGCTTTCTGTGCGCCCCTCATCCGCTCACAGCCTCATTTACCACTCTGATTGCCCCACAGGTATTTGTGCAACTGAATCTGAAAACGCACCGGTAACCGGTCCTCTAATATCCACTCGGCCAGCTGAACCGGCTCCAGTTCGCCATGCACCGGCGAAAACAGTACACCGCAGCGTTCATTCAGGCGGTATCGATCAAGCTGACTACAGGCCCAGTCGTAGTCACGGCGATCAGTGATGACAAATTTAACCTCATCCTGTTCGGTCAGCAAATCGATATTCTGGTAAAGATTTCTATCCAGCTCGCCGGAACCCGGCGTTTTCAGGTCCACTACACGACTGACTCGAGCATCGACGCCATCGATATCCATTGCACCGCTGGTTTCCAGCGATACCCGGTACCCCGCATCGCAGAGCGCCTGTAATAATTCAGGTGCGCCTTTCTGGGCCAGGGGCTCGCCTCCGGTGACACAGACATAGAGCGGCTGGTAGGCCGCGACCTGTTGCACAATACTATCGATATCCAGCCACTCACCGCCGCTGAAGGCATAAGCGGTATCGCAATATCCGCAACGCAGAGGGCAGCCGGTCAGGCGGACGAAAACGGTGGGCAGCCCCACTCGGGCAGACTCACCCTGCAGGGAATAGAATATTTCGGTAATACGGAGACGCGTGGTTTCGGTCATGTGACGGGCAACCCGGATCGGTCAGCGGGAATCACTAGCGTCCTTCACGATCCATGCGCTGCAGACGCTCGTCGGCTTTCCTGGCCACCGGCGTGTTGGGATAACGTGTCTTAACCTGCTGCAGCGCCTTGCGCGCCTCTGCCCAGTCATTCATTTCATAATAGGTGTAACCGATTTTCAGTTCAGCACCCTGGATCTTGTTGCTGTCAGGATACTTGCTGAGAATGGTCTGAAATTCCTGCAGTGCAGTCTTGTAGTCGCGGGATACATAATTGGCCTCGCCCAGCCAGTACTGGGCATTGGCCGCATAACGGCTGTCCGGATAGGTTTTCAGGAAATTTCTGAAGGCTATGATGGCCTGCTGGTAACGGCCCTCCTTCAGTAGATTGAAAGCCTGGGTATAGACGGCCTTGCCATCTGGATCACTGGTATCAGCACCAGTGGGCGTCGGCACCTCTACCGTAGCCTGGCCGGTCGAGGGCGGCGCCACACTGGAAGCCCCCGGAGGCGGCACCGGAGCAGCAGAGCCCGGACTGGAACCGGATCCACCGCCACCGACTTCCAGGTCATGCAGCCGACGATCGATATCCTGATACAGATTGCGCTGACGCTGCTTGATCAGGTTCAGCTCGTGCTCCTGGTTTTCCACCATCGCCCGAATATCGGTCAGCTCCTGGCGAATCAACTGCAACTGCTGGGACTGTTCCATCAGTACCTGATTGCCAATCAGGTTTTCCAGCCGGGTCAGCCGTTGTTCTACTGTCTCCGCCTGCGCGGGACCCAGCAGACTCAAATTGAGAAGAATACCGCTGATCAGGCAAGCAGGTACCGATTTGTACATCATTAATTAGCCTCGTAAACCAGTTCTGTTCGACGGTTCAGACGCCAGGCTTCTTCATCATGACCGAGAGCGACAGGTTTTTCCTCGCCATAACTGATCACGCTCACCTGCCCGGCGTTCGCACCCTGGAATAATATCAGACGACGCACCGCCTGGGCACGGCGATTTCCCAGTGCAACATTATATTCGCGACTGCCCCGCTCATCCGCGTGACCTTCGATACGCACGCTCATGTCAGGATTAGCCGCCAGATATTTGCCATGATGAGCAATCAGCTCCATGTATTCCTGAGAGATCTGATCACTGTCAAAATCGAAATAGATCACCCGTTCGGCCAGCACACTGTTGGCGTCGTTGATCGCGGCCCGATCATAAGACACCGCTGCGCCTTCCAGCGCTGTGCCGTCCATCGCGCCACCATCACTCAGGCCGCCAACCTGAGCCGAATCCGCGCCGCCCTGCTGGCCGGTCTGCCCCTGTTCATCCTGTGCCATCTGATCTTCTTTCACATTTGTCGGCTCACAGGCGGCCAGTACACCGGCCATCAACAACGCTAATACAATTTTACTGTTCATATTCATTCCTCAAGAATGTAGTTAAGCAAATCATTGACCACGCAAGAAAATCAGCTTTCGCCCAGGAGTGATCGCCTTATCGACGCAGTGGTGCCCAGGTCGGTTCCCGCACATCGCCTTCCGACAACACCAGCCGCTGTTGGAAACGACCATCAGTGGATACCGCAGCCAGCACACCCCGATTGCCTTCCTGAGCCGCATATAGAATCATGCTGCCGTTGGGCGCGAAACTGGGTGATTCATCCAGCGGACCATCAGTCAGCGTCTGCACGAAACGGGTTTGCAGATCCATGATGGCAATGCGGAAAGTATTACCTTCACCCTGCACGAAAGTAACCCAGCGACCATCGGGGGAGACTTCGGGGCTGGCATTGTAATCACCATCGAAGGTCAGTCGTTTCGCCGAACCGCCATTCACGGAAATCCGATACAATTGGGGCTTACCGCCACGGCTGGATGTAAACACAATCTCACGACCATCTGGCATCCACGCCGGCTCGGTGTCTATTCCCCAGTGACGGGTTACCTGACGCAACTTCTTGCTGGCCAGATCGAGAATATAAATGTCCGGGTTGCCGGACTTGGACAGGGTAATCGCCAACTGGCGACCATCCGGCGACCACACCGGTGCACCGTTGATACCCTCGAAGGACGACACCTTCTCACGCTGCCGACTACGCAGGTGCTGCACAAAAATTTCTGATTTTCGACCTTCGAACGAAACATACGCCAAACGTGTACCATCGGGCGACCAGGCCGGCGACATGATCGGTTCAGCGGAAGTCAGTACGGTTTCCGCGTTATAGCCATCCGTATCGGCTACTTCCAGTTTGTAGCCAAGCTTCTTGCCCATCTGCTCTGCGGTGACATAGGCAATCTTGGTGTCGAATGCACCTTTCTGGCCGGTAATATGTTCATAGATCAGATCACTGAAATAATGAGCCACACTGCGCAGATTACGATTGTCGGCCTTCATCTGAAAGCCGGTCACCATACGCCCCTTGTACACATCGACCAGACGGAATTCCACCTGGTACTGCTTCGGCGCCAACATGGTAACCTTGCCGATGACAATATGATCGATATCCGCCAGTCGCCAGAGTTTGAAGTTCACCGCTTCCAACGATTGCGGACGCGCAATGAGTTTCTGTTCTTCCACCGGAGCGAACTTGCCGCTACGCTGTAAATCGCTGGCAATGATCGCAGACACATCGGCGGGGATCGGTCCCGGCACACCCGCACGCTGGAAAGGAATGATGGCGATCGGCGCAGCACCTTCCGCACCCTTGGTGATTTCCACCTGCAACACGGCCTGCGCCGTATTCAGCTTAAACAGGATCAACAGCAATGTAATAATGCGTAATTTCATACTTTTGGACTGAATCTAATTTGTATTCTTTTATCGAAAACCTGTGGATCAGGCGGCGACGGTAACGGCGAGGCTTTCATTACAGCACGTTCCACCGTATTTTTAAATGCCTCACTGCCGGAGCATTGCAGCATCTGCACATTGGTGACTTCACCCAGCACGTTCTGATGCACCATCACCTCGCAATACCAGCCTTTGGTCATGGTCGCGGGCGGCAACCAGTTTTTCTCCACCTGTTGTTCGATCATCTTGATGTACTGATCGCGTATCGGTGCCAGTCGACTATTGAGTTCGGCCTGGCGACGTTCTTCTTCGGCCAGTCGACGCTGTAGCTCAGCCTCTTCCGCCTTACGACGCGCTTCCGCTTCCTCGGCCAGTTTTTTCTTGCGTGCCGCCTCTTCTTCCGCCTTACGTTTTTCTTCGATAGCCGCCAGACGTTGTTGTTCCTTGCGACGTTTTTCTTCCAGCGCTTTCAACTCTTCCTGCTGTTTCTTGCGCTCGGCTGCCAGTTTCTGCTTGCGTTCCTTTTCCGCCTTCGCTTCGGCGGCCTGCTTTTTCTTCAAATCAGCAAGACGCTTTTCTTCCTTACGGCGTTTCTCCTCCGCCTTGCGTTTCTTTTCCTCGGCCTGTTTCATCTGCTGTTCCAGACGATCCTTGCGTGCCTGTTCCTGATTCTTTTTGCTGATTTCCTGATGTTTGAGTTTGGCCAGCTCCTTATCCACCTCAGCAGCATCCACAACCACCGCCTGCACCGTTTTCACCTGCGGTTTACTCGGCAGACTGGGCGTGCTGGTGTGGGTCAGGCTGATACTCAACACGGCGAGCAAAACCAGATGCAGGCCGACTGAAACAATCAGCGCCAGGGGGTTTGATTTAATCTGCTGCCACAATCCCGAGTCGATCATTTTTCAGGCGATTCCGTCATCAGTCCAACTTTATCGATGCCCGCCTGTTGCAACAACACCATGGCATCCACCACACGTCCGTAACCGACCTCCCGGTCGCCGCGCACCAGTACCGGAATATTCGGTTTCAGTTTACGCACTGCAGCAACTCGGTTGACCAGCAATTGAGCATCGATAGGTTTACTCGGCTCATCACCGATATCCAGATAGAAATCGCCTTTCTTGTCTACCGACACCACCACCGGTTCGTGCTGGTCCGGCGGCAGGGGATTCGCCGAAGCCTGGGGCAGATCGATTTCCACACCCTGCTGCAATAACGGCGCGGTAATCATAAAGATAATCAGCAACACCAGCATGACATCGATGTAGGGGACTACATTGATGTCGGACATGGGTTTGCGTTTACGATTGCCGGCCATGATCAGGCGCTCTCTTTAGCCGCATCCACGGCCGCCGCCTGTGCAGCGGCTTTTTTCTGCGACTGGCGTTGCAGGATGGTCGCGAATTCTTCAGCGAAGTTTTCATAACGCCCCATCAGGCGTTCGGTGATATCGGAAAATCGGTTGTAACCGATAACCGCCGGAATCGCTGCAAACAGGCCCATCGCCGTGGCGATCAATGCTTCGGCAATACCCGGTGCCACCATCGCAAGCGTGGCATGTTGCACCGCACCCAGCGCGGTAAATGAATTCATGATACCCCAGACGGTACCGAACAGCCCCACGTAGGGGCTGGTCGAGCCGATGGTCGCCAGCACCGAAAGGTTCGATTCCAGGCGATCTTCTTCACGTGCCAGTGCCACTTTCATACTGCGCTGAATACTGGCCATCATAAAGGCCGGATCAGTGGCATTCTTGTAGGATCGGGCGAACTCCGCAAACCCGGTTTCGAAAACCTTTTCCATACCCTGACGCTCGAGTCGTCGCCGACTCAGTTTGGTGTATAGTTCACTGAGGTCACCACCGGACCAGAATTCATCTTCAAATTTGACTGCCGCCGCAGCGGTTTTTTTCAATAATTTGTATTTGCTGACAATCAGAAACCAGGACAACACAGAAGCCAGTAACAGCAGCAGCATGACCAGCTGAACCAGGATACTGGCTTCCATGACAAGGTTAATGAGTGATAAATCAGTGGTCACGATTCGCCTCCAGAATCATTGATGGAATTGCGCAGGGTTTGAACGAGTCCGCATACAAACTGGCGATGCGCACTTCACCTTCGCATAGTAATACTCGATCTTCGTTGCGCAGAATGGATTGCTGAAACGTCATACTGGCTTTGCCGGTTTGAGAAATAACCGCAGTGACGTCCAGAAGTTCGTTGAAACGAGCGGGCTTGTGATAATCGAGGTGTATTGATCGCACGGCAAAAATTATGTTGTGATTGGTTATCAGTTCATCCTGCTCAAACCCCAGCTTGCGCAGGTATTCGGTGCGTGCCCGCTCCATGAATTTTAAATAATTGGCGTAATACACGACACCACCAGAATCGGTGTCTTCGTAATAGACGCGTACTGGCCAGGTAAAGTTCATCATTTGGCTGTGTTTATACCTTTTTGCGGAGCGATTCGCGCATTTTCAATTATTAACACCGGAAATCCATGAATGGGGTCACAGATGATAGAGATTTTATTCTCCGTCATCGAACAAATCACCGCCGGAGACACCTTTGTCAGCTGCGGTTGGAGGGGCAATCAAACCAAAATGTCGATAACTGTTGTTGGTGGCGACACGTCCGCGCGGCGTGCGCATTAAAAAGCCCTGTTGTATCAGATACGGCTCGATCACGTCTTCGATCGTATCACGCTCTTCGCCGATTGCAGCAGCCAGGTTTTCCACACCGACCGGACCGCCATCAAATTTCTCGATGATGGTCATCAGCAGTTTACGATCCATGTGATCGAAACCGAAGGAATCCACATTCAGCAAATCCAGTGCCTTGCCGGCGATATCGCCGCTGATCCTGCCATCGCCTTTCACTTCGGCGTAATCGCGCACCCGGCGCAATAGTCGATTGGCAATTCGCGGCGTACCGCGCGAACGCTGGGCAATTTCAGTGGCGCCCGGCGAATCGATTTCCACATTGAGGATATGCGCCGAGCGTTTGACGATACCGGTCAGATCCTGAATGTTATAAAACTCCAGCCGCAATACGATACCGAATCGATCACGTAACGGCGAAGTCAGGGAACCGGCGCGCGTGGTAGCACCGACCAGAGTAAACGGTGGCAGATCCAGTTTGATGGAACGCGCCGCCGGTCCTTCGCCGATCATGATATCCAGCTGGTAATCTTCCATCGCCGGATACAGCACTTCTTCGACCATCGGCGACAGACGATGAATCTCATCCACAAACAATACGTCGTGAGGCTCCAGGTTCGTCAACAACGCCGCCAGGTCGCCTGGTTTTTCCAGTACAGGCCCCGAAGTCTGACGCAGATTCACCCCCATCTCGTTGGCGACGATGTGGGCCAGTGTGGTTTTACCCAGTCCGGGCGGCCCGAAAATCAATAAATGATCCAGCGCTTCGCCCCGTTTGCGAGCGGCGGGAATAAAAATATCCAGCTGTTCCTGTGCGGTTGGCTGACCGGTGTACTCGTTCAGAAAGCGTGGTCGAATAGCACGATCCACCGCTTCGTCTTCATGAGACTGGTTTGCCGTAATGATGCGTTCTTCCGTCATGATTTAGCGACCGCCGCCTGTAAACTGAGTCGTATGATCTCTTCGGTCTGCAGACCGTCGCTATCCACCGCGCGCACCATTTTGCTGGCTTCCTGCGGTTTGTAACCCAATGCAATCAACGCACTCACCGCATCACCGGACGGACTGGACACAGCAGCCATTGCAGGCGCACCACCTGAACTCGGTAAGCGGGCCGGCAAGGCAAACTGATCGTCTTTCAGGCGATCGCGTAGCTCGATGATCAGGCGTTCCGCGGTTTTCTTGCCGATACCCGGTAAACCGGCCAGCGCCGCAGCATCGTTATCCTGCACGCAGCGCACGAAATCATCAGCGCTCATACCAGACAGAATGGTCAACGCCAGCTTGGCGCCGACCCGATTGATTTTGATCAGGCTGCGAAACAATGCGCGTTCCGATTCAGTGGCGAAACCGTACAGCAACTGGGCATCTTCCCGCACCACCAGGTGGGTGTGCAGCACCACGTCCTTCCCGGTTTCCGGCAGCTGGTAAAATGTCGACATGGGCGCGTCCACTTCGTAGCCCACCCCATGCACATCGATAAGTAATTGCGGCGGCTGTTTGGATAACAGTTTGCCCTGCAAACGCCCGATCACAACCAGCGTCCTCCATTGCGTTTACGTTTGATTTCCGGAATGCGATTGAGCAGCGTACGATTATGTGCGTGACACAAAGCCACTCCCAGCGCATCGGCTTCGTCGGCCTGCAGTTCCTGCTTCAGGTTGAGCATCATGCTCATCATGTGATTCACCTGGTCCTTGGTAGCATTGCCGGTACCGACCACCGCACTCTTCACCGCCTTCGGTGTGTATTCGCTCACCTTCAACTGATTTTGTACACCGGCACAGATGGCCGCACCACGTGCCTGACCCAGCTTCATCGCCGACTCGACGTTTTTATTGACGAACACCTGCTCCACCGACATTTCCAGCGGTTGCCACTCGGTAACGATTTCACTGACCCGGGAAAAAATATCACCCAGCCTTTCGGGCAGAGAGTCGCCTTTGACATAGATACAACCACTGGCGACATAAACACTGTGCACGCCGTCGGAATCGATGATGCCATAACCGGTCTGTCGTGAACCTGGGTCGATACCGATAATGCGTATTTTCAAATTACTGGTCCTGCAACTGGGCCATGACTTCATCGGAGAAGTCGGCATTGGAATGCACGTCCTGCACGTCATCCAGATCGTCAAGCATATCGATCAGGCGCAGGGTCTGTTCCGCGTCTTCCAGTGACAACTCCACCTCAGTGTCGGCTTTCTGGATCACTTCCGCCGTTTCCGGCGTCAGTCCCGCATCGATCATCGCCTGTTTAACATTCATGAATTCATCGGCAGCGGTAATCACGTCGATACTGTCGTCGCTGTTACGCTGCACGTCTTCGGCACCGCCTTCCAGTGCCGCTTCCATCACCGCGTCTTCATCACTACCGGCGGGATAGGTCAATAAACCCACCTTGTTGAACAGGTAGGCCACCGAACCGTCGGTACCCAGATTGCCGCCACACTTGGTAAAGGCATGGCGAACCTCGGATACGGTGCGATTACGATTGTCGGTCATGCAATCGACCATGATCGCGGTACCGCCAGGACCGTAACCTTCGTAACGAATTTCTTCATAATGGGCATCATCGCCTTCACCGGTACCACGCTTGATGGCGCGATCGATGGTGTCTTTGGTCATGTTGGCGGTGAGCGCCCTGTCCACCGCCAGGCGCAGCCGTGGATTGGCATTGATATCGCCGCCTCCGCCGCTGCGCGCAGACACAGTAATTTCACGAATCAGCTTGGTAAAGACCTTACCGCGTTTCTTGTCCTGGGCCGCCTTGCGATGCTTGATATTGGCCCATTTACTGTGTCCTGCCATGTTTGCCCCATTCAATTTATACGCGGGCAGTTTACCATTCCGCCGGTCACAGTTCAGCCTGCTTAACCGGTGGCGTCGTATAAAAGATTGCTGGCTTCGTCGCCGAATTTGCCGGCGCGCAAAAAGGTCACCACCTGCACCGCCACGGTTTCCGACAACAGCATACCCATGTGACTCACCGGCAGGGTGATGAAATCGCTGGCGCCGCCGATGTAGGTTTCCTCGACACTCACCGTGCCGTCGTGGGGCGGTTCCAGGCCGCCGACCATCATTCCCACGCCCAGGGGCAGGGTGCCGGCGATAATGCCCAGCTCACGGCCACGCATCCACATGGGACGATCGCCGAGCAAGCCATGGTCGATGCTTTTGCCCAGCATCCAGCGGGTGAAACGGGAGCTGTACAGGCGTTGCGCTACATTGCTGCCGTTCACCGGCGTACCCATGAACACGATGCGTCCGGGTTTCTGCTGCAGGTAATATTTGTCGAACAGGTGCAGCACCACCAGTCCGCCCAGGGAATGGCAGACGAAATGCTTGACCGGGGCATTGATGGATTGCACGAACTGGTTGAGGCGTTCCGCATTGTACTGTGGCGAGCGGCGCACGCTGTGGTAGTGGAAGGTGTGACAGTGGTAACCGGCCGCGCGCAGATAATGACGCATGCGCCACATTTCAGCACCCGTCATCCATATGCCATGGACCAGAATCAC
>CBDULQ010000101.1:0-12358 GCA_965368115.1 uncultured Gammaproteobacteria bacterium | reverse complement strand
ACCGCGTACGCGACAAACCGCAGAAATCATCAACCGACATCATGGACTGAACATCGAGACGCAAACACAGATCAATGACATTCGCTCCGGCTTCGACAGTCAACCGGTGAGCGAGTATCAACAGGCCATTTCCACAGACCCCCTGCACATCCGCTGCAATGACGGGGAATCGTTACTCGATCATAAACAACGCATCATCCGGTTTATCGACTGGCTGGGGCAGCAACGCGAAGAAAATGTACTGGTAGTTGCGCATGAAGAAACCCTGCGCGTGTTCAAAGGTTATTTTGAAAAACTGGACGACATGACCATGATCGGACTGAGTTTCGACAACTGCGCCTGCCTGAGTTATTCACTTTAAACCATTGCCAACAGGCTCGATACTGACCGCGAGACCGGCATCCAGGTCCGGATATTCCAGCTCAATCCTGAAATCTCGCAACAGCTTGCGGTTATCGATACGCCGCGATTCATGCATATAGGACAACATACCCGCAGACAGGGTCTGTTCCGCATCCTGCAAACTGATGACCGGCGGTTGCGGCAATCCGGCACGATCAGCCACGCGGGTGAAATATTCATACATGGTACCGGGATGTCCGTCGGAACAGTTGTAGACACCGGCCAGTTGTGTATCCAGCAAAGCCTGCCGGCAGATACTCACCAGATCAAATGCATGTATGCGATTGGTATAGGGTGAATCCTGTTCGGCGACAATCGGCGTGGCCTTACGGATGCGCGCCAACGGTAGTTTTCCGGGACCATAGATTCCCGGAACCCGCAGGATTACCAGCGGCTTTTGCGTGCTCGTACAATAAGCCTCCGCCTGGCGTTCCGCGTCGGCACGACGCAGGGCACGATCAACACCGGGATTGAGTGGTGTTGTTTCATCCACCCATTCACCGTCGCAATCGCCATACACGCCGGTAGTGCTAATCAGCACCATGCGTTGCGGCGGTCGATGTTCGATCGCCCTGAGAAAACGCGCCAGCCGCGTATCCTGCTGTCCCTGGGAAGGCGGCGGCGCCAGATAGATCAGAGCCGCTCCCGATATCGACAATTCACGCAGGTCGTCAGTATCGAGCTGATCGAAATTCAACTGCAGACAGGGAATGTTCTGCTGCGCACAACGATCGGCGCTGTCGACACTGGAGACCAGGCCGATCACCTCGTGTCCTTCGTTCAACAGCTTCGTCGCCAGCAATTTTCCAATGTAACCGCAGCCTGCAATGATGATGCGCATGATGTTGTCTGGTCTCCCCGGCCCGGAATGCGGGCACAAAAAAAGCCCGGGATCGTCGATCCTCGGGCTTTATTGTAGTCCGATCAGGCTGGCAATTAGAAGCGTGCGTCGCAATGTTTTACGCGCGCATCATAGTAACGCTCACAGGTATAAGCGTCACCGCCACGTGAGTAGCATTTACCACGCTGGGCATATGCATATTCACGGCAACTGCCCCAGCTGTTGCTGGCCTTGACCAGCTCTTCCTGATGCGCATCGCGTGCCTTACGTGCCGCCCAGGGATTGTTATTCAGTTTCTGAAAAGCGCCGGAACTGGCCGCGCTAAAACGGTTCTCGAATTCGGCATAAAGCTTTTTCTGTTCCCAGTCGGACAACTGATGCTGGTTTTCCGATTTGCCGGCAAATACATTCGGGCTGGCAAATGTTGAAGGTATTGAAAGTGCAACCACTAACAGTGCTGATACTAGTGCTGTAATACGTGACATCTTCATAACAATTTCCATTGAGTCAAAAGTTTTCAATTTCATTCCCTGGGGGCAGCGTCAGCATCACAGATGATACGGCTCATCCTGATTCCGGGAATGCTTTGGAATATTTATCATTTATTTGAAACGACCGTTTCGGAATAAAACGGCTTGTCGGCAGATAACGGATCAGGCTCTCCGGTCCGGCGCCTCGAATTGATGAAAAATTCTAGTACAAAATTTGAGCATCATCAAATATTAATAAACACTAATTCACTATCCGGGTGGTTTTTTTCGGTATTCTGATTCGTTTGAACTAGTCCGAATCAGTCAAAATCGTTGCGGCATGGTGCCAATTCACAGGGATTTAATCGCCACTCCCCCGTTCAGGTGAGTCAATAAACAACAGCAAGCGCGGCATGAACCAGAAGATTAGCAATGACAAAACATAAACCAAACCGGCGATCGGATCCCTGGACTGCAGATATTGCTCGAGATTCAGGCCGCGTAGTCCCAACACCAGACTGAATTCGACCAGCAATAACAAGCCCAGCGCGACAGCACCCATCAGCAGACTTTGGCCTGGCTTCAGGGCCGTATATTTTTTCCTCAGCAGGTAATGCGCCGACAGGTAGATAACGAACAGCATGAGCGGCGCTTCCAGCAATTCCGCGTAACGCTCACCAAGGGTCGGCACCAGCCACAACACACGCAGGGTACCCAGCAGGAAACCGGCAGTGAACACCAGGAGGAAGTAAATCAGACCGGCGACCAGCGCGATGCGCATGCACTATGTCCTCAGCTATTGCCGTTCAATCAAAGCCTATTAGACCACAATGCTCGGGAAGTTGAGCAAAAAAACCCGCTCCGCAATGCGGAACGGGCACTTCAAACAACAGAGCCGGAATTACAGGTTTTCCGATACCAGTTTCTGTTCGAACTGGAAGACGTCCGTGGAGTTTGGGTCCACATTCACTTTTACCCAGTGCACGATACTGGAACCAAAGGTTTCGACGCGGGTAAAGTTACCATGGAACTTGTCCAGCTGGTCACTGGCAGACGGCAACTCCGGTTTGTCGACACGGAACCAGTGAGAATCACCATGCGCCAGGACCACCGGTTTACCGAATGCCGCAGTACGCGCTTCCAGTGTCTGCAGGAACTCGGTGAATCCATTACGTGATACAACACCATCGGCATCGCGATCGAGCAGGTATTTAAATTCGAGAACCGGGTTGGCATGTATCATGATGAACACGCCCGGCGCCTCATCCGCTTCTGCAGCATCAAAGGTTGCATTCAACCAGTTGACCGCGGCATCGATGCGACGCGCTACTTCTGCATCATCTGCTGCAGTACGCACTGCCGAGGAAGCCGGATCGAAAGGCAGCAAACCATTCTGGCTACCCACTACATGAATCGCAGCAAACTGAACACCGCGCTTGTTCCACATGACGTTCTCGGGGAACTCTTCATATCCGGCCACCATGGCCTGGGACTGCAGATGCAGCTTTCGTTTACCCAGAGTCTCACCGGGTACCGGGAAGAATACTTCACGCAAACGCGCCAGTCGCTCCAGCGGCTGATATTCACCGGCACGCACACGGTGGCAGTCCGTCCACTCGTTGTCACCCGGCGTCAGAATAAATGGTTTCTCAAAAGCGCTATAACGCGACAGACGATCGAAAAACATAGCATCCGAACAGGCGCTCGAGCCACCCTTGATATCGCCCGCATGCATAACCCATTTCAAACGACGGTCTGCATTGATCGCCTGCTGCATGCGATCGAAGGGCGCATAGTCTTCACCTGGCGCAACACCATAAGGGGTGTCACCGATCAACGCAAAACTGAATGCCCGATGATCACGGTGATGATCACTGTAACGTTCATCTCGATCACCGGCCAGTACCGTCATCGAACTCAGTGAAAAAGACAGGGCGAGTACCGATGTCGTCGCCAGCTTGCTCAACATTTTCATTGTTATGGTCTCCGTAAATTGACAAGGAGGACCGAGTTAACGTCAGCCGCATGACAGACACTTGAACAGCGCGTGAATTGTCATTGAATTTAAAGTGTCGCTTCAGCAATTACCAGGTAACGTAAGTCACCACCGGCAGCAATGGCATCGAAGGGATAACAGGTCACCAGCAGCAGTTGCCGACCGGCTTCTGACAAAACCATATCGTGATCGCGACTATCCACCACCCGAGTATCCCGCACCCGGTATCGAGTGATTGTGGTTTTACCTTCCAGCAATATTTCATCATTGACACGTAGCTGTTGAAGAAAACCGAAATGGGTATCGCGATGCCCGGCAATCACCGTGCGCCCATTTTCTGCCGGTGCAGCACTGGCCTGCACCCAGGTCGGGCCGAAAGCCAGGTTGCGTCCGCTGGCACCGGCCAGCACCATCTGGTCCACCGCCAGTCGCGGCACCTGCAGACGCGCCACTGGCCAGGTATCCGCCCAGGGCCAGGGCGCTACCGGCTCAGCGTTGTGTTTTGTCTCTTGCCAGGCTTCTTCGATCAGCCACTGGGCAAGACCGGCCTTGGCATGGATGTATGCCGCAGCTGCGAATTGCCAGACAGAAATGACACAGAGTAGCGCAATCAGTATGGCGCGCAGTCGACGTTTTGTGTTCATTGTCATGCTTCATAACGATTTCTGAATACCAGTATGATCAGCAGCAGCAAACCGAGCATAGCGATCAACAAATGCATACGTGCCGATGTTGCGGTGACGGGAAACCCGCTGGTGGGTACCGCCTGTTGCGAACCCGCCGGCATGTTGTTCGGAATCGCCGCACTGTTCAGTGCATCATTCCCGGCACGTACCGGTTGTGAGTCGATAGCCACCAGTGAGGTGTATTTGCTGACCAGCCGGTGATGCAATGCCAGATCGACGATCTGCGTGCGCAACTGCTCGCTGCTACCCTGGCGGCGTTGCTCATCCATCAGTTGTGCGATTTTTTTCCGCGCCCAGATCGCAGCTATACCGTCACGGGATGCATACTGATCCAGTTTCAGCTGACGCTGCCAGGATGTGTTCAGTGTTTTACCGCGCAACGTCAGGCTGTCGTTGTCCGGATTCAGTTTCACGGCGACCAGCACCGGTTCACCGGAATACAGATCGCTGATACGTTGCGGCCAGACCTCGGTCGGCAGCGTACCCGACCAGTCAATTTGCAGGTCACCAAGCAATGGTGAGCTGAGTCGTTCGAACAGGGTTTGCATACGGGCGGCTATTTCATCCTGGGTACGCACAAAAGTGTAACTACCGCGACCGAACTCGGCGGCGCGATGCATAAAATAGGCATTGGGCGCAGCGCCGATTCCCACGGTAAACAGCCGGCTATTGCCGAGTCGATCTTCGATTAGATTGAACAGCGCTTTTTCGTTACCAACGCTACCGTCGGTGATAAAGATCACCTGCCGCACAAATCCTTCCGCCTCGTCACCACCAAGCGCTGCACGCAGTGCATCGGCCATTTCAGTCCCGCCGCTGGATCGCAGGTTGCTGACGAAACGGCGTGCCATCATCAGTGACTGGCTATCGGCGAATACCGCATCGGTGAACAGTTTACGTGTCGTCGAGTTGAATTCGATGACATTGAATCGATCCGTCGGGGTGAGGGTGTCCAGTGCCATCAACAGGGCCTGCCTTGCCTGTTCGATGGACTGGCCGGCCATGGAGCCGGAGGTATCGATCACCAGAATCACTTCCCGCGGCAGCACGGCCTGTTGTGCGCGCTGCGCCTGATCCGCTTGCGGCGGCATGATCATGATCAGACCGTAGTCTTCGCCTTCCAGAGTCTGCTTGAAAAAAGCCGCATTCGGCGCATTGCCCACCGCCGGTGTCCACACCAGTTCGAAATCCCGGTCCATGGCGACCGGGCGCTGTAGTTTCAGCCGATACTGCTGTTGTTGACGATCGATACGAATGTCGTGATACAAGCTGTTGATCTCGGCCAAAGGAAAGCCGGCGTCGAGACTGGCGCTGATGTTGATCATGTTGCGCTGTTGACCACTGGCTCTCACCATTGGCGGCGTGATACGCGATGCATCGGGTACCTGGTCGCTGTTGCGCGCCCAGCCGTTGCCGCTCATCACCTGCGATGACGATTCCTGCAGCGGTGCACCGGGAATATAGCGCGGTGTGATGGTCATGGGGAAATCCAGGCTGAAGCGACCATCGCGATATTCCAGCGTCTGTTGATAGGCAATTTCAACCACCACCGTTTCACCCGGCGCGATATTGGCAACCGATGTGGTGAACATGTTGGGGCGCTCCTGCTCTACCAGTGCACTACGCTTGCCTTCACGTTTCGCCTGCACATACAGGGCACGCGCCTGCTTCCGCTCCTTGATGACACCTTCGATAATCCGTTCCCCGACATGGATACGCAAACGATCCACCGCCGCATGATCCGGCAGCGGGAACACATAAATGCCTTCCATCCACTGTTGCGAGTCATTCCTGAAATACTGCTTCAAAGTCGCCCGCAACACCATGCCGCTGATAGCGAAATGCACATCCGACTGCAACCGCAAGGCCTCCTGATAACCGCCCTGTGCAGAACGCACATACAGTGAACCGGCACCCAGGTCGTTCGGTATTTCCGCCGGCAGGGCCAGCACCAGACCAGGTAGAAAACCGAGCACCACAAACAGCAATACGCCCTGTAACAGTCGCAGCCACCAGGTGTATGAGATTCGCCCCAGCGGCTGCGACCGGTATTCGTTGACAATGAATCGACCGGTCGGGCAGTCCGGCAGATTGCCCAGGTCCAGGGTGGATTGATGATGCCGCTCCGGACATCTGCAAGTTGCCGCCTTCATGTGATCTCCTGTTGAGTGTGGTTACTAACTACAGGTGATTAAACCGCGCCGGGCTGGCAGTTCCCGGTCACATCATGACATTGGCGGGATGAATTATGATGAATTGTGGCAGGCCCCGCATTATGGGCTGTTTCGGGTTATGATCTGGGAAACCCGGCGCGAGTCCGTGGTCAGAACTGTGTACCAACCGGAGATTCACATGGGGCATCATATTGCGCTCGTCGAGGACGAAGCGGCGATTCGTGAAAATTACCGTGATGTGCTGACACGCCACGGTTATCAGGTCAGCCTGTACGCCAACCGGCCGGAGGCGCTGGCGGCCTTCAATAAAAAATTGCCGGATCTGGCGATCATCGATGTCGGCCTGGAGGACGAAATCGAAGGCGGGTTCGATCTATGCCGCGAACTGCGCGCCATGGCTCCGCAATTACCGATCATTTTCCTGACCGCTCGCGACAGCGAACTGGATGCGATTTCCGGCCTGCGCCTCGGTGCCGACGACTATCTGACCAAAAACATCAGCCTGCCGCACCTGGTAGCACGCATCGTCGCGCTGATTCGACGCATCGGCGCCCTGCAGCAACATACCCCCACCCAGCAGATTCTTGAACAGGATCGACTCAACCTGGACCTGGACCGTATGAGTGCGCGCTGGAATCAGCAACTGGTACCGCTAACACTAACCGAATTCTGGCTGGTGCATGCACTGGCTCAGCATCCCGGCCATGTAAAAAATCGCCAGCAACTGATGGATGCGGCCAACGTAGTACTGGACGACAACACCATCACTTCGCACATCAAACGCATTCGCAGAAAATTCAACGCCATCGACGCCGACTTCAACGCCATCGAAACCGTCTACGGCTTCGGCTACCGCTGGAACAGCGAACACTGATCCCGTGAAATTACGTACCCAGCTCATTTTTCTCAGCCTGCTGACCCTGTCGCTGCCCTGGGCCGGTTGTGAATACATTCGCGAAATGGAAACCACGTTACGTGAGGGACAGGCGCAGAATCTGCTCACCACGACACGTACCATCGCCCACATGCTCAGTTATGAAAATCCGGAGCTGTTCAGTTATCTGCAACTCAGCGATGCGGACAACAACGCAGAACGCAATGTATTCGCCCATGCGCTCGATAGCCGCATCGTCCTCGATGGTTACAACGACGACTGGGGCGGTCTATGGGACGAGTATCGCCCCTTCCCCAACCAGCTCGATACACAACAGTCAGCCCAGGGGGCTGGCTTCGTGTTTGCCGCCAACCGGGATTATGTGTATATGTTCGCCCATGTTCGCGACAACCACACCCTGTACTATGATCCGGCGGCCGACCTGGTCAACGGCGATCGCCTGCAATTGCTGATCGAAGACGCTCAGGGCCGCTCGCGCGAATACTATTTAATGAGTAGCGCGCCGGGAAAAATTATCGCCCAGTACGTGCGCGGCGCGAACACGCTGAACCCCAGTTTACGCCGCGAACCGCGTATCCACGGACAATGGCAGGACACCTCCGCCGGGTTCAACATCGAAATCCGCATTCCGCGCAGCCTGCTCAAAGGCCATTTCAGTTTCGCACTGGTCGACGATGATCCGGGTCGAGACCTGCAGGCCTGGTACGGCACCTGGCGACACGGCGACAATCATAACAACGGCCTGATCATCGAACATTCGACATCGCTGCAGACTATCGTCGAAAAATTCAAACAGAACGATGCGCGTATTCGCGTTACCAGTCAGCAGGGCTGGTTATTGAGCAGCGTAGGCTCACCGAGCAGACCGACCCACTATGAACAACCATTGCGACTCAATGAAACGCTGATTGCCTTTCTCAACCAGCTGTATCACTTCATTATGTACTTTTCGGAACGCACCTCGCCGGCCATCCAGCCTGATCACGGTCGGCTGCGCGGTGAACTGATGGACCAGGCATTTGAACAACAGGGTGCGACAGCCTGGTATAAACCGTCCGGCTCCAATCGCGCCATTGTCAGCGCGACTTTTCCAGTGACAAAAGACGGCCAGGTGGTCGGTGTCGTGGTTGCCGACCAGAGCAGCGATGCCATTCTAACCCTGACCAATTATGCCCTGAATCGACTCATTACCATCAGTTCGATCAGCATCCTGCTGGCCGCCGGCGGTTTGCTGGGATACGCAACCTACCTGTCGGTGCGTATCCGCCGACTGCGCAACGCCACCGACACCATCATTACACCGGAAGGCAAACTCAGCGACGGTTTCGTCGCCTCGCGTGCCAGTGATGAGCTGGGCGATCTGTCACGCAGTTTCGCCGTGATGCATCAGCGGCTGCAGGAATATACACAGTATCTACGCAGCCTGGCATCGAAACTGTCGCACGAATTACGCACGCCACTGGCGGTGGTGCAGTCATCACTGGACAACCTGGATGCCCAGGCACTGGATGACAACAGTCAGGTATATCTTAACCGCGCCCGCGAGGGTAGCGAACGACTCGGACGCATCATCACTGCACTGAGTGAAGCCAGCCGGGTCGAACAGAGCATCGAGCATAGCGAACAGGAAGTCTTCGATCTACGCGAAGTTCTGGCCAGCGCCATCGACGCCTATCGTGACGCCTACCCACAACAGACATTCCAGGCCGAGCTGGAGAAAACGCCCTGCATGGTTAGCGGTTCACCGGATCTGTTGCTACAGATGCTGGATAAGCTGATCGATAATGCGGTGGATTTCAGCGAGGACGATAAGCCTGTGGTCGTGGCTCTGCACAAAGACAAACAACATGTCGAACTGCGTGTCGCCAACCAGGGGCCGCTCCTGCCGGAACACATGCAACACCAGTTGTTCGACTCCATGGTCAGTGTCCGCGCACAGGATAAGCAAAATAGCCATCTGGGCCTGGGACTGTTTATCGTCAAGCTGATCAGTGATGCTCATCGCGGCCAGCTCAGTGTACGCAATCTCGATCACCTCAGTGGTGTGGAGTTTAGTGTCAGACTACCGGCCGCCAGTGATGAAATTGATGCGTGAACCGCTCAGGCTGATGCCAGGGCATGCCAGCGAGGATTCTGTTTCTCGACCAGTTTTTTCTGCATGGCGAGAGGCAGGCTGCGCAATGTAATCTTGCGGCGCATGGCGGCAGATAGATCGTCGAACAGTTCGAAATACACCAGCTTGGATAAATCCTGTCGCACATCCGAACTACGTATCAACCCCAGTTGGTGCTCCTGTATACGCACATGCAGGTCACGTGTCACACCGACATACAGTTGCTGATGCTGCTGATCGGTAATCATATAGATGTAATAGTAGTCAGTGCTCATGATACATACCCGCTGATCCCGAAAACCTGCCGCCGACGGCCAACCATCCGTCGGCGGCACGCTGCTTCACCTCCTTGAGTGGCTTAGAAACTGTTCGCTTCTGTCAGCCGAGTGGAGTCCATGTATTCCAGCTCGACGCGGCGATCGGCAATCGCATGTTCAAGTCCGACCACCGGCCGTTCAGCACCCATGGCTTCGGTGCTGATCTGCTGCGCGTCGACACCGTGATCCATCAGCAGTTTGGCAACAGCCCGGGCACGCTCGGCCGCCAGCCAGCGATTGTATTCCACCGGTCCGCTCTGATCGGTATGCCCGGTCAGTCGAATTTTCAGTTGCGGATTCTGAATCAGGTACTCGGCATGACGCACGATCTCATCGATGTCCATCTGTTTCACCGTGCTGTCGTCGGTGGCGAAATAAAATGTCGACACGTCGGGTTTTTCCGTTGCGCTTTCCGCAATCGCCAGGGTTTCTTCAGCATCGCTCTCCATGGAAGTTTCTGCCTCCAGTTGCTCTTCAGGCGGCGTAACCGGCGCAGTAATCTCGGCATAAACCGCATCCACCACATCCTGCTCCGGCTCAGCCGACCGCGTGTTCATGGCCGGGGTTTCGATGTCCGGTGCCGGCTGCAGGGTCTGTTCAGCCATACCGCGGGTTTCGTTGCCGCCGCAGGCCACCGTAAATACCGCGGGAGCGGCAATCGTCAATGCAATCAGTAATTTGTTAAGTTTCATGTTGGGCTCCTTGTAGCCAGATTAACGAGGCAGCTTGCGTGCTGCTGTGATGATTAATCTAAGCGCGAAACATGGCATCGAAACGGTGCACTGGTGGCAGTCAGGCGATCAATTGTGACCAAATGTGGCAGTTCGGACGGCGGTGGTTTACTGACAAATATCAACTCAACGCGTGGCGAGACCTCGGCAAACTGGTTATGATGGAGCAAAACATTCAACAGGTGCGTGCTGGCATGGAACAGATTCTGGAAATTCGCGACGGCTGCAATACACCGGGTCAGCTGCTGCGTAGCCTGGCTTTCAGCCGTTTTTTAAGTATCTACAAAAAAACCTTCATCACTGATCTGCAATCGCGTATTCAGAATCAGCGCGAAGCGGAACACAAAATCGAATTCATTCGCCATGTGCGTACACGTGACCTGATCAAGATCCTGGAACACGACAACTTCACCGAGGAATTCAGCCGTGAACATGCGCGGGAACTGATTCGCTTCATGGATGGCGCATTCCATCATTACCGTGGCCGAGGTTATTCGCGCCTGGTCAGATTACAGAACGATATCGTATCGACCGGACTGGAAACCCCGGAAACCGTCAAGGACAAGGTCACGGACAAGGCTCAAAAGCTGGCTGACCTGGTGCTTGAAACCCGGCGCCAGTTATTGAAAAAGGTCGGCCTCGATGAAGGCGTACGTCGTAGTCATGGCCTGGATGCATCACCCAATGTCACCGCCGGAGAAATCTCCGGGCATTATTTCCATTATCCCGCTGATTATTCCCGGCTCGGTCATGTGCCGCTAACCATTGCGGCCGACATGAAAACCGGTGTCGATTACGCCACACCATCCAACAAACGCGCGCGACCGTTTTTCGAGCTGGATCATAATCCACTGCATCTACGCAGCTTCAATATCCACGACTGGGTCTCGGTTCCCCTGCAGGTGGGCCGCTTCGTAATCGTCGCTTTCATTCACAAATCCCGTGGCTGCATCGAAATGGAACCGGGTCTGCTCAACCTGTTCCCGTTTTCATTGGTCGAAGACATCATCAAACAGCGCAAGCCGGACGGGGTGTTCTTCTTCGGCGATCCGCAAGCCGGACTGGAAGACCTGGGATATTACTACGACAGCGACAATGACCTGCTGGTCGGCACGGTACCCAACATCGACGAACTGAAATATTTCGGTTATGCCAAAAAACCCATACTGACGCTACACAACGTACTCTGTATTCTCAACGGCGACCTGCCGCTGCACTGTGGTTGCACCCGTTACCTGATGCGTTTCGACCAGGAAGGCGAACCCTACATAGCCGGCATGTATATCAAGGCTGACGACATGGGCAGTATCAGCCTGGTCAAGGATCTGCGCGACCGCATCACCCGGCCGATTTTCTGCGGCACCGAAACCGGCGCCTTCGCCTGCCTGGACGGTTTTTCCGAACAGGCCAAAATGCAGATGGCCGGTCGCGAGGTCGGCTACAACAAACATACCGGCTCTAATGCACGCCAGGTGGTTCCGGCCACCGAAGTGGACGAACTGTTCCGCGAAGACCCGCTGGACATACTGCTGTACATGAACAACTTCAGCCTGGTCCGTCCCGGTGAAAACACCATCGATGCGGAAATGCAGATCGAAGTCGCGCTGGAACATTTCCGTCGCGGAGAACGCGTCGCAGCCGGCTCGACCCAGACTCATCGCGGCGCCAAGGAAAGCAGTTACTGGGCGAATCCGTTTCCGCTACTGGTGGACAACCAGGGCAAGATTTTACAT
>CBDULQ010000100.1:0-12368 GCA_965368115.1 uncultured Gammaproteobacteria bacterium | reverse complement strand
GTATGTGCCAGTCTCCCTCACTCTGCTCGAGTGCCGCATCATTACATAGCAAGCCGCCCTGCAACACCTGCCTTAGCAGCAGCTGCTCACTCGGATCAATGTCGTGATTGTGCAACGACACTGAACCATGCGGATTGTAGCCCGTACCTGAAAACTCAAACGGCTGTCCTCCCGTGACGATTGTACGCACTGTCATCTCATTCCGAGTCAGCGTACCGGTTTTGTCAGAACAAATTACGCTGACGGAACCCAGGGTTTCAACCGCAGGCAATCTTCGGATAATCGCATTTCGTCTGGCCATTCGCTGCACACCAATGGCCAGCGTTATGGTCATGATTGCGGGCAGGCCTTCGGGAATGGCCGCAACGGCAAGGCTCACCGAGGCAAGAAACATTTCGGTGAACATGTAATCACGCAGTGATACGCCAAAAACAAAAGTAAAAGCTGCAATCAGTAAAATTGCCGCGGTTAACCAGCGCCCAAACTGGCTCATCTGATTCAGCAACGGTGTCGTTAATGATTCAACCTTTGAAACCAGTGCACTGATATGGCCGAGCTCAGTGTTTGCACCTGTCGCGATCACGATGCCTGATCCCTGACCGTGCGTTACCAACGTTCCGGAATAAGCGATACAGCGGCGATCGCCGATTACAGCATCCCTGGAGACCGGATCGGTAATCTTCTCAACCGCGACAGACTCACCAGTGAGTGCGGATTCCTGAATCTGTAATCCCTTGGTCCTGAACAAACGCAAATCAGCCGGCACCTTATCTCCGGATTGCAGAAAGACAATATCGCCGGGCACCAGATCAGTGGCGGCCAGTTTGATCTGGTGGCCATCACGGATGACCATGGCATAGGACGACAACATGTTCCGAATGGCTTTCAATGCATCTTCTGCCTTACCTTCCTGCAGAAAACCAATGATGGCATTGACGACCACCACGCCCATTATGACCCCGGCATCCACCCAGTGTCCGAGCATTGCGGTCACCGCACTGGCGAGCAGCAGCACATAGATCAGCACATTGTGAAACTGGGAGAAAAACCTCAGCAAAGGCCCCCGTGCTTCCGGCTCTGGAAGTTGATTCGGCCCGTAGGTTTCCAGCCTGTCGATGGCTTCCTGTTGCGCCAGCCCCTGCTGCTTCGAATCAAGTTTTTCGAACGTATCAGTATAGGCCTGTGCGTGCCAGTCACTGCCCTCAGACTCACCGTCGTGTCGCTGACTAGCGGAATGCGCCACAGCCTTACCTGACCGACGCATCATGATGGTGCCCACAATGGACAGGACCACCAGTCCCAGTATCAAAACAACCCACTCAATAACGGCCAGGTCGAAATTAAATGCTATATCAGTATTCATTGTGCACACCGGTCAGTGTAAGGATTATTTTTTTGAGGCAAGTTCAGGTAAAAGTTCATTGTCACTTCGGACTAAAGGACGCTGGAGACCTATAGGTATTGCATGCCAGCAGGCGTTAATCGGATTGACCAACGCGCTGCGATGTTTCGATGCGACCATAATAATCGCTTCTGAACTTTTCCAGCGCCTTGTCTACATTCTCGCCCTGCTCACCCAGATACAACATCGCAGAGCGTGCCAGCTCCGCACTCGCTTCCAGAGTTTCCGACACTGTGAAATAGGCACCGAGCATTTTCAGATCGCGACACTTTGCCAGGTCATGTCCGCGTGCAAACACCGGGACTTTAGGAAACGCCGAGTGAAGAGCAGCCACCACTCGTTCCGCTGCATCATAATCATCAATAGCAACAATCACCAGAGGGGCATCAGCGGCCCCCGCCAGACGCAGAACCTCCGGTCGCTGGGCATCGCCAAAATAAACCGGTTTCCCTTCAGCTCGCTCTCGCTCCACCAGCATCGCATCTGCATCGATCGCGATATAGGGCAAATTGACCTGTTCCAGGATATAGCCGATTCGATGCCCCATGCGGCCAAATCCTGCAATTAGAATTCGATCGGAACGATCAACTGATTCGACCGGTACAATATCCCGAGAGTCGGATGCCGTCGTCTGATGCCCATACGCAATACGCAGCGCAAGCTTGTCGAGCAAAGGTGTAACGAGCATGCTGAGTAAAACGACGATCAGAAGATACTGGAACATTTCAGCATCAAGCAGACCGGCCGTTTTCGCCACCGCAAACAGCACCAGCGCAAACTCGCCACTCTGCGAGAGCAATACCGCCAGCGACCATGAAATTTTTCCAGCAAGACCGAACAGACGCGATAACATCCATAGCGATACACATTTGATTACCAACAGGCCAACAACGCCGGCCAGCAGGCCTGCTGGCTGCTGAAGAAAGGTCGACAAATCCAGTTTCATTCCCATGGACATGAAAAACAGACCCAGCAGCAGTCCGCGAAACGGCTGAATTTCGGCGCCAATCTGATGCCGATAAGATGAATCGGCAATTAACAAACCTGCAATAAACGCCCCCATGGCGCTGGACAATCCGATATGCTCCATCAACATTGCAGAGCCAAGAACCAGCAACAGTGCAGAGGCCGTGAATATTTCGGGAACACCGTGCCTGACCAGTATTTTGAGCACTGGATTCAACACATATCGGGCAAAGACAATGATCAGCATCAGGATCGCCAGCGCCTCGCCAAGGGCAAAAAACACATCTTCCGCTATGGTCAGTTCCGGCACCGCCATCAGGGAAACCAGTGCCAGTAGCGGAACCACCGCCAGGTCCTGCATCAGCAATATCGCAACTGCCGGTCGGCCATATCCGGAGTAAAGCAGTTTCTTTTCAGTCAATAATTGAAGTACGAAGGCTGTCGACGAAAGCGACAGCGCGAGCCCGACCAGTAACGACACTTTCCATGAAAGCCCCAGTAGACTCTGGATTAAAACCGTTAAAATGCCACCTGTAACCAGTACCTGCAGGGTTCCAAGCCCCAGTACCAGCCGGCGCATTTTCCACAGCCTCGAAGGATTGATTTCCATCCCGATGATGAACAACAGCAGAACCACACCCAGCTCCGCCAGATGTGTAATCATCTGGTTGTCTTCAATGTAAGCCAGTCCCGAAGGACCTAGCACCACACCCGCAACCAGAAAGCCGGGAATCGCTCCGAGCTTCAAAAACTGGAACAGAGGAACAGCGATGATCGCCGCTGCCAGCAGCATCAGAATGTCAGACAAATAGTCCATACCCACGGGTATAACTCTTTCGTAAATCTATTCAGGTTCAGGGATGTCCAGGACACGTTAAACCGACAGACATTAATAAACAATGACTCACGACAAGTTCCCCGGAAAGACTCGGCTTCCCGGAGCATTGATCGGAAAAATGTCGGTTTCTGTGGAGAAGCGCCCGCCACCCGAACAGACGGGGCAGGACTCGATCAGAACTGATGGCTGACGAGGCAAGCGCGAGCGGGTCTATCGATGTTCACTCACCATATTGATGGTGTATCTGGGAATTTCCACGACCAGGTCGGTGTCGCCGACCACCGCCTGGCAGCTGAGCCGCGAGTCCGGATCCAGCCCCCAGGCCTTGTCCAGCATGTCGTCTTCGTCGTCGCTGTTGTCATTCAGCGACTCACCGCCTTCGCGCACGTACACATGGCAGGTGGTACAGGCACAGGACTTTTCGCAGGCATGCTCGATCTCGATGCCGCCCTGCTGGGCCGCATCGCAAATGGTCGTGCCGGGTTCGGCTTCGATCACCGCACCTTCGGGACACAGTTCGTCATGGGGCAGAAAGATAATCTGCGTCATTAATGACCCTCTTTTTCGCCGCTGAATTCATCGACCCGGTGACCGGCCATACTGCTCTGCACACTGGCGTTCATGCGGCGTGCGACATAATCCGCACTGGCCTGTTCCAGCTGCTGTATGGCTTCTTTGACGGCCTGCGCCTGGTCGCCCTGGTGACGCACCGTGAGCAGGCGTTCACGGGCATGCAGTATGGTGGCTTTTTCTTCAGGATTGAGCATGGCATCGCCGTCCGCGGCCAATGCCGCATCCAGTGCCTCGACCACCCGGTCCGCTTCCACCTGCTGCTCGCGCAGGCTGCGCAGTTGCATATCATCCTGGGCATGATCCATGGACTCACGCAGCATGGTTTCGATTTCACTGTCGCTCAGACCATAGGACGGTTTCACCTCCACCCGGGCACTGACGCCGGATGTCTGCTCCTGGGCCGAAACACTGAGCAGGCCGTCCGCATCGACCTGGAAGGTCACCCGAATCCGCGCCGCGCCGGCCACCATAGCCGGGAAATCGCGCAATTCGAAACGTGCCAGCGAGCGACAATCCGCTACCAGTTCCCGTTCACCCTGCAGCACATGCACCGCCATGGCGGTCTGACCGTCTTTATAGGTGGTGAATTCCTGGGCACGGGATACCGGGATCGGCGTGTTGCGGCTGATGATTTTTTCCACCAGGCCGCCCATGGTTTCGATGCCCAGCGACAGCGGCAATACATCCAGCAGCAGCATCTCGCCGTCACTGCTGTTACCGACCAGCGCATTGGCCTGGGTGGCGGCGCCGATGGCCACGACCCGATCCGGGTCGATGGACACCAGCGGCGGCCGCTGGAAGAATTCACCGACCCGTTCACGCACCCGCAGACTGCGTGTGGAGCCACCCACCATGACCACCTCACCGATATCCGTCACTTCGACCTGGGCGTCACGCAGGGCGCGCCGACAGGACAGCAGTGTTTTTTTGATCAGCGGGTCCACCAGCTCATTGAAGGTGTCCCGATTCAGCGAACCGAACCAGGTCTGTGAATCGTCGAGCCGGATATTCAGCTCCACCTGTTCCTGCTCGGCCAGCGCCTCCTTGGCGGCACAGGCTTCGCGCAGCAACATACGCGCGACGCCCGCGGACAGCTGCTGCAGATCGAGACCGGCCTGGGCGGCAATCCACTCGGCAATCGCCTGATCGAAATCGTCACCGCCCAGGGCGCTGTCGCCACCAGTGGCCAGCACCTCGAACACACCCTTGTTAATACGCAGGATGGAAATATCAAAGGTGCCGCCACCCAGGTCGTAAACCGCGATCAGCCCTTCGGCCGCGGAATCCAGACCATAGGCCACAGCGGCAGCCGTCGGTTCGTTGAGCAGGCGCAATACATTGAGTCCGGCGAGGCGCGCGGCATCCCGGGTCGCCTGACGTTGCGCATCGTCGAAATAGGCAGGTACGGTAATCACGGCGCCGAGTAACTCGTCACCCAGGGTTTGTTCACTGCGCTGTTTAAGAACGCGTAAAATTTCTGCAGACACTTCGACAGCGGTTTTGTCACCGGCCGCAGTGCTGATCTTCGGCACGGCGGTATCGGCATCGACGAACCGGTAGGGCGAATGGTCACCCAGCGATTTCAAATCCGCCACGCCCCGCCCCATCATGCGCTTGATGGACACAATGGTGTTGTGAGGATCATCGACGGTGTGCTGTTTCGCCACCTGACCGATTTCGATGCCATGATTTTCCAGGTAGCGCACCACCGACGGCAATCGATGACGACCCTGCTCATCCGGCAGCGTTTCGCTGACACCGCTGCGCACGGTCGCCACCAGTGAGTTGGTGGTACCCAGGTCGATGCCCACCGCAAGGCGACGCTGATGCGGTGCACTGGACTGACCCGGTTCTGATATCTGTAATAAGGCCATATACTTCTTCTTATTTATAACAACTCATCTTCAATCTGTTCTAACAGGGCAGTGATTTCCTGCTGCGCCTTGAACAGAAACTGCAATTTGCGCACGCTGTCGCGCGCCGATGCCAGATCCTCTGTGGCATATAAGCGGGCGAATTCGTCCATGTATTGTTGTATATTCTGTTTTGATCCCTTCATTAGCTCATCCAGAGCGGCCAGCGGATCGTCACGTCCACGCACGTCAGCGATCGCTTCACGTAGTTCCATTTGCGCCATGAGAAATGCGCCATCCATGGATGTATCGGTGTCGTTGTTCATATCGACACCTTTCAGGGCGAGTAGATACTGGGCACGCAGTAACGGGTCGCTGAGGGTTTGAAAGGCCTGGTTGAGTAGCGCGGTCTGTTGCACGGCAAGACGTCGTTGAGCTTCGTCGGCACTGGCGAAACGATCCGGATGATACTGTTTCTGCAATTCCCGATGACGTTCCGCAACCGTCCCTGCATCGACATCGAATACCACATCGAGCGCAAAGATTTCAAAATAGTTTTTTGAAAACAGATCGTTTGCGGTGACTGAATCGTTCATCGAGGCCGGCTGCGTCAGACGGTAAAACTTTCGCCGCAACCGCAACGATCGGATTCGTTCGGATTGCTGAACTTGAAGCCTTCGTTGAGCCCTTCCTTGACGAAATCGATTTGCGTACCGTCCAGATACACCAGGCTTTTTCTGTCCACCACGATGGTTACACCCTGATCTTCGAACACGGCATCCTGGTCGGCATCGATCTCGTCGACGAACTCGATGACATAAGCCATACCGGAACAACCGGAGGTTCTGACACCGAGGCGCACACCCAGACCTTTACCGCGATTCTGCAGAAACGCCTTGACGCGTTCCGCAGCATGCTCGGAAATACTCAGCGCCATGGACTCAGTCCCGTTTTTTCATGTAGTCGTCGATGGCCGCCTTGATGGCATCTTCGGCGAGCACCGAGCAATGCACTTTGACCGGAGGCAGTGCCAGTTCTTCGGCAATGTCCCGGTTTTTGATTTCGCGCGCCTGATCCAGGGTTTTGCCCTTCATCCATTCGGTGACCAGGGAACTCGATGCAATCGCCGAGCCGCAACCGTAAGTTTTGAATACCGCATTTTCGATCACGCCGTCATCGGAAACCTGAATCTGCAAACGCATCACATCACCACAGGCGGGCGCGCCAACCATACCGGTCCCGACATTCGAGGCATCCTTATCCAGGCTGCCGACGTTGCGGGGGTTTTCGTAATGGTCCATTACCTTGTCACTGTATGCCATGTTGTTTCTCTCTCTACTTGTTCGCTGTTCGAGCCGGCGTTTAGTGCGCCGCCCACTCCACACTGTTCAGGTCGATGCCTTCTTTATACATATCCCAGAGCGGCGATAGATCGCGCAGTTTTTCCACCGCACGGCGCACCAGCTGGATGGTGTAATCCACATCGTCCTCTCGGGTGTAACGGCCGATACTGAAACGAATACTGCTGTGCGCCAGTTCGTCGCTGCGGCCCAGTGCACGCAACACATAACTGGGTTCGAGACTGGCACTGGTACAGGCCGAACCGGATGACACGGCGATATCTTTCAGGGCCATGATCAGGCTTTCGCCTTCGACAAAATTGAAACTGACATTGAGGTTGCCGGCAACGCGATGTTCCAGGTCACCGTTCAGATACACCTCTTCCATGTCTTTCAGACCATCCCAGAGCCGATTGCGCAGATTGAGGATGCGTTCGTTTTCGGTAGCCATTTCTTCCTTTGCGATACGAAATGCTTCGCCCATGCCGGCGATCTGGTGCGTGGCCAGGGTACCGGAACGCATACCGCGCTCGTGACCGCCACCGTGCATCTGTGCTTCCAGGCGCACCCGCGGTTTACGTCGTACATACAGGGCACCGATACCTTTCGGGCCGTAAATCTTGTGCGCGGAAAAACTCATCAGGTCGACTTTCAACGCCTGCAGGTCGATGGGCACCTTGCCGGCACTCTGTGCGGCGTCGACATGAAAATACACGCCATGCTGGCGACACAGGTCACCGATCACTTCGATATCCTGGATCACGCCGATTTCATTGTTGACGTGCATAATGCTGACCAGCACCGTGTCCTTGCGGATTGCGCTCTTCAACACATCCAGATCGATCAGACCGTTGGACATGGGGTCCAGGTAAGTCACTTCATAACCTTCCCGTTCCAGCTGGCGGCAGGTGTCCAGCACCGCCTTGTGTTCGGTTTTACAGGTGATGATGTGTTTGCCTTTTTTCTGATAGAAATGGGCAATGCCCTTGATGGCCAGATTGTCCGATTCGGTGGCGCCGGACGTGAAGATGATTTCGCGCGGGTCGGCATTTACCAGTTCGGCGATCTGGCGACGTGCGGTGTCGATGGCTTCTTCCGCCTGCCAGCCGAAACTGTGGCTGCGGCTGGCCGCATTGCCGAAGGCGGTATCGAAGGTCAGGTATTTCATCATCACATCGGCGACACGCTGATCAACGGGCGTGGTGGCCGAGTAATCGAAATACAGGGGCAGTTTCTGTTCAGTCATGATTTAACGCTCAGGTTCGGGTTGACGGTTTCTCTCTCTAACATCGAGTCCATATCATTTAACACCACCGGGACACAAAGCTCGGCGGTGCATGCAGCAATGACGGCGAGAAACATTGCGAATGCACATCAAGGATCTGTCGGGGGTAATCCCGACGCATCGCCAGGTGGCAAGGCGCCGGGGACAGATCATTACTTCAGGTTTCGAAAATCATTTTTCTCAACGGACGTTCGTCGGCCTGCTTTTTGTCCTGACGTCGGGCGACGTCGCGGACCGCCTGCTTGGAACGCATTTCAGCCAGTGTGATGCCGTTGAGGAAATTATGAATTTCCTGGCTCAGTTCGTGCCAGAGATCATGGGTCAGGCAGCGATGTTCGCCGCCGGAGCAACTGCCCTCGTCGGAACAGTTGGTGGCATCGTAGGTTTCGTCCACCGCCAGGATGATCTCCGCCATGGAGATGTCTTCAGGGGGACGACTCAGGGAATAACCGCCACCGGGGCCGCGGGTACTGGATACGATGTTATTGCGCCGCAAACGCGCAAACAACTGTTCAAGATAGGACAGGGAAATGTTCTGACGTTCGGAAATGTCGGCCAGTGACACAGGCCCTTCGGTCTGATGGAAGGACAGGTCGAGAACCGCGGTCACTGCATATCGGCCTTTGGTTGTCAGTCTCATGCTCAATCTCACAAAAATTTGCCGCAGTATACTCAATTCCGAGTATTTTAGTCAAGTATTTAGCCATTTGCTAAGTACTTCATTTTTCTGGAGATTCAGCTTTATGCGAAGACTCGGTATCGATTTCCAGTTCGTCGCCGAGCTCCGGAATTTGCATGTCTTGCAGCTCCGCACCCATGGCTTTGAGGGTTTTGCACATTTCATCCATGCGTTTGTCCATGCCGTGGATGTGATCGAGCATACAGTTGATGGCGGTGGCCACCGGGTCCGGCGCATCCTGAGCGACACCATAGGCGTCGAAACCCAGCTTCTCGGCCGTTTTGGCGCGTCGCGCGTCGGCCTCGCTGCGCCGCTCCACCACTCGCCCCGGCACACCAACCACCGTGGCGCCCGGCGGTACTTCGCGGGTCACCACGGCATTGGAACCGACGCGCGCGCCCTCGCCGACCACGATGGGGCCCAGCACCTTGGCGCCGGCGCCAACCACCACATTGTCCTGCAGGGTCGGATGGCGTTTACCTTTTTCCCAGGTGGTTCCGCCCAGGGTGACCCCGTGATACAGGGTACAGTCGTCACCGATCTCGGCGGTTTCGCCGATCACCACACCGGTGCCGTGGTCGATGAAAAAACGACGTCCGATCACCGCGCCGGGATGAATTTCGATGCCAGTGTACCAGCGCACGATATTGGACAGCACCCGCGCCAGCCATTTGAAGTTTCGTCGCCACAGGGCGTGGCTCATACGATGGAAAATGATCGCGTGGATGCCGGGATAGGTGGTAATGATTTCGAACACATTGCGCGCGGCCGGGTCGCGGTCGAAAACGCTGTCGATGTCTTCACGAATCTGTTTGAACAAGAGCACCACCCGAAAATCTGATGAGTTATACAGTATATTTATGCGTTATTAACAAATGCTTAGCAGGCCATTGTATATGAAATCCGCAGCGCTTACACAGCCAGGAAATCGGCCAGGCGCTGCACACCCTGCTCCAGTACATCGATGGAACGGGTGTAGGCAAACCGCACATGGCGGCGTGCGCGGTGGGCACCGAAATCGACACCCGGCGTGATGGCCACACCGGCCTTCTCCAGCAGTTCGTGTACAAAACCGAAACTGTCATCGGTAAAGGCACTGCAATCCGCATAAATATAGAATGCACCCTGCGGGTCCAGCGGGATGTCGAAACCCAGCTCGCGCAACGCCGGCAACAGAAAATCCCGGCGCTGCCGGAACTGGTCGCGACGCTCATCGAGCAACGCCAGGGCGTCAGGTTCGAAAGCCGCCAGCGCCGCATGCTGGGCCACCGTCGGCGCGGCCAGAAAAATATTCTGCGCCAGCCGGTCCACTGCATCCACATAGTCTTCCGGCACCACCAGCCAGCCGAGACGCCAGCCGGTCATACCGAAATACTTGGAGAAACTGTTCACCACGAACAACTGGTCACTGAGCGCCAGCGCCGTGTATTCATCGCTGTCGTACACCAGGCCCTGGTAAATTTCATCGACGATGAGGCGACCGTTGCGTTCTGCCGCGACCTGAGCCATTTCCGCCATCGCATCGCGCGACACCAGGGTCCCGGTAGGATTCGACGGCGTCGCCAGCAATGCGGCCACGGTCGCCGAGTTCCAGTGTTCTTTTAACAGGGCCGCATTCAACTGATAGGCCGTGCTGCTATCCACATTCACCGCTTGCGCCCGACCTTCCAGCAAGCGTACGAAATGACGATTACAGGGATAGCCCGGGTCCGCCATCAATACTTCGCGTTGCGGATCCACCAGTACCGCCAGTGCCAGATGCAGTGCGCCGGAAGCACCCGGGGTAATGATGATGCGCCGCGGTGAAACTTCGACATCGAAACGGCGCCGGTAATAATCGGCAATCGCCTGGCGTAATGCGGGTAATCCGGTGGCCGGGGTGTAATGGGTCAGTCCTTGCTGCAACGCCTGGATGCCGGCGCTCACCATGGGTTCGGCGGTGACAAAATCCGGCTCGCCGATTTCCAGATGGACGATCGAGCGCCCTTCCGCTTCCAGCTGTCGCGCTCGCGCCAGCAGATCCATGACATAAAACGGCTGGATGTCCGACATGCGTTGTGCCAGACGAATGGATTCTGTCATTGAGGGTGTTCTCGCTTACCGGGTTCACGGTATTATACAGACCTGTTCGCCATCGCCATCGAAGGAATCCATGTTTTTCCGAAAATTCATCTACAGCCTCGCTCTTCTCGCTTTTTCCCTGCCCAGTTTTGCGTTGCCGCGCCATGATCCGGTACCCGGCGGTATTGCAGTGATTCCGCTGCATGACGTCGAGCCTTCCGCGCAGGTGTATTTCAATAAAAAACGCGTCGCCATCGTCAGGGATCAGAACCAGTCCTATGCGCTGGTCGGCATTCCACTGAGAACCAAACCCGGAAAAAAGAGCATCACCCTCAAACGCGCCGACGGCCAGCTGGACAAGGTGGCATTCGATGTCAACGACAAAACCTACAAGGCCCAGTACCTCACCATCAAGAACAAGCGCAAGGTAAATCCCAACGCGGACGATATGAAACGCATCACCGCCGAGCGGGTTAAAAAACGCGCCGCACGTACGCACTGGTCGGAACAGCCGGTGCGCAGCGACTTTATCATTCCGGTACACGGCCGCATCAGCAGCATTTTCGGTCTGCGTCGCTTCTTCAATAACCAGCCGCGCAACCCGCATAGCGGCCTCGACATCGCCGCACCGGAAGGTACACCGATCAAGGCGGTGGAGTCGGGTACCGTGCTGGAGGCGAGTAATTTCTTTTTCAGCGGCAATGTGGTGTACATCGACCACGGCCAGGGACTGATCAGCATGTATGCGCACATGCACAGCATGGACGTTAAACCCGGTGATCGGGTGGATCGTGGTCAGGTCATCGGCACGGTCGGACAAACCGGCCGGGTCACCGGCGCGCATCTGCATCTTGGCCTGATCGCCAACCAGACGCTGGTCGACCCGGTGCTGTTTTTACCGCCGCTGGACGGGCTGTCGGACAACAGCACGCCCTGACCAGAAAAACTTGCTTATATTGCGATTTTATTGATAATTGGGCCCGACTCGGGGAAACAAGAGAGACAGATGGCAAAAGAAGAAGCGATACAGATGGAAGGCACGGTCGTGGAAACCCTGCCCAACACCATGTTCCGCGTCGAGCTGGAAAACGGCCACATCGTGACCGCTCACATCTCCGGCCGCATGCGCAAGCACTACATCCGGATCATGACCGGTGACAAGGTCACCGTGGAAATGACACCCTATGATCTGGAAAAAGGCCGTATCGTCTATCGTGCCAAATAATCTCCCCGGAATGTCTTTATCGAATCCATAAAAAAAGGATGTGTTCCCACAGCCTTTTTTTATGATACATTATTTCTCGTTTATCCGGCGACCTTCTATTTCTCCAGGATTTCGATTTCCAGATCGTCACCCGCTTCGTTAAGGGT
>CBDULQ010000099.1:0-12379 GCA_965368115.1 uncultured Gammaproteobacteria bacterium | reverse complement strand
TGTAAGACCGGGAATCTGTGACGAAACAAGTGTCGAAATAGTGGAAAAAATAGCGGCAAATATAATGGTGGGGATGACAACAGATCTCATGGGTCATTTACTCTCTTTATAAAATATTTAATTGAAACAATATGATTTATGATCAAAGAAAATTTAAAATGCGGGCGCCGGTAAGGCCCGAAGTTATACGCGTTGATTGTTGTTCAACTGATCGCGTAATTTATGTACAGGAATTATAAGCCGATTTTATTATGGCTCGCCAGTTTCCGCTTGCAGGAAGCAGGACTAAATTGTTTATCCGGTGATTAACCGGATAAACAACCGGTTTATTCGTTGACGTCTTGAGTGGATTCTCGGGCAATGCGCGCCATGACTTCATCGATCGATTCATCGCTTGGCATCTGCAAATGAAAGCCCTGGTCACGCAAGTTTGTCATGACCTTTTGTGGGTCTTCGCGGGCCAGTTTGCGCTCCGCCGTGAGTTCCAGTTCCATGGCAAAATCACGCCGGCCCAGGCTTTGTAGTAGCTTGCCCGGTACCCGGTCGAAGTTGTCCTTCTCTTCGATGTAGATGTACATGTCCGGCTTGGCCGAACAACGGTAGACGTAACAGGTCATGCTATTCATGATAAGCCGCCCAGGACTTTTTCCGCAGCGTCGATGGTGGCCTGAATGTCCTGGTCGCTATGTGCGGCACTGACGAAACCGGCTTCATAGGCCGACGGTGCCAGATAGACACCCTGGTCCAGCATGGCGTGGAAGAACATTTTAAAACGCTCGACGTTGCATTCACTGACCTGCTGGAAGTTGCTGACCTGATCCTGTTCGCTGAAGAACAGCCCGAACATGCCGCCGACGCGGTTAGCGGTCATGGGGATACCCGTTTTAGCGGCTTGCTCCAGAATGCCCTCGACCAGACGCGTAACCCTGTCGCCCAGTTGTTCGAAGAAACCCGGCGCGGAAATCAGTTCAAGTGTTTTCAGTCCTGCGGCCATGGCGACCGGGTTGCCGGACAATGTGCCGGCCTGGTACACCGGACCTAATGGAGCAATGTGTTCCATGATGTCACGTCGCCCGCCAAAAGCGCCAACCGGCATGCCGCCGCCAATCACTTTACCCAGTGTGGTCAGATCGGGTTTTACCTGGTAAACCGATTGTGCGCCGCCGAGCGCGGTTCTGAAGCCGGTCATGACTTCATCGAAAATCAGTACCGTGCCGTACTGGTCGCAGATTTCGCGCAGGCCCTGCAGGAAACCCGGCAGTGGAGGAATACAGTTCATGTTGCCGGCCACCGGTTCGACGATGATGCAGGCAATCTGGTCGCCCACCTTGCTGAACGTATCGCGTACCGAATCCAGGTCGTTGTAGTTCAGGGTCAGGGTGTGTTCGGCGAGTGCAGCCGGTACGCCGGGAGAACTGGGTACACCCAGGGTGAGGGCGCCAGAGCCGGCCTTGACCAGTAGTGAATCCGAATGGCCGTGGTAACAGCCCTCGAATTTGACGATGGTGTCGCGTCCGGTGAACCCGCGTGCCAGGCGAATGGCGCTCATGGTCGCCTCGGTGCCTGAGCTGACCATGCGCACCAGTTCGATGGAGGGCATGATGGCGCAGATTCGATCCGCCATTTCGGTTTCGATGGCGGTGGGTGCGCCGAAACTGAGGCCGCGGTCTGCCGTGTCTTTAACCGCCTGGATGACCTCAGGGTGGGCATGGCCCAGAATCATCGGCCCCCAGGAGCCGACATAATCGATGTAGCGCTTGCCGTCAGTATCCCAGGTGTAGGCACCACTGGCGCGATCGATGAAGATCGGGTCGCCACCTACGCCCTTGAATGCGCGTACCGGGGAGTTGACTCCACCGGGGATGTGCTGCTGTGCCTGCTTGAATAACTCTGACTGGCTCATGGGGAAATTCCTGTTGCTGTGCGAAAAGGCCAGCATTTTACAACATTCCTGCGCCGACCACAGCGTCTACTGACAGCAGGCTGTCAGCAGGGCTGGTTTAGCCTGTGCATGTCATTCAACAGGAGAATACTTATGAAGACGAAAAGCGCTGTACACTGGTTCGAGATTCCGGTCGATGATTTCGAGCGGGCGGTGAGTTTTTATCAGCGGCTGTTTGACGTACAGCTGCGCCACGAGGTCATGGACGGTTTCGACTGTGCCCTGTTCCCGGCTGATGAGCAGGCGGTAGGTGGTGCGCTGGTCAAGGCCGACTTTCAGCGTCCGGGTGCGGCGGGTAGCCTGGTATACCTGAATGCCGAAGGCAAGCTGGATGCGTTGTTACAAAGAGCAACCGATATGGGCGCTCAGGTTACTTTGCCCAGAACGGCGATTGGCGAATATGGTTTTATCGCACATTTGCTGGACAGTGAGGGTAACAAAATTGCCGTGCATTCATTCGGCGCCTGAACGATTGCGCCGCGGACGGTTTTACGTTCGCGGTGCAATGTTCTAAATCAGCTCAAGCAGGTTAATAAAAATAGATGCGTCGTGCCGATCGATTATTTCAGATTATTCAGATTCTACGCACCCGGAGTTGTGTGACTGCGGAATACCTGGCCGATGAACTTCAGGTTTCGGTGCGCACCATCTATCGTGATATGCAGGATCTGTCATTGTCCGGTGTGCCGGTACTGGCACAAACCGGTGTTGGTTATCAGCTCGATCGAGCTTACAATCTGCCGTCGATCACTTTCAGCGAAAATGAACTGCAGGCATTGCTACTGGGTGCGCGCATGGTGCAGGCGTGGTCGGATCGACAACTGGCGCGTGAAGCAAGCTTCGCGATTTCACGCATCGAATCCATCTTACCGGAATCACTTAAGCAAACCTTAAGATCCCGTGATATCCAGGTGCCCGCATATCATATTTACTCTTCGGTTGCCGACGACATGCCGGTGATTCGTGACGCCATCAGGCAATCCAGTAAAGTGCACCTGGATTACCGTCGTGAAGACGGTGAAGTCTCCAGCCGGGTGGTCTGGCCGCTGGGGCTGTTTTTCTGGGGCCAGGTGTGGACTATGGTGTCCTGGTGTGAACTCCGCAATGAGTTCCGACAGTTCCGCCTGGATCGCATTAATAAACTGACGGCATTGGCGGAGCTGTTCAGTTGCGACGAACATCAGTCGCTTGATTACTATTTACAACAGGTCTGTAGTGAGGATGAGCCGTGAAGGAATTGAAACGATGTGGCTGGGCAGGAAGCGATCCGCTGTACCATCAGTACCATGATGAAGAATGGGGTGTGCCCAGTTACGATGATCGGCATTTGTTTGAAATGCTTATTCTAGAAGGTGCGCAGGCCGGGTTGAACTGGCTGACGATTCTTAAGAAACGGGAAGGTTATCGCAAAGCGTTTGACCAGTTTGATGCGCAGAAAATGGCGCGTTATACACCAGGGCGTGTCGAGAAACTGCTGCAGGACAGCAGTATCATCAGGAACCGGCTCAAGGTGAACGCTGCAATCACGAATGCACAACAGTACCTGGAGGTGCTTGGCGAGTACGGCAGCTTCAGTGATTACATCTGGCAGTTCGTTGATGGTGAGCCGAAAATTAATCGCTGGAAAACCCTGGCCCAGGTGCCGGCGATGACGCAACAGTCAGACATTATGAGCAAGGAACTTAAACGACGTGGTTTTAAATTTGTCGGTTCGACCATTTGTTATGCGTACATGCAGGCGGTCGGCATGGTCAATGATCACACCACGGACTGTTTTAGATACAAGACCTGTTGTCGAATAAAAAAGTGATACAAACGTCTGTCCGACAGGCGCATCTATTGCTTGACTCAACAGGGTGCCGAAACTAGCATTCATTACATGGCACATACTTCAACGAATCGCGGACTTGCCGCACGTAATCAGGTTCTGAACAGCGCACTGAAGTTGTTCACGAGTCAGGGCTTTTTTAATACTTCAATCCCGGATATCGTTCGCGCCTCCGGAATCAGCACCGGCTCGATTTATCATCACTTCGGCGACAAGGAAGGTATTGCGCGCGCCCTCTACGATTCTTTGATCAATCGAATGGAAGACGAACTCGATGACATCGAAAGTGCATCGACTACTGCACAGGATCGTTGTCGAGCCATCGTTTCACTGCTCTATCGACTGGCCGAACAGGAACCGGAAATTATGCGCTACATGCTGAATGCAAAACATCGCGAATTTATGAGCGATGTGATTCCGGTGTGTTCGTCGCGACCGTTCCAGCGCATGCGCAATATCGTGGAGCAGGGCATACTGCAGGGTGAGATCGTGCAGGTGGATGGCATCGTTGCCGCGGCTTCGGTGTTCGGTGGTCCCTTACGAATGATTTCGCTTCACCTGGACGGCGTACTTGAACAGCCTCTGGCCGGAACGCTGGACGATACCTGGAAGCTGGCCTGGCGTTCGGTTGCCGCGTAACGTTAAGAATACAAATCGTGAGTCGATTCAGACTCATTCTCAGTCATTGCGTTAACTAGAACTTTGCTTCTAGTGAGTGTCCGTCGCCTGCTGCCAGGCCGGGTGACGACGGATTAATTTCAACGCCTTATTCAACAATGTCTTGCCGGGTTCGGTGCGATGCCATGTCGAGGCGCCGGATGGATGTGGTAACGGAATCACATCGGCCTGCATGCCATCCAATTCAATATCCAGTTTTCGACCCACCACTTCGGTCAGCTTGTCGAAGTCCAGCAATCGACCGATGGCGAGTTTACCGACCGGTATGATCAGTTGTGGTTTGAGTAACTGAAATTCCGTACCCAGCCACAGTGAACAACGCTGAATTTCTGTTTTGTTCGGTACCCGGTCACCACCGCCGGAATTTTTACCCGGAAAGCAACGACACACGGCCGACATATAGATCTGACTTCGAAACGCCGCTTCGTCAATGCCGATCTGTTCAAACCATTTGAACAGCGTCTTGCCCGCCGTCCAGGCAAAGGGGCGGTGTACTTCGATTTCCTTGAAGCCCGGCGCCTGGCCGATCAGCATAACCGGTGAACTGACTGCTTCACCGGTTACCGGTGGGCCTGACATTTTCGGGCATTGCTGGCATTGGCGGAGTGCCTGTTGGTGTTTTCTAAGTGCGGCGCTGGATGTCATGGTGTATCGATTAACTGAACAGTTGTTTGAACTGGCGGCAGGTGAGTTCGATATCTTTGCTGCCGAATACCGCACTGATGACTGCAACCATATCGGCGCCGGCGTCGATCAGAGTGGATGCATTCTCAAGTGTGATGCCACCGATCGCGCAAAGCGGCACTTCAAACCGGCGCGCCGCCTGCAATAATGAAACATCGGCGCTCACCGCCCGGGGTTTGGTCGGTGAGTTGAAAAAGCTGCCGAAGGCAATATAGTCAGCGCCGTCGTGCACGGCCTGTTCCGCCAGTGACAGCTGGTTGTAACAGGATACGCCGATTATTCGTTCGTGACCGAGGATGGCCCTGGCTTCCCCTATCGGTTGATCATCCAGTCCGATGTGTACCCCGTCAGCGTCCACGTCACGGGCCAGCTCCACATCGTCATTGATAATGAGTAGTGCACCGTATTGTTTGCACAGTGACTGGATGGTGGTTGCCTGTTGAAGTCGCTGCTCCCGGTCGCTGGACTTGTCACGATACTGGATGATTTTTGCGCCACCGCAAAGCGCAGCACTGATCGCAGCAGGGAAGTGTTCCGGTGCGATAAGTCCGGCATCGGTAATGGCGTACAGTCCACTCAGTTCGGCCATGCTTAACGGTTCCAGTAGAAGCGATCCGGAATGAGCTGGCCCATGCCCAGTCGTTGCGCCTGTTGCAGGGTGTGCCATGTGTAATCCTGCGCACGGTGAATGCTTTGGGTAATGTCATGTCCCTGGGCGATCAATGCAGCGGTGGCGGCACTCAGTGTACAACCCGAGCCATGATACCCATGGCTCAGGCGTTCAACACTGTAACTGTTCAGGCAGCGATGATTGCCGTAAAGCTGATGTTTGACATCACGGGTGTCGGCGTGGCTGCCGGTGACCAGCACATATTCGCAACCCAGACTCAACAGCGCCATGGCGGCGGCCGCATCGGTGTCGGCTTCGCGAGCCAGTGCATGCAGTTCGAGCGTGTTGGGTGTCAGTAGAAAACACTGGGGCAATATCAGGCTGGTGATGGCTTCGATCAACTGGTTGCTGGCCAGGCTGCCGCCACCGCCAGCGGCCAGTACCGGATCGAAAATCACCGGCAGTCGCGGGTAATCGACCAGAATACTGTGTATGGCTTCCACTACGCTGACATCGCCCAACATGCCGATCTTGATAGCGGCCACCGGCATGTCTTCAAGAACAGCGCGGGCCTGCTGAATAATAATGTCCGCCGCCACCGGGCTGAACTGGGTGACGTTTTGCGTATCCTGCACGGTGAGCGCGGTGATCACCGGCGCGACATGTGCGCCCTGCGCGGCAATGGCTTCGATGTCTGCCTGAATGCCGGCGCCGCCGGTGCTGTCGAGTCCCGAAAAACAGAGTACGACTTTTTTATTCGGGGTGTCGTTCATGGCGAGATCGTGCCGGCCTGGCGTGCGATAAAACCGGTTTTTGCCGACAGTTCAAGCGAGCAGGTCCACTTGTAGGCCAGGTTGATGGTTTCCGCAGCGGCATACACACCATGACCTCGGACGATAACCACGGGATGCTCGCGTAAGGCTTCGGCGACTTGCGCAGCCGCATCACTCAGATAACGATCGTAGGGAATGTCGAGCACCGGGATGAACTGGAAATAATACTGGCCTTCAAAATCGACGGGAACAAAGTCCCGGCCGTTCATGGTCATGGCGACTGAATAGGGACCATGGCTATGCAACAGGCAGCGGATGCGGTCGTTGTTGCGGTAACTCTGCAGGTGCAGGGCGGCATCCAGTGATGCGCCATCGCCGATACGGCCATTGATGTCGCAGGCAATGAGTTCGTCCGCCTGCAGGGTGTCGGCGCAGGCGCCGGTCGGTGTGACCCAGATGGTGTCGCCATCGCGCACCGATACATTGCCGCTGTGCGAATCGTTGTAGCCGTAACGGCGTAGCCACTGATAGTGGCGCAGGAGATCATGTTTGCAATCCATGACGCAATGGTACTCCGCTGTTGCGGGGTATCCAAGGGATTGCGAAAACGGTTGTTGCTGTATCCGGTCAGCAGACGTGGCGACAGGCTTCGGACAGTTCGATGATACGCGAACGGATGTCCTGGATACTGTCGGCGGCCGGTTCCAGTTTGAGTACGTGTTTGTAGTCGCGCAGTGCCGAGCCGTGGCATTCAAGCTTGTCGTAAATGACCGCGCGGGCTTTCATGGCTTCCGCCTTGTCGGTGTCGTAACCGATCATGAAATCCGCCATGGTCAGGGCTTTTTGCCACTGGTCTTCCTGCATGTACAGGTTGCGCAGGTTACGTAGCATGCGCAGTACGATATCGCGATTACTGCTGGTGGCCAGCAGGCCGTAGAAATGCTGCTGTTTGAGTTCTTCGCCATAGAAATCCTGTAGCCGGTCTTCCAGGTCCTCTTCGCTCAGCGAGATGCCGCCGAAGTAGGGGTCGAGCACAATGGCGCCGTCGTCGATTTCCAGTTTCACCAGGAAGTGACCAGGGAAGGATACGCCAGCCAGTGGCAGGCCCAGTGCCTTACCCAGCTCCATGTACAGGATGGACAGGCTGATGGGGATGCCCAGCTTGCGGTCCAGTACGTCATTGAGAAAACTGTTCTTCGGATCATAGTAGTGATCCGAATTGCCTTCGAAGCCCTGTTCGATGAACAGCACTTCGTTGAGTTTGTTGAGAATATCGCCTGCATTGGCGTCGCCGGGCAGTCGGTTCCTGATCTGTGCCGCCATATCGCTGATGCGGCCCAGATAGGTGTTGACGTCCAGATCGGGGTATTCGACCTGAGCAATGAGCAGCGCGGCTTCGGCCAGATTGATCCGGTTGTCCGGCTGCTTGAGCAATTGTTCAAAGGCGGTTTTGGCTGTGTTTTCCATACTATCCCTTACGATTCTGCTTGTGGTTTTTTCGGGCTCGGCATCGCCTGTTGCGCATCGCCGTGCCAGCCAAGTAACGCATCCATGTACTCGCGTGCCACTCCATACACCTTGTCATTTTTGCTGTGTCGTGGACCTGCAATATTGAGTATTGCAACAGCTTCGCGGTTCAGCCATCGCCATACGTCGGCGACGGGCGGTGCTTGCCTCAGGTCTACGATAAGCAGGGATTTATTCATTTGACGCGCCAGCCGGGCGGTGAGTGCGGAGCCCCCGTCTACCGGGCCCCAGCTGAGGATCAGTGTGGCGTCTGCGTCGCGGACGTTCCATTCGGTGCGCTGTGCATAGCCCGCCGAAGGCGTCTCGATCAATTGATATTTTGCATCGATAGGGCCATCCAGGGCCTGGCGTCCCCTGGGGCACCAGCCGCCGTGGGGAATGGCCCAGTCCAGCGCCGCGTCCAGGGCGGCACGGTCGACACCGGTCTGACCTCCTGAAATGATTCTAGTCAGCTTCATCGAACATCGCATCACCCAAGTGAGTAGTTTTTCATCCTCCAGACGAATGACACGGTAACCCGGGTCACGATCATCGATACCGAAGGCGTCGCTCAGTGGGGTGAACTGGACGCAGCTGGACGGGCAGCCGAGCAGCTGCAGATGATCGACCCGGTCGTCCCAGTGCTGGTGAATATGCCCGAACAGGATGGCCTGCAGGTTGGCGTAGTGGCGCAGGCGCTCGACCACCGGTTTGCCGTTCCGCATGCCGATCTCATCCATCCAGTGTGACTGAATGCTGAGCGGGGGATGATGGGTGAACAGCAGGCCGGGTTTGCCGTCGGTGAGTTGCTGCTCGATGCGCTGCAGATCGCGGGGTGAAATTTCACCATGCGTCTGGCCTGCGATATGACTGTCGGCGAACAGCAGTCGCCAGTCGCGAAGCTCGATCTGCTCCGGCATGCTGATCCGTTCATCGAGTAAATGCTCATGCAGTATGGCGTCGTCGTCGTGGTTGCCGGGCGTGATGTAGATCGGACAGTCGATGACCTGCAGGCATTCGGCCAGTTGCCGGCAGGCGGCTGCGCCGCCGTCGTGGGTCAGGTCGCCGGTGAGGATCAGCGCGTCGGGCTGACCCAGGTGGTACAGGACATGGCGCAGCAGTCGTTGTAGATAAAGGTCGGGTCGGGTGCCCTTGAAATCAGTATCGGGCTGGTCGTGGATGTGGGTGTCGGTAATCTGTACCAGAGTTGTGCGCATGATGATCGGGTTGGCGGGTGAACCCGATCATCATACCCGGGCGGAATGGAAATATCATTCGCATTTTCGGTAACGCATGCGGGTACCGTGTTCCAGGGACAGGGTGATTTCTTCCGGCGCGAGTGCCGCGGGGAAATAGACACCGGAAATCTGTGCACCGTGAATGCTGGCGCCCTGTAGATTGGCGGTGGAGAAATCGACGCCGCGCAGATTACTCATGCGGAAATAACAGTTGGAAAAATCCAGTCCGTCGGCATCGATGCCGGTCAGGTCGACGCCGCGAAAATCGGCGCCGCTCAGATCGCAGCTTTCTCCACCGGCTTTACGTTCATTGAACTCCTTCGTCTTGCCTTCCCTGAGGAGTCGATACATCGGATCGTCTTTGATCGCGGGTGCCTGTTGAACCATAATGAGTGCTCCCTCGTTATAGTTAAGTTCAAGCTGAGTATAGCCTAATGATGCCAGTCAAAGGTCTTCAAAAAGGGGTGTTTCTGGACCGCATGACCGTGGATGCGCAGGATCTTGATTTTGCGCAGCTGGATGCGGTGTTAGCGTTCGAATATTTCCCCCTGACCGGAAAAGATCAACTGTTTGAGCGGCTGCAACAGACCGATGTGGCGATGACCAATAAAACCCTGCTGGATGCCGATGCGTTGCGAGCCAGTCGGCTGAAATTGATCTGTGTCGCCGCGACCGGCACCAATAATGTCGATCTGCAAACCGCCGAGCAGCTCGGTATTGCCGTGTGTAACGTCCGCGCCTATGCCACCGCCTCGGTGGTGCAGCATGTGTTCGCCCTGTTGCTGAACCTGCAAACCCGGTTGCAGGATATCGATCGCGCCGTACGCGAAGGCCTGTGGAGTCGTAGTCCCTATTTCTGTCTGCTGGATTTTCCGGTTAACGAACTGGCTGGGCAAACACTGGGTATCGTTGGTTACGGCGAGCTGGGGCAGGGTGTAGCGCGCATTGCCGAAGCCTTCGGTATGCGGGTGATGATCGCGCGTCGCGATGCAGATGATGATCGGCCGGGGCGTATCGATTTGCATGAGATGTTGCCGCAAGTCGATGTGTTGTCACTACATTGCCCTCTCACCGAAACCACACGCGGACTGATCGGCGGCAAAGAACTGGCGCTGATGAAATCGAGTGCTTTTCTGATCAACACCGCACGAGGTGCGATTATCGATCAGGCGGCGTTGCTGGAAGCCCTGGACAATAATCAGATTGCCGCGGCCGGTATCGATGTGCTCGATCCGGAACCGCCGCCGGTGGATCATCCGTTGTTGACCGCGCAGCCGAAAAATTTACTGATTACTCCGCATGTGGCCTGGGCCAGTCGGCAGGCGCGGCAGCGAGTGATCGATGAAATAGCGCAGAACATTGCCGCGTTCATGCGTGGTGAAAAACGTAATCGAGTGGTTTAGTCGCCGTATACGGTGACCGTGACATTACGTTGATGCGGATGGGTGCGGTGTTCCCAGAGGTAGATGCCCTGCCAGGTACCGAGCAGGGTTTCACTGTTGTCGACCGGTATCACCAGGCTGCTATGGGTCAGTACGGTGCGCACATGGGCCGACATATCGTCCGGCCCTTCGTCGCGATGTTCGTACATCGGATCACCGTCCGGGGTGATGCGTTCCATGAAATTTTCCAGGTCGCTGCGCACCGTGGGATCGGCATTCTCACACAGAATCAACGAGGCGCTGGTATGGTGGACGAAAATATTCACCATACCCTGTTTGACGCCGGAGTCGTTGATGATGGCTTCAACCTGTCGCGTAATGTTAGAGGTGCCGCGGCCCAGTGTTGCCAGTTTCAGTGTCTGTTGATAAACCATGAATCAGTTAGCGTGAATTTTTTTCAGTAATTCGACAGAGACATAACTATAACCCATATCGTCGCCGGCCAGGGTCCTGAATCCCGCGTCGGGCTCGCCGAGCTGATCCAGCACCAGCGCCGCGCCGCTAAAATCATCCTGTTCCGTGTAACCGTTGACCGTAATGATAGTCTGCAGACTGGCGCCCATAGAGGATTTGATGCCGTTGAGTGAGTCTTCGAAAGCCAGGCACTGATCGGCGGATAGCTGCATTTTTTCCAGCGCGTAAAAATAAATATCCGCGGCGGGTTTTTTGGCCGGTACGATATCGCCGGCGGCGATGACGTCGAACCAGTCGCAGGAGCCGGGGGCCAGAGCATGTTCCAGCAGTGCGGTGACATTGTCCGGTGTGGTGGTGGTGGCGATGGCGATGCGCAGGCCTGCTTCACGGGCTTCTTCGATCAGGCGTTTGACGCCAGGGCGCAGTGGTATGGCGCCGGTGGCCAGCAGTTCGGTGTAGTGACGGGTCTTCGCCTGGTGCAGTTTGACGATCAGTTCCGGTGTGTCGTCCGTTTGTGGGTACCGGGTGTTGAATTCGTTCAGGTAGTAAGCCATGCGTTCCTTGCCGCCGGTCACGGTCAGCAGTTTGCCGTACAGTTCTTCATCCCAGAACCAGTCCAGGCCGAATTCCTCGAATGCGCGATTGAAAGCGACACGATGGCCGTCCCGTTCCGTGTCGGCCAGGGTGCCGTCCACATCAAATATCAAAGCCTGTAATTCACTCATGTGTTGTGTACATCTTGCTCGGTTAATTAATCTGCGCCCATTCTAAAGTATTCGCCGGGCTATTCAATTTATAAACCGGGTGGTTATTCAGTGATTCAACCCGATGTACAGGTTTGAGCCTGGATGTGCCGAGTTTTTTTCATGATGCGAAACAGATGGCGCGCTGTCGCACGATGCGCGGTGAGTTTGCCGCCGTACAGGGTGTAGACTCGGGCACCGGCCCGGTTGGGATGAATGATGGTATCGCGTGCACGACTGAACGGGTCCTGTTCGTCGCGCGGCAGTACCCGTAAACCGGCTAAGGCATCGATCAGCTGATCCCGCCCCAGCGCGTGACTGAAATAATGATTGTAAACCGATAGCAGATAATCGATATCTTCATCCGGCACTTGCACCGGGTGCAGCGGGCCCTGGTAAGTATGCTCCGTGGTGCCGATCAGAATATGTTGCAGCCAGGGCATGACGAACACGGCGCGACCGTCGCCGGGGGATTCCAGGTAATACAGACCCTGTTCCAGTTTACCCTGCACGACAATGTG
>CBDULQ010000098.1:0-12392 GCA_965368115.1 uncultured Gammaproteobacteria bacterium | reverse complement strand
TTCAGGCAGCGGCCAGTCGACTATTGAACAACTGAGCGCAACTACAGTGTAACGATCTGTTTGAAGCCGCCATAAATCATGCGCTGGCAATCGAACGGCACATCCGCTCCGGGCATCATGTCCTTGAGGCGTGGGTCATCCATAACGGCCTTGTTGATCTTGTCGCGGTGGGCACGGGATCGATATACAATCCAGGAAAACACCACTACTTCACCTTTTGTTAGGTTCACACTTTGCGGGAAGGATGTCACCTCTCCCGGCGACACGTCATCGGCTACGCATTCAACGAACTGCAAAGCGCCGTATTCTTTCCATATCTTGCCTGCCTTGCGCGCCAGCTTACGATAATCATCGAGGCGCGCCTCGGGCACCGGTACAACGAAACCATCGACATAAGCCATCACATTTCTCCTTCAGGATTACTGATCATCTAATTTACTGGCCGCGTGTTTGCGCCACATCTTCACGAATCGAACGAATCGGTCGGATTTCGATACTGCCAACCCGTGCCGGCGGAATTCCTGCAGCAATGCGAATCGCCGCATTCAGGTCTTCCGCTTCGATGAGATAGAAGCCGGTCAACTGTTCCTTGGTTTCAGCGAACGGCCCGTCGGTTATGGCAATTTCATCGTTACGCACGCGCACCGTGGTTGCGGTATTCACCGACTGCAGAGCTTCCGATGCAATGCAGTAACCGGATTCACGCAACAGTGCATCGTAATCCACACAATCTTCATCGGGCAGTTCGTTGAGTCGTTGTTCATCCAGATACACCAGGCAAAGATATTTCATCGTTCGCTCCCAGGGTTGATATAAAAAACATGGCGCAGTATCGACTGCGACTATTTTGTCGTGCGATCAAGCTCTTCGAAACGATCGATCGCTTCGCTGGGCCCGAAATCTTCCAGCTCGAACAACTGGCGCACTTCGATCTGGCCGCGCCCTTTGCGATGTGCGGGATTGGGGAATCGCATGATCCATTCCCGGGCCTGCTCCAGGGAGTCCGCCTGAATCAACGTATAGCCAGCGATCAGTTCCTTGGTTTCTGCAAACGGGCCGTCGGTCACCGTGCGCTGGTCGCCATCATAGTCGACTCGCCAGGCATTCTCCGAGGTCGGCTTCAGTCCGGTTCCGTCGATCAACATTCCGGCGGCGGCCAGTTCTTCGTGGTAGGCGACCATTTCTTCGAGCAGCGCCTGTTCCGGCATTTCGCCCGCTTCACTGTCGGCTGTTGCTTTAACAATAATCATGAATCTCATGGGACTGTCTCCTTGTGGGGGTTGTTTTCAATGCGCAGCGGCATGGATCATCCAGGACATGCCAAACCGGTCTTTCACCATGCCGAAACGCTCGGCAAAAAATGTCTTGTCCAGTGGCATCAGTATTTCACCATCGCGACCGAGTACATCGAATAACCGCTGGGCCTGTTGCACGTCATCCACCGCCAGGCTGATGGCAAAGCCGTTCAGATCCGCTTTGCCGCTGCACATACCGTCGGACGCCATAAACAGGCTGTCGCCGAGGCGAAAGCTGCAGTGCATCACTTTGCCTTCAGAACCCGGCGGGATGCAGTTTTCGGCGACAGGCTCCGGGCTGTCTGCATAGTGCATTAACTCCACAATTTCGATATCCAGGATATCCCGGTAAAAATCCAGTGCCTGCTGGCACTGGCCTTCATAGAACAGGTAACTGCTGACGTTCATGGTACGACCTCTCGAGTTTCGACGGATTGCTACGGGTTTTACCTCTAGTCGAACAGGCCGATACGAAATCGACAGCTTAAGGAAAAAAATTTTAATCGGCCGACAAACGGTCGATACGACCTTGCAGGAATCGCTGCTCTGCCTCCAGCTCGGTCAGCGCCAGAGCACGCAGATAGGCGCCACGCGCCTCTCGATCACGGCCCAGTCGACGCAGCATATCGGCCATTGCGGCATGGGCCAGGTAATAATCGTCGAGCGCGCCGTCAGCCATCACCGCCCGGATCTGTTGCAACCCGGCTTCAGGCCCGTCACGCATGGCCAGCGCTACGGCATGGTTCAAGGCAATGACCGGTGACGGCTGATGCTGCAGCAATACATCATAGAGTGCGGTGATCTGCGCCCAGTCGGTTTGTTCCGCACTGGGCGCTTCGGCATGAACCGCAGCAATCGCCGCCTGCAGGCTGTACCGGCCGAACTGTTTCGACCGTAGCGCCTGCTCCACCAGAGCGACGCCCTGACGAATCAGGTCCTGCTGCCACAGGTTACGGTCCTGTGCCTCGAGCAACACCACATCGCCATCGGCGTCGAGCCGGGCCTGACGTCGTGACTCATGTAACAGCATCAGCGCCAGCAGGCCTTTGACTTCCGCTTCGGGCATCAGGCTGTGCAGACGTTCTGCGAGGCGGATGGCTTCGGCGGACAGATCGGCTCGTGTCAGCTGGTCACCGGATGACGCCTTATAACCTTCGTTGAACACCAGATAGATGACCTGCAACACGGCATCCAGTCGCGGCGCCAGTTCATTGCGGGTGGGTACTTCGTAGGCAATCTTCGCACTACGAATTTTCTGCTTGGCGCGCACGATGCGTTGCGCGATGGTGGCGGGTTTACTCAGAAAAGCGCTGGCGATGGCTTCCGTAGTGAGCGCACAAATCTCGCGCAGGGTCAACGCCAGTTGAGCTTCGCGCGCCAAAGCCGGATGGCAGCAAGTGAAGATCAGGCGCAGAGCATCGTCTTCCAGATCGTCCGCTTCCAGCCGCTGATCATGGCTGTCGTCGATCAGTGCTTCAGCGGCATCACCCAGCAACTCGATCCGTGAACTACGTCGTAAGCGATCTACCATGCGAAAACGACCGGTAGAGATGAGCCAGCTGCGTGGATTGTCCGGTAAGCCCTGTTGAGACCATTGTTCCAGTGCGGCACGAAACGCCTCATGCAGCGCTTCTTCCGCCAGATCGAAATCGCCGAGCAGGCGAATCAGGGTCGCCAGTACCGCCCGGGATTCGGACTGATACAGTTCGGCGATCGCTTGCTCGGCCTGTTGGCTGGATAGAAAACCGGTCATCTCTGGGACGGAAATAAAAATGATACCGCAGGTTATTCCACTTCGATTTTAAATTCCACCACGCGATCGGTTTCTTCGAAACCCAGCGCACGATAAAACGCCTGTGCCGCTTCATTATCCAGTTCGGCATCGGTGGCCAGTTCGGAAAGACCACGCTCCCGGCACCAGGCAAAAATAGACTGAATCACTTCCCGACCCAATCCCCGGCCACGCCATGCCTCCTCCAGATAAAGGCCCTCGAGATAGGCGACCGGACTGGTCAGGCAATTATCGACAATATTGCGCAATGACAATTCCACCAGGCCGATGATCTGTTCCGCCCCCTCAACGACAAAAAAACAGAACCAGTGATTGCTGTGCAGAATCATCTCCATTTCCCGGGTATCGTATTCCTCATCCAGTTCGGGATAAACACGACTGCGCAGTTCACCCCAGCGGGACATTTCCTGTTCGCTGATCGGGCGCAATTGCATAACGGGCCTCCTGTTTAGTTGCAGCTGTAGCGAAAGCTGTCGTCCAGGTCCAGTGGTAACACCAGGGTGCTGAACTGGTGGTTGCTGGCATCGACGCATAGATTGTTACGCGCAGATACATTGTTCACATAGATGGTCAGATACTCTGCATTCAATACCGCTTTACCGGCATCGATAAAAGGTTGTAGCAAATCGCATTCGCTGTATTCAAAACATTGCTCATTGACCGCGAAGTCATAGTAGTCCACCAGTGCGTCGATCTGATCCAGATCGTTCTTCAATCCCACCGATAAATTTCGATCATGTGCCTCGTTAGCGATGAAACGGTTATAGGCGAGTTGGTCATTCGCGCTTAACGGGAAGCCCGGGTTGTTGGTGTAACCGTCCATATTGTCCGGTTCGACACCGTCACAACCTTTCTGTACAGCCAGGTCGAGTCGCGCCTGCATAATGGTTTTTACATTGTCGCTACGAATATCCAGCCAGCGCTCACCGGGCCAGCCATCGAGGTTGTTGCCGAGTGACGCGGCAGTAAAGTCTGCTTCATCCGGACGCCAGTTTTCATAGGAACCGGCCGAGAAGTAGCAGATGACACGCTTACCCGCGGCCTGCAATTGCTGAATAGTGGCAAGAGAGGTATCAAACAGATCAACGTCATAAATTTCAACCGCGTAACCGGTATTCACCGTGTTCAGTAATTGCCACTGCCAGGTGACCAGGGGTGCGGGTTTATACCAGCTACCGCCGGTGACCGGTGCGGGACCGGACAGTGTGTTGGCATTGCCGCTGCCCGAATCACTACCGCCGCCACAAGCGGTGAGTAATAAAACGACCAGTGTAGTCAGGATGATCCTTTGCATTTGAAGCCACCTCGAAATGTGCCTGTTATTTTTAATTGTTGTGGTACACAAAGAGGTCAGGCACCGAACACATTTTAGATCAATTCAATGCTCGGAACCTGACCTGAGTCTCGTTTTGTTTTCGGGTTTAAGCGCGGGCGAAACGTTTGCGCAGCAGCGGCAACAGTCCGATCAGTAGCAACATGGGCAGGGACAGCGCACCGCCTGAAGAACCGTCACCACCACCGGCGTTCAGCGCAGCCGGAGTACGACCCAGACCCAGTGCGCCCGGTACCACATCCGCCTGAATCAGGGTGCCGAAACCGCTGGTCGGATCCACCGAGTACAGATCACCGGAACTGTTGATGGCATACAGGATACCGTTCTTGAAAGTCAGGCCGCGCGCACCGTATATGTAGGTGGCGCCGAGGAGATTCATCTCACCGGTGTTGACATCCAGGGTGGCCAGATACTGGGATCCATAGGTGATGTTGAAGTCCACCAGAGCATACAGGGTACCGTTGTCGGCAAACGCCAGATCGGTAACTTCCTCACCAGCGCCCAGGCCGTAGCCGCCGATAGGTTCGTAGGTCATGTTCGATGTTTCGACCCGGTACAGGCCATAACGACCTGACACATAGAACTCGCCCTGGTAGCTGTCCAGACCGTAGAACTGATCAGCGTAATTCTGATAACCGTTCTGCCCGATCATGTTCTCCTGGGTTTCGTCGTATTCGAAGAACTGCATCAGGGTGCTGATGCCATACATCTTGCCACTGGAATAGGTGATGTCCTGAATGTCGCTGAACAGCGGATCGGTGGTGCCGACGCGGGTTGCGGTCCAGGTGGTTTCGTCGATGGCATACAGCCCTTCGCCGGTATTGGCGTACAGGGTGTCGGGCTGCAGCGGTTCGGCGATTGCGATGTTGCTACCCATCAGCAGGCTGGTAGCGATCAGGGTGTTGCGGATAACTTGAGTGTGCTTGTTCATGGTGGTGTCCTCATGGGTAAGTGATTCATTCGGCTTTGTGCGAAATCGGCTGCAAAGCTGTTAATGAGGACTATATGGAAGGCGGCAGTGCCGGGTTATGGGGTCGATACCCCATACGGAAAGTGACGCGGGGGCGGATGTGACTCAGTTCACACGAGGGATGTGGATACGACAGCAGGTGCCCTGCCCGGGGCTGGACTGGATGTCCAGGCGCATCCCGTGCTGCTCGGCGAGCTGAAAGCAGATGGCCATGCCAAGACCTTCGCCGCCGGACTCGGGACCTTTTTCATAGGCCTGTTTGAGGCGCGACAGTTGTTCCGCATCCATGCCTGGGCCGTTATCCAGCACCTGGATCTCCAGCCCCTGCGGGCGTCGCCGTGCCCCCAGCAGAATAGTGCCGCTGGCGGTATGTTTGACTGCATTGGATACCAGGTTGGTAACGATGCGCATCAGGATCAATGGCGGCCGATCGATGAGCACCCGACTGCCGCGACTGCGAAAGCGCAGCCCCCCGGCGGCGGCTTCATCACTGAACATGCGCGCCGTGGTATCCAGAACCAGGTCGGCCGCATAAGGCTCCACGGTGTCGTCGATCGCCGGCGCGGGTGCGCTGAACGCGTCGTTGACGTCGCCCACCTCGGGCTCGGGCCGGGTATCGCGTAGATAATCGCTGCACAGGTTTTCCAGGTAATCGAAGGCATTGCGTAACTGGGTTTTCACCTGACCGGATTCGTTGAGCGCAATGGCGTCGATGGTGGAACGCAGCGACATCAACGGCTGGCGCATGTCGTGGGAGGCGGTGGCCAGTTGTTCGCGCCGGTAATGGGCCAGTTCGCGTACTTTGGAATAATTCTGTTCCGCCTCATACAACGCTTTGTTGATCTCCGCTTCCCGTTTCATCATCACCAGTTCGTTTTCCAGCGCCTTTTCATGATCCTGTCGTAAACCACTGACATGGGCGACGATGGTGGCCATGGTTGCGAGACTGGCCAGGGTGTAAACGGCGCGGGTCGAATACACGAACACATAGCCGGGCACGATGGACGCATCGAAAGAAAGCAAAACCAGCACGCTCACAAGGACCGCGAGCAACACACCGGCAACAATCGCTACCGCATTGCGTTTCTGGCCGAACCGCATCCAGGTCGCCTGGGCATACCCCTGGGACAGAAACATCAACCCCAGACAGGCGCTGGCCATATAGGCCATGGTGGTAAAGGACAGATAAAAACTCGGGATAATCAGCACAAAACTCAACAGCGCCAGCCAGACCATGGATTGTCGTATCCAGGGGCGACGCTCATCCGGCTGGGCGGCCACCCACGACACCAGCAAACCGAAACCACTCACCAGAAGTTGCAACACCAGCGGCGAAAAATGATTCCAGCGCGGATAATCGGGCCACAGGTATTTGAAGCCATAGCCTTCCATGGATGCGATAAACAACAGTCCCAGAACGAACAGCCCCGAATACATGGCGGTAGTGCGATCCATCATCGCCAGGCCGAACAACAGAAACACAATGATGGCTGCAATGCTGAAACTGTAAAAAAATGCGGCCTGTACTGAATCGCTGTAAAGAATATCCCTGAAGCCCTGTTCGGTTTCGATCGAGAGAGGCAGGTAACTGCTGCCGATGGCCTGGTACCGAATCAAAATATAGGCCTGCTCTCCCGGCGCGAGCGAAAAGGATTCCGAACCCAGGTATCGATAATCGCTGGGTCGTTCGTCAAATGTCAGCGCGTGACTGTCATGCAGAATTTTTATGGGTGGCGATCGATCACCGACTAAATAAGCATCAAGTAATTTACGATAGGCCACCGAGGCCAGCAGGCGTAATTTTCTAAGCTGTTGGGTTGTATTGTTCAGCTCGAAACCGAGCCAGTACTGGCTATCCACCGAGCCCAGGTTGAACAGGCTCGAATCCAGTCGCGTGGCACGCGCGGTTTGCAGCAAGACATGTGCGCGGCTCAGATCCAGCACCTGTTCACGGTCTTCCAGATAATGAATGGCACCGACCTGCACGCCATCCTGTTCATAGAGCGGCGCATCGGCGGCTATTGAACTCAGGGAGAAAAACAGTAATAGTAAGGCCTGCAGGCTGACTGTAAAGTAAATGCGCATCATCCACGGCATAGTAGCAGATAAGCCCGCTCGCCATGTAGTCGAAGAAGGAAACCTGTTCATTGTCTGGCCAGTACCGAGCTGTAATTGCCGACGACCATCAGATCGTACGTGATGGTCTGCGTACGGCATTTGAAAAACCGGGACTGGTCATGCCCGCCGGTATCGAGGTCGTCGCCGAAGCGCAAAACGGTTTCGAAGCCCTGGCCGAAGTCAAAAAACACAAGCCTGATATTCTTACCCTGGACATTGCCATGCCGCTGGCCGGTGGTGCAGAAGTCGTCACCGACATCAAACGCTGGAGCCCGGATACACGCATCATCATACTCACCGGCATCAACGCGCCGGGACTCATCTGCACCCTGCTGGACAACGGCGTCAACGGTATGTTCTCCAAGGGCTCGGCACTGGAAGAACTGTATGAAAAACTGCCGCTGATCCTGCGCGGCGGCCGCTATATCGCCGAACAGTTCATGCAGGTCATGGCCTCGCACCAGAACAGCCAGACACTGACCGATCGCGAACGTCAGACATTGAACATGATCATCGCCGGCAAGACCAACAAGGAAATTGCCCGCCTCATGTCGATCAGCCCGAAGACGGTGGACAAACATCGAACCAGCCTGATGCAGAAGCTGGAGGTGCACTCGGTGACCGAGTTGCTGGCCTACGCCCTGCGTGAAGGACTGATCGATCCGGAACAGGGGCATTGAACGATGATTGAAATGAGTGCGCATGACAAAAACATAATGCGCCGGTCTCGCAAAACCTATGGGGTATGTACCCCAGATCGACGACAGTACCCCAGCGGAGTTTTCGATGGTTGAACGCCTGCACATCAGAGAAGAAACCGCCGACGACAAGGCGAAGATTCATCAACTCAATAAACATTGCTTTGCCGACAACACCGAGGCTCGGTTGATCGATCGTTTGCGCGACGCGGATTGTGAATACCTGTCCCTGGTCGCCACCCTGAACGACGACATCGTCGGTCACATCCTGTTTACATCCGTGCAACTCGAAAACACGCCCTCACTGAATATCATGGGCCTGGCGCCGCTGTGCGTATCGCAACAGCATCAACGTCGCGGCATCGGCGGTCAACTGGTGAACGCGGGCCTGGATCGTTGCCGGGCCATGGGCGGTGACGCGGTCGTCGTTCTCGGCTATACGGATTTTTATCTGCGTTTCGGTTTCCGTCCGGCCAGCCAGTTCGGTTTGACCTGCGCCTACGATGTACCCGATGAGTTATTCATGGCCCTGGTCTTCAATGTGGAGAACATGGAAGGTCATAGCGGACTCATTCATTATCATCCCGCCTTCGAAGAAAAGTAGCCCGCGTTCAATTCGACTCGGGCGCCGGCGAAGACACAAACCGGCGCAACAAAATCCACAATACCAGCGAGACCGGCACCGCGGTGGTCATCACATCAGCCGGACTGTGATAGTCCTGGTACAGCATCAGCAGGACATACAGCAGAAACGACAGCGTCACGGATATCATCCAGACACGACCGATCGATCCCAGATAAAACACCAGCACCAGTGCAGCGGCGGTATGCGTGCTGTAGTCGAGTCCGAATCTCAGCCAGACCAGCCACATCAGATCAAACGCCATGAGGGAATAAACGAAACCGCTGGCAATCAGCAGATAAACCAGCCGCGCTGCACTTTCATCGCGGCGTCGATGCCGCCACAACAAAAACAGATGGCTCAGCACAATGATGAGCAGCAGGGGGATATAGCTATCGGCAATGGCATCCCATTGCCGGTAAGTCAGCATCGACATGGTTTTCCTGCCAACAACACCGAGGCCTGTCGAATCAGGACTCGGATTCGGCAATCAATGCCGGCATCTGTTTGGCCAGTTCACGTTGCTGTTTGGTGCGCGCACCGCACAAAGCAAAACCGAGCTGTTCGCCCTGCTCACCGACAAAAATCGCCTGACCGTCATCGCCATCCAGTTCCAGCTGCCAGTCACCCTGACTGCCGGGTTTCGGCGGGCACACTACCAGCGGTAGTGCCGGGGTTTTCACCACCACCGGCAACGCCGGCAAACTGAGCGCTGTTTTTTCTCCGCACAGCGTCGCGGCCAACGCGCGGGACTGGGCCAGCAGGGGCGCAATAAACGGCAGTGGCCCGGCTTCGGTCTGCGCGCAATCGCCGAGGGCGTAAATATGTTCCTCGGAGGTTTGTAGAAAACGATCCACACATATGCCCTGCTCGGTTTTCAAACCGGCTGCACTGGCCAGTTGTTTACGGGATTGCAAACCCACGGCAGACAATACGTGATCGAAATGCACCGCGGTGTCGTCGTTGAGATAAGCGATGTAACCGCTGGCGGTTTTCTCGTAACGGGCCACCGTGTTACCCATATAAAGTGTACAGCCCAGGTTCTCGAGCGCCCGATTCAGCCGTTCGCCCATAGCCTCCGGCAACAGACGCGACAATGGCCAGGGTGCCGGGTCGACCATGCTGACGCCGAAACCGGCACTGGCCAGGTCATTGGCAAACTCGCAACCGATCAGACCGGCACCGATCAAAAGAACATGACTCTGCTTGCCGATGCGATCACGCCATAATCGATAATCGTCCAGGTCGTTGACCGTGGCGATCTCCACCTGCTCCGAACCTTCTGCAGGAAACACCCGCGGATCGGCGCCCATGGCCAGCACCAGGGTTTTGTAACTCACCTGCTCCTCACCGGACACTCGCTGCACCCGCAGACTGCGTGCTTTGCTGTCGATGGCAATGACGCGCGCCCGCGAACGAATATCCAGATTGAGATCCTTCGCCTGGCTCGCCGCATCCTTCTGCACCAGGTCATCCGCACTCTGACCACGCGCCAGTGCGTTGGACAACATGGGCTTGCTGTACACCTCACCACCGTCCGCGGTGATGATCATGATGGCTCGCTCGGCATCCCGTTTACGCACTTCCTTGGCCAGTGAATAACCGGCGAGCCCGCTACCGACGATGACCAGGTCCGGTTCGGCGGTGCTGCTGGATGTTTCGCTCGCGTCCTTTTGCATCGGTTCGAACATGTCCTTGCTGACACCGCACACCGGACAGACCCAGTCATCCGGAATGTCTTCGAACGGCGTACCCGGGGCAATGCCGCCATCCGGATCACCCTGGGCAGGATCGTAAATCCAGCCGCATTCAGTGCAGACATAACAAAGCGTGGGATCAGACATGGCGAGTATCTTCCTTTTTGGATAAGCTGTGAGACAGGTTATTAGATGTTGGTGCCCTTTGCGGCCATTATAAACGTTAAGCCAGGGAGCAGGTAAACCATGCCCGTAGAATATTCAGTGAATCCGTCGATCGATGTCGATCAGTTCATCGACCTGTTAGCGCGCTCAACCCTCGCTGAACGCCGCCCGGTGGAGGATCGAGTCTGTATGCAGGGCATGGTGGACAACAGCAACCTGATGATTTGCGCCTGGCATGAGGACACATTGATCGGTATCGCACGCTCCTTGACGGATTTTCACTATGCCTGTTACATGTCCGACCTGGCTGTGGACCAACACTGGCAGAAACAGGGTATAGGCCGACGTTTGATCGAACTGACGCGGGAGCGGCTGCAGCCGCGGTGTAATCTGATTCTGATTTCAGCACCCCAGGCCGAAGATTACTACCCTCACCTCGGCTTCGGTCACAATTCCCGGTGCTATGTACTGGGACCTGAACAGGCTTTGCGCTGAAAATTTATTTAGATAAAGCCTGGCTGTTTAAGAATGATGAGTCGAACATTCCGACGGATTAATTGTCATTTTTTCGTTTGGCCACTATTAGGCCGTCATTGGTTTAACTGACTGAAACCCACCGCCAGAAACACCAGAAACAAAGCCAATGCACTCATTAATTTAACGGCTTTTTTATTTCCACTATTTTCACCCAATGCCTGCCAGACAAAATAAAGCACGCCCAGAAATGCAAACAGCATGATCAGGGCGTGAAATTGAGTATTTATACTATTAAACTGCCACCAGTCCATTTTAGCAGCAGGGCCTACAGGTGCTTCCTGGTATGCTGTTAACCGGATTGGTAGAGCCAACAATATTAGCAGGGAATATATCGCTTTCATGAATGCCTTGACACACATAGCCCAGTAACAGGGGCGCCACCACTCAAATGCACCGGAAAATTTATTCAGCCGGCATAAATCACAAAACGCCAACTACCCGACAAAGTCTAAAACCAGCCCCACTCTAAAGCCAGACTGATATTAATTTCATTTTCAAATCGAGCTTCTCATCATGGTTATCGATCTGGACCGACTCCGTTCCCAACACGCTCGGATATCACTGAACGATACGAAATATCTTATTTTGATTAGAGCGGCCTGTTAGTTGACTAATCTGCAGTTTCCGGCGCACTAAAGGCCTTGCTGTAGAAGCCTGACGGATCAAAGCAGCACACCCTCTTCTTACCGGAGGAAAGCATATCACACGCATCGCTAATCCGTTTGGCACGTGTCTTTGCCTGCCTGGCCGAAGTAATCCAGTGAATCCAGTCGAGCCGGGCAATGGTAGTTGTGCTATCCCAGGTCGCCCGAGATTCAGGTGAGGATTTCAAAGCGGCCAGGAAATCAGCAGGCACTTTCGGCTCCGGCTCTTTCTCCACTGACCTGATTTCAAAGTGCGCTACATCACCAATCGCCGCACCTGCAGTTTTGATCAGGTCTTCATCGATGCGAAGCCAGTGACTCTTTTGCCCATCGGGTTCCAGGAGAACAGTGAAACTTATGCCGTTTATGGTTCCGTCTACTGTTGTCCGACCACGCCTCGGCAGCCTGGAACTCGCTTCCCGGGGCAGAATGACAAATCCCCACGGTTTACCCTTCCCCGGCTTCATGGGGCGAAGCAATTGAGCATTGAATAGAGATCGCGTATCTTTCTTCATCATGCC
>CBDULQ010000097.1:0-12525 GCA_965368115.1 uncultured Gammaproteobacteria bacterium | reverse complement strand
GTTTTATTCGCATACTGGGCAAGGGCAAGAAAGGTGCTCGCGATCTCACCCGTGACGAGGCATACGAGGCGATGCGACAGATCTACTGCTATGATGTCGAACCCGAGCAACTCGGTGCGTTTCTGATGTTGATGCGCGTGAAGGAAGAGACCGCCGAGGAAGTCGCCGGTTTTGTCAGCGCGATACGCGAAAGTATTCCGGTTCCGGAAAACAGGCCTGCAGTCAGTATCGACTGGTCCAGTTATGCCGGTAAACGCCGACAAATGCCCTGGTATCTTCTGGCGGCTTTGACACTGGGGCGTCATGGGCATCCGGTATTCATGCATGGTATGCATCGCGATGATGAACGTATCTATACGCTGGAAGCGATTCAACAACTCGGGCTGGAAGCGGCTGATTGTTTTGATCAGGCCAGTTCATTCATCGAGCAGATCGGCTTCGCTTACATGGATATCAGTAAAATGTCTTTGCTGACATCCCAGTTGATCGCCAAACGCGATTTGCTGGGTTTGCGGCCGCCACTGCATACTGTGGCGCGAATGCTGAATCCCTATGAAGCGCCGGTCATGCTGCAAAGTGTATTCCATCCCAACTACGCCGAAGTTCATCAGCAGGCTGCGCAGTTGCTCGGTCAACCGCGTGCCATTGCATTCAAGGGTGAAGGCGGTGAGATCGAGCGCATACCCGAACGCAGCGTCACCCTTTACGGTGTAAGTAAGAATGGTCTGTGGCAGGAACAGTGGCCGAATCTGTTGCCGGCTGATAAATATCAGCCTTCGTCATTTCCGAACTGGCCTCATTTCCGCGCCGTATGGGAAGGTGATACGGAAGATCTTTACGCGACTGCAGCGATTACCGGTACCCTGGCACTGGCTTTACGCGCTCTGGGTGAGGTCGACAACGCGGAACAGGCCCAGGATCGCGCCGAACAACTCTGGCAAAGCCGACAGCAGCCGTCTGCGAACAGCCTGCATGCGGTGAGTGCCCGGGGGGCGCAATGAGTGCCGTGTTTAAATCCGAAGATATCGTTAACCTGTGCGCAAGCACGCCGGTTACCATTGATCACAGTACCCTGCTGCAGAAAATTGCGCGGATCTATCCTGAGCTGAGCTTTCAGCATGTGCTGACGCGCGGCGGCTGGCATCGAACCGGTGGTGTGGTGAATGCCCGGGGTGAGCGGATCGCCGAGCAGCTCACCGAATGGGTCGAAACGGTGGCCGACGGACATATCGAAGATTTGATCGACCAGTATCTGGATTCAGATTATCGTATTACCACCCTGCGGGGCGAAACACATTACTTTGTCGCCGAAACCGGTTCCAGTGCACAGGAATATGTCCAGCTGGAAGTGGAGACTCTGCAGGAAGTGATTGATCGCCCACTGTTCGATCCGGATCATTTGCCCGATGACCTGTCGGATCTGATCGATCCGCTGGATATTGAACGACTGACGCCTGAGCCCATCGGGCCCGCGGTATATGACTTCAGGCGTATGACGGCAGTGGAAGAGTATATTGCCGACATGCAGGCCCATGACTCCGAACTGGACAATCGTGCCAGCGAGAAACTCCAGCGGTTTATGGGTGACTGGGACAGAAGTAGTGCACGCGAGTCCGGAGCGTTCTGTAGACACTGGGTGTTGAGCCTGCAGGAATATACCGATGCCTGGGGCGAATCCATCAAGCGTGCGAAACCGGTGACCACCTTCGATGGTGATCTTTCTCGCATCGACCTGAATACCCAGCATCGAGGTGCTGAACTGGCCCGACTGATTCATGGCTTCGATCATCTCGTTGGCTATCCCATGGCCTGGTATTTTTTCATGCTGAGTCAGCCTGAAGTGCCTTACCAGCTGGCCGATGCCATACACCGAGATCTGATGGGTGCCTATGACTATCTGCCGGCTCGCGATCTGAAGATCGTGCAGGACTGGTCGAGTAAGCCTTATGGCGTTTAGTTTCTGTTATTGAGCGGAGTATTCCTATGCAGGAAGAAGTCTTTCATGAAGTGTCCGATGAATTCATCAATTTGGCCAATGACCTGAGCGATGACTGGGCCACACCCCTGTTGAGCGCCGCCATTATGTTTGCGGCTGCGCGTTTCAATGCGTTCAATTTTCAGACAATGGATGGCGACGAGACCAATCGTGAAGAAGCCATTCGCTATTACACCGAGCAGTACAGCAAAATGCTGCGTGAAAATATGAAGGAGCTGGCACAGCCCGAAATCAGCTAGCTACGAGACAACCCCCCAGGGAGTCGAATAGATGAATATATGGTCGCTCAGTAAACATAAAACCATCAAATTGCTGGTGTTTAAATTACAGCAATACATGGGACATTCAACATTTGTTGTTCCCGAAGCGGATGAAACCGATCCGCTGTCTATCGAACTGGTCAAGGCGAATCAGGCGCAAGTTCGCGCGTATATCTATACCCATGGTCAGTCTCAGGATCGCTATGGTATTCACCTGGAATACCCATGGTATGTGGAAAATGAATTTAATGATGCTGTGCTGGTCTATGAAGACCTGAGTATGTCCCAGGTAATCAATACCCTGGCGACCCATTTCGAGGTCTCACAACTGGAAATGGCGGTCTGACCGCGACCTGTCCGAGGCCATCCACCGAAATCTGTAGAGGAATCACTGGCCATGTTCATTGCGATGAACCGCTTCAAAATCAAACCGGGAATGGAACAGGAATTTATCGAGGTGTGGAAACAGCGCGACTCTCATCTCGAAGGCGTGCCCGGTTTCAAATCTTTTCATCTTTTACAGGGGCCGAGTTCGGAAGAATATACCCTGTTTGCTTCACATACGGTCTGGGAGTCTGAGCAGGCTTTTGAGGACTGGACGCAGTCGGATGCGTTCCGCAAGGCACATGCGCATGCCGGTGAAAAAACGCGGGATGTGTACCTCGGGCCGCCGCAACTGGAGTGGTTTAACGCCGTACTCTAGTTACGGGGCCGGGGCGGTTTTTACGGATTAATTGCTGACCAGGTGATCACTGGCTTCAGGTCGGGTGCCGGCGCTATCGGTAAAGGTTTTGGCTTCCAGCAGCAGGGAATGAATGCTGTCGTACTCTTCGTCAACTGCAGAGACCAGGACCGTGCCGCCGGTGTAACGTGCACGTAGATTGATCATGGCTTTCTGTCCGTCTTCCGATAACAGTACTTTACGGATTTTCTCGCGCAGGACTTCGGGAATGTTTTCACTCGCAGTGAATGCCTGGTTTGGATAGGGCAGATGAGTGTGAATGGCCTTGGTGTACTTTTGTCCCTTGTCGTAGATCCGATGGTTCTTCTTCGGTAAAACTCCCGCATCGCAGAGGCCATTCTTTACCCCGTCATACACATGGTTCCAGCCTTTCACCTGAATATGCTCCGGCTTTGCGCTGGGATCCTTGAAGTGACTGAAGAGATTTAGCATACCAAAGTTCGGTGAGCCGGGTGCGCAGGCTTTCTTGCCGACCAGGTCATCGAGTTTGGTGATGGTGGAGTCGCCGCTGCGTGCTATGACACGCCATTGCAGCAGGTGAGGGATTTTTGCGATGGTATGATGCTTGATGTTATGTATACGCCAGTCGACGAAATGCGGACCATCGAAAACCAGATCATATTTTCCGGCTTTCATATCGCGTACATATTCGGACCAGCTGGTTTGTTGCCGATATACGAACTCGACACCGGTAGCCTGGGTGAGAAAATCGGCGATGGGTTTGTAAACCTTGATACCATTCTCGGCGGTTTCCCGTGGTGGTGCGGTGAAAACAAATGCGGCCTGAGTACTGGCGGAAAACAACAGCAACGAACTGAATACGGTTAGCGATGGAAGTAAGCGCATAGGAATGATCCTTGACTGAAGAAAAACAAGCTTTTTGTAATTTCAGTTGAGGTTATAAGTGCATTGCTATTTGCTCAATGGGGCTTTCTCCCGTATGCCATGAATTTTCCCTATGGCCTGGGAAAAATTCCCAGCCATTAGGTGGCAATGCTCAAAATTGTTAACTGCATCGATTATTCCCGCAGGGTCAGGAGTGTTGATGATACTGATGAACGACGGCATGCCCCTTACCCCGTGCAATCAGCCAGCGTACCACCGGAAAGGCGGTCACCCCGGCAATCAGTATAGATAGTGCCAGGCTACCCCAGAACAGACCACTGGCCAGGCCGGCGGCCATGGCACCCGGGATCACCAGCATCAACAGATTGTCGACAATTTCCATGATGGTGATCGATGCCGTATCAGAAGCGAAGGCCAGGCTCAGGGCTTTAGTCATGGGCAGCCCCGCCTTGAGCAGCGGTATCATCGTCAGACTGTAACCAAAGATAAACGCGAGCACGATGGAAATAAGTACGGTGGTGACGTTGCTCAGCAGTAACAGACTACCGATGATCATGCCACTGACTTCACCGATGGAACAGCCGGTCATGCAGTGTATAGTGGCGCTCAGCGCGGTGCGATTGAGATTGTTGTGATTGCTATGCGTGGATGGGTTTGACATGTTGACGACCTCCCTTGATCGCTCAGCTTCGGCTGAATGTTCAGGTTGGTGTTATCACCCTAACATAATGTCAGTCGACAGTTCAAAAACAGTCCACGGCCGCGAACTTAAGGAAGGTGCTACAAGCTTGTGACAGCGATGTTTCAGGCTTTCTTAACGAATTCCGATTTGAGCTTCATGGCGCCAATGCCATCGATCTTGCAGTCGATATTATGATCGCCGTCGACCAGGCGAATGTTTCGCACCTTGGTACCCACCTTGACCACGGATGAGGAGCCTTTAACCTTAAGATCCTTTATCACGGTCACCGAGTCCCCGTCGCTGAGGGGATTGCCATTGGCATCGTTGACCTTCAGTCCTTCGTCGGCCTGGGCTTCGGCATCCGGGTTCCACTCATGAGCGCACTCCGGACAGATGAGTAGATTGCCGTCCTGATAAGTGTATTCGGAACCGCATTTGGGGCAGGGTGGTAATTGAGTCATGAGGGTATTTCTTAAGGTAAACCGGTAACAGCGAGGCTGCATGTTACCAGCAGAAGGGACATCCCACAAGCAAACCACCTGCAGCGGCTCTGCCTGTACCGGCTAAGCGATATCCTGTGTTATACAGGATATCGCTTCCAGGATTTCGATGGATCTGGCTTACCGGTGCTTTTTGTCCGCAGGAAACGCATCGTCGTGATGTTTCCAGTGGAACAGCCATTCAAAGAAACGGCCGAAACGACGCTCTCGATCGACATCGATAACCACCATGCGATGATCCGATGCATTGAGAAGATCGGCTTCGAGGTCGGTGCTCAGTGGCCAGAAGACCCAGCCCTGGCGATAATCCCAGCCCGCTATAGACGGCAGAACATAATCAGCACGCAGGTTGAAGCTCGCGGTTTTGTTTTCCCGATTGTTGTAACTGTCGGGGACCTGTTCGAGTGCACCGGCGCTGGTGGGGGTGACGCTGGTGTCGACCTGGCCGCTGCTTAACAGCAGATTAGCCGGATCGTAGCTGGCATCGCCATCGACAGGGTCGGCATTCATGTCCCCCATGATGACGAAGCGGGCATTGGGACGCAGACCGCCACGTCGCCAATGGGGTACATGTTCACCGGCACGTTCCCACTCCCGGTCGTCGTATATGTAGCGACTTTTACTGAAGTTGACATAGTCTGACCAGAAACGAATCTCGTCGTGATTGCGCAATCCGTTCCAGTCCGCGACATCGGTATCGATGCCACTGGTGCCGTCATCAAATACCGGTGGTGTCGGATGACTGGCCAGGATATGGACGATGCCGACACCATGTACTCGCACAGGGATATCCCAGTGGCTCTTTGATGACAGGCGGAACACGTCAAGTTCGTCCTTGTTGTAATAACTGCTGGTGTCGCCGTCACCGTCGGTGTCATTTGGATCCGGCGGCAATAGTGCACCGGGCATATCCTTCCAGCGGAATTTCTGGAAGGTGCGCACCTGGTGCTCGATGATTTTATGTTTCGACAACAGCACCATGCCGTATTGACCCGGGAACACACCAAAGCCGAAGGCGTCGTCGGGATCCGTTGTAGCGCCGTTGTTATTGAAGTCGAAGCCGGAAGGTACGCCGGTGTTAACCGGTGCGACGTAGATGTAGTCGTAATACACGGCTTCGGTATCCGCGGCCTGTGCAACCTGCAGATAGTTGCGTTTGAAGTCTTCGATGCTGGTTTCGGTGGCGGCGCGATCAAAGTGGCCGTTGGCATCGTAAATCTGGTCAAATTCATTGAGCAGTACGATGTCCGGATTGGCGCGTTGAATGACTTCCGCGACCTGCTGGATCTGGCTGTCGTCGCCGGCCGCGAGTGCTTGAGCCAGGGTACCGGATGCCGGGCGATTCATCGAGGTGTTGAAGGTGGCGATACGTACATCAGCCCGTTTTTCCGGGACTGTAAACTGGGTGACCACAACCGGTTGATCCAGTGTGATCACGACTTCACCGCCTTCGTCGTCGGTCACCGTCAGTGTCACGATGTAGTTCCCGGCCTGAGTGTATTCATGGGTCGGCGCATCTTCGCCTGAGGTGTAGCCGTCACCGAAATCCCAGTTTAACTGGTAGGGCGGTAAACCGCCGGACACCGAAGGTACAAAGGTGACGTTGCCGCCCTGGCGGTTGTAATTAAATCCGGCTTCCAGCGGTCCACCGGGTACGGTGAGGCAGACATTATCGATACCGATGCGTTTGGTTGTACCGCCACCGTTACCTGCAGACTGATAGCGGAACGCGATGCGCACATCACTACCGGTCAGGCCGAATACCTGGCTGGAAACCTGAATCCAGGCATCGCTAGTGGAACCGTCAAGGCCCGTGGGTGTAATGTCGGTCCAGGCGGTCGTGTTCGGATCACCGGTGTAACTGCTTGTCACCAGCAGGCTCAGCGGCTGGCTTAGAGTGTCGCCAAAATTTTCGTAATAATCGAAATCCACACCGGACAACGGACCGGCCAGATTCAGCGGTGGACTGATCAGCCAGTCGTCGGCTTCGATACCGGCGTTGCTGCCACCGGCCGGTGATCCAAAGTTATTGTTCACCGCACCCTGTTGACCGGCACGGGTGTCGTATTGCCAGCCGTAGGCGGAACCGGCGTTGACGACTGCCCAGTGGCTGCCGGTATTTGCCGCGACATCGGTATTTTCCGCGCCTTCAAAATCATAACCGCAGTCACCTTTGATCAGTACGTCATCCAGAGTAAAGCGTGCACTTTGGCCACCTGAACCACCGTTGCCGGTATATTTGAAGGCCAGGTAAGCGGTGTTGTCGACGGCGGAAAGATCGAACGGGCCCGCCGGGGTTAAATCGCCGTAAGCACTGTTGTCTTCATTGATCAGTGTCCAGTTCGCCTGGTTGGGATCGAAGTGAACCGCAGGGTCGTAATCGGTTGAAATCAGTACCTGGGGTGCAGGACCGCTAAATGAAATCTGTGAGTCGTATTGCAGCGTTTCGTTACGGTAGAACAGGAAGTTGATTGGGTTGGTCGTAATCAACCAGTCCTCTGTCGGTCCGTTTCCGCTGCCGTAGTTATTGCCCTGTACCGCACCGGTCGAGCCGAAATCCCAGAGTACCCAGCTCCAGGCCGCATTGGGTTCGGCGACATCGATTGCGCTAAACTGACCGAAGCTGTTCGATACATCGAAGTTCTCTTCAAAAATGACCGGTACCAGGGAAACCTGGGTAGTGGCCGAGGCGATCGCACTTTGTGAGCTACGGCCGTGAATGTTGTGTGCGACCAGTCGATAGTTATAAGTGATACCGGATTGCAGTTCATTGTCGGTGTAGCGGGTGAATTCACCGGGATATTCGTCTTCGATGACCGCCCAGGCGACATCGCCCTGTGCCTGTCGTTCTATGCGCAGGAAGTCGGCGTTGTTCACCGCATTCCAGCTCAGTTCCAGGCCGGTCTCAGTGATATTGCCGGTGGTCAGGTTATCCGGTGTTGCCGGTAGTGAGCCCGCATCCGGCGAAGCGTTCCACGCAAACAGCGCCATATCCATACGCATATCGGAACTGCTGTTATTTTCCTGGTGGATCGACACGGCGATCACGTTGCCGCTTGCCTGCAACGGCACCGACTCCGAAGTGACGGCGATATGCTTCCAGTCGCGTTCTGCTGCTTCATTAGCCGAAGCATAAGTGCTGTTGTCCGCCACCAGATTCAGATCCATATTGTAACGAGCCACTTCGACGCCGTTGATATACACCACGGCACCGTCGTCGACTTTCATGTACAGATCGAACAGGGTGACATCAGCAGGATTGTCCAGGCTGAATTCGCGACGGAAATAGTAGCTGGCGGCACGTGGTGTGGCGGGTTGAACCAGATCGCTGACCAGAGAGCCGGCGGCTTCGCCATAACCGAGTGAAGTCGCTACCGGGCCGGTGGGTACACCGTCTGTTGTGGTGTTCCAGTTGGCATCGATGGTGAAGCCCGGCTGGTTCCAGTTGTTACCCGGATCGGTGCCATCGACACGATAGTTCCACAGGTCGCCCGAAGAAATGATGGGCTGGCGTTGCAGATCTGCATTTCGACCGGCAATGTTCAGCAATACCAGCTGGCCGTGTTCAACCTGTTCGGTCGAGGCCGCCAGGCCCGCGTTGCTGTGTACCTGGACGGTTGCGGCAAACCAGCCTTCTCCCAGTACATCACCCAGGCTGATGATGCCGGATGACTCTTCGTTGGTGGTTATAAACTGGCTGCCGCCTTCGACGAAACGCTCGGCATCATGTGCGGCAATTTCCTCCAGTTGTGCGCTGGCAATGTCGTATTCCCAGATTTTGCTCAGGCGAACATCACTGCCAAGGTCTTCCTGTATAAACAGTTTTGCTTCACCGTTGATGATGGCGAAGGTCATATTGTCCAGGCTACCCAGGCGATTGGCGGGACCATCCAGCAGCAGGGAGAGCGTACCGCCGGCACTCGGGTCGGCAATGTCATCGAAGCTTAATTTCCATAGCCGAGTCGGTGCGTTGATGCCGTTTGAGCTGGTCCCTTTGGTGGCAAAATAGAACACACCTTCCATGCCCGGACGTGTATCCCACACGCCGTCTTCAGGACCACCCATTTTAAGACTTTCGAAATGCTGTGTGGGATTGACCGGAGATACCGTATCTGTACCACGTGCTTCCATATCAGCGCCGTCCATGGGACGGTCGCCTGGAGTACCGATGAGTTTCAGAGTGAAGGTCTCGCTGTTAGCGATGGCTGCATTCAGATTATCATCCAGTTCGTAAGGTTTGCCTTCCACCGCGATGGCATACAGGTTACCGTTCATTAAACCGGCGCGTTCGACTTCGCTGCCGGCGGCAGTTTTCTGTCCGACATAAACATAAACTTCACCATTACTGGCGTCGTCCAGCATGATGGCGACGGTTGCATCCTGTTCCGTGGGGCTTAAAAGGACATTTTCAAATGCCGCATAACCAAAGTGGGGCAGATGGTAACTGTTACCCGCATTGGTGCCGGTGACCTGGTGGGCAAAAGCGCGGCCGCCGAAAGTTTCTTCACCGTTCAGATAAAAGATTTCCTGGCTACCACGACCGCTGGCGCTGTTAAAGAGTGCGCTGGTCGCTGGCCGATCGGCAGAACACAAACGGTCGAATGTGAGGTTACTGGTCACGAAATTTCCAGCACTTTCATCCCAGCTAAACGTCTGTTTGATTAGATCATCGCCTTCGACCACTTCATGGGTGGCTTTGCTGATTTTCCATTTGGAAACGAAAGAGCCGGCGTTGCCGTGATCCCGTACAATGCCTTGAGATGCGCTGATTTCATGATTGACCAGAAGATAAAAATGATCAGGATCGGCGGGCGTCAGTTCAGCGCCATCGATCACACCTAGTCCGTCGGGAATACCCACCATCCGGGTCGTGCCACCACCGGCTTTGGGTATTGTGCCGTCATTGACGGTCAGAATCGATTCAACCGAGACACCGGGTAGATGAGTGTCGAGATAAGGCAGGACGCTACTTGATGGGCCGGTTACCTGTAAGGCATGACCGACGACCGGCGTTAGTATTGTGGATGCAGCGAATAGATGGGTGAGCAAGGACAGAGTGACGGTGCGGCGATACATTATTATTCTCCTGGGAACCGGCAGGCATTATGATTTGCGCCTGATTTAACACCAGGCCGGTAACGAGGTCATTACAGGAGAATGTCAGTTTTGTGATTTGACCTGGCCGAAAATTAACGTTCTTTTTCGATATAACGCTATGGAATCAATCAGCGTCCGAATCTTCGCCATGGTAATTCTTCAATCGTTGTTCCGCGGTAACTCCGAGGATTTTCGCCAGCCAGGGTGGGGGTGAACCGCGCATCACCTGCTGGAATTCAGAAATGACATCACAGGCATCGCCACCTTCGATTTTTTTCAGCGGGTAGATACCGGCTCGAATGATTTTCGCTGCGGCTGGACCACCGACTGAAACGACATAGAGCACGTCACAATCGGCGACGATATTTGCACGAAACGCATTTCGGTCGTCGGACAGATCAGCTTCTGCGGCAGAGCGAATGTCGATCAGCCGACTGTCGCTTGCCGAAACCTGATATACCAGAAACCTGAGACAGGAGCCGAAGTGGCCGTCCAGGTTATTGCCGGTGTTGGACGCGAATCCGACCCGAATAGAGCCCGGAATGTCGCCGTCCTCGTAGGGTTCGGCGCTGGGCAGGGTGTCGTCATCGTCTGTTTCGCCCCACAGAATACGCACCGCGAGCTTCATCGGATCGAGTCCGATACCAATGTCTTCGCCGTCTTCCTCGCCATCCAGACTACCCAGTCCGGTTTTCAGATCGGTAACGGTAATGCGCGCCAGTTTGGTCAGGTCCAGTGGTGGACCCAGGCGATCGTTGAGTACTTCGATCAGGCTGGGCAGATCGATATCGGGCAGGCTGCGTGCAGCCAGAGCGATACGTAACGCGGTATCGCGATCAATGTTTAACTCAGCCATGACAAACTCCGAGGGGGTTAGAGTTAAAGTGTTATCTGTACCAGGCCTGAATTGGCCTACTGTTCTTCAGGGGTTTTTGCCTTCACAGACAGGGCATGTAATTTACCGCTGGTAATTTCATCTTTAAACAGGGCCAGCACCGCCTTCTGTCGTTGCAACAGTCCGACACCGGCGAACTGTTCACTGATGACATACACCTCGAAATTACAATCTGCACCAACCGCATCGATTACCGCACCGGGGTAGGCGGCAGCAATGCGTTCGATAATTTCGCTATCGTTCATTGGATGGCTGCTTTCAGCATGGGCATCAATTCGCCGTTGTTGTACAGCTCCTCGACGATGTCGCTGCCGCCGACGATTTCACCTTTGATGAACAGTTGCGGAAACGTCGGGAAATCGGAAACCTCGGGCAGGCGTTCCATGATAAAAGGTGATGCCAGTACGTTGACGTAAGCGAAATTAACGCCGGTTGACTTTAATACCGAAGCCGCCTTGGCGGAGAAACCGCAACTCGGTTCATCCGGCGTACCTTTCATATACAGGATGACCGGGTTATCGGCCAGTTGCTGTTTGATTTTATCGACAGTTGCATTCATGTTTAGAGCCTTAAGGATTGCATCAGCATGCCAGGGTTTCGGCATACAGAGGTTTAAGAAATTTCAGAATCGGTAAAGTGCTGGCACTGTCCAGTGCCGTAAAGCCGTCCAGGGTTCTCCTGTGTACATCCGCACCGGCTTCGACCAGACGACGTACCAGCTCGTATTTACCCGCCGAAGCGCAGTACACCAGAGCTGTTGCACCGTTTACATTCTGGTTGTTGATGTCACAACCGTAATCGATGAGGAGCTGCGCCATGTGCGGATTATTGGCAAAACAGGCAAACCAGAGGGCGTTGTTTTCGTCGTCATTGATCAGGTTGACATCGGCACCGGCATCGAGCAATAACTGAAGACGAGACAGATCATTTTGCTGAGCCGCCAGCATCAGGGGCGAGGTACCGTTCTCAACACGACCATTGATGTTGTCGGCATCAAACCCCTGAGCCAGCGCCCAGTTGACAAGTTCCTGAGGTAGACTCATCAATGCGGCCTTTACTAAGCGGTAATCAGGCGAACGCTTCGACCATACCAGGCTGGAAATCATCCGCCTGATGCGTACGTGCGGTCTGTGACGCCTGGTAATTCACCCAGGCCTCCCAGCCACCGATGACATGACTCACATTGGTAAAACCGAAACGCGAGATCATATCCGCCATATCACGACTGCTGTTACCGTGATAACAGTACACCAGCACCACCGGATTACTCTTACGCATGCGAATCAGCTTGCCCATGGTCGGACCATCGATGTGCATGGCATCTTTCATGTGGCCCTGGTTGTAGCTGTGGATATCACGGATATCGATGACTACGGTGTTGGGCTGCTGCAGAAAGTTCTCGACTTCGTGGGCGTGGATCTCTTCGTAGGCCATGGTGGTTTACCTCGGTTGCTTAAATTCTTGGGGGAGAAAATTTACCTTGGTTGTGTATCAGCAAGAGGTATGC
>CBDULQ010000096.1:0-12687 GCA_965368115.1 uncultured Gammaproteobacteria bacterium | reverse complement strand
GTCACTATGGGTCTGGCCGCCGAGTCGCCCCTGATATTGCAGGGGCAAGGGCAGGGAACCGGGCCGGGGGTAGACCAGGCAGGCGGCACTGAGCTCTACCCAGGTCCAGGCATGGAACAGGCCGAGCGGAAACTCGGTGTGGATTTTCAGTTTCGGTAGAAACAGCTGGCCGCGTTGTTCGGTGGGTAGCTCGAGCACAACACGTACATCCTCACGGCGACCGTGCAGACTGGCCTCGAAGGCGTTGTCGTCCAGACATTGAAACTTGATATTCAGGTGACTGGCGCCGGCTCGGGTGCGTTCCAGCAGCAGTGGAAAAGCCGCCGCCTGGCCGGCGAATACCGGTCGCGCCGGCAAACAGCTGAGACGCAGTCCGTTGAGATTCTGATGGGTGTACAACATGCTCAGGGCGCCGATCGAGGCGAGCAGAAAAGTGAGCATGAATCCGATGCTGTTCTGGTAATTGATGGCGCCGAGCAGGATCACCAGCAATACCAGGAAGAACGACAGCCCGGCGCGGGTCGGCAGAATATACAGGCGCTGGCGGACCAGGGTGATGCGGGTATCCGCATCGGGTTGCCGACGCCCGGCCCAGCCTTCGATGAAGCGCGCGATGAAGCCGGGCACCAGGGGTAACTGGCTGGCCACTAGACCGGCACCTCCTGAATCAGTCGGTCGATCAGGGCGTCGATACCCTGGTCCTGGGTTTCCATATGCGGCAACAGGCGGTGGGCTGCTACGGAAGGTAGCACCCGTTGTACATCTTCCGGCAGGACATGATCGCGGCCCTGTAGCAGCGCCCAGGCCTGGGCGCAGCGCTGCAATGCCAGCCCGGCGCGCGGTGACAGACCGGCGGCGAACCAGGGTGACTGGCGACTGGCATGGATCAGCGCCAGCAGGTAATCGAGCAGAGCGTCGGATACATGCACGCGTTCCACCGCCTGCTGCAGTTTCAGTAACTGTTCGGTGTTGAGAGCTGCGGGCAGGTCAGCGATGCGTCTGCGCCGGTCCTTGCCCGCCAGCAGTTCCTGTTCCGCCTGACGGTCCGGATAGCCGATTTCGATACGCATCAGAAAACGATCGAGCTGGGACTCGGGTAAAGGGAAGGTGCCCACCTGTTCACTGGGGTTCTGTGTAGCGATCACAAAGAACGGTGCGGGCAGGGCGCGGGTGCTGCCGTCCTGGGTAACCTGGCGTTCCTCCATGGCTTCCAGCAGCGCGCTCTGGGTTTTCGGCGTGGCGCGATTGATTTCGTCAGCCAGCAAAACCTGGGTGAAAATCGGGCCGGGGTGAAACTGAAACTGATTGTTCTGTGATTCGAATACGGACACACCCAGCACATCGGCAGGGAGCAGATCACTGGTGAACTGCACGCGCTGAAAGTCCAGCCCGAAGGTGCGTGCAATGGTCAGCGCCAGGGTGGTTTTGCCCACGCCGGGCAAGTCTTCGATCAGCAGGTGGCCGTTGGCGAGCAGGCAGGTCAGCGCCAGTTGCACCTGATCCTGTTTGCCCAGCATGATCTGGTTGATGGTGTCGGCGACTTTGTGAAGTGCCTGCTGAATGATATCGATGTTGCTAATCGGTGACTGTTGCGTCATGTCGGCCCGGTCTGTTTATTGATGATCTGATACGGAGCAGGCCCCGTGGTTCAGTTAGGGAACCTCTGATTAGCTCTGGCTCAAGGTTTCCGTCCATGAATTAATCAGGGGTCCCTTGAGTATAGACAAGGGCTTCGCTCAACCCAGCAACGAATACCACATGGGCAGACTGACGATGCTGAGCAGGGTGGTGGCGGTGACGGCAGCCGCATAAATGCCGGAGTTGAGCCCGTAGCGATCACACAGCACCACACCCAGAGCCATGCTCGGCATGGCCGCTTCCAGGACCACGGCAGTGCGTAGATCAGTGGGCATGTGCATGAGTTGCGCCGCCCCCAGCGCCAGTAACGGCATCAGTATCAGCTGGATAACGATGACCGGAATAATGGTCTTGAAGTGGGCCTGCTGATTGAAGCCCTGTTTTAAGGCCAGGCCGATGGCAAACAGCATAATCGGCACCACCGCCGCGCTCATCATATTGAGCAGGCCGCTGAGCTCCGCCACCGGAGCGACACCGAGCAGATTGAGCGCACTGGCGATCAACGCAGCCCACAACGGCGGTACCCGAACCAGCAGGCGTAACGGATGCGGTTGTTGCTGCTGGCCGCCCATGCGTGCAGCCATCATGATGCCGACGGTGAGCAGCAGCGGCGTACAGGCGTAGAGATCGAACTGAATGGCCACCGGCCCGGCCCAGTCACCCAGGGTGTTTTTGAGCAGTGGATAACCGAGATAGGTTGCATTGGGGAAGGCGGCGGCGAGCAAGATTGCTCCGGTCACCGCGGGCTGGGTCTTGCAGCGACGACAGATAAAACCACTCAGCAACAATGCACTGATCACACACAGCGCGGCGATAGCGGCAATCTTCAGGGATGCGATGCCAAGTTCGGCATGCCATAGCGCATTGAACACCAGCGCCGGCAGAAAAATGAAATATACGGTGTCGGTGAGCACTTTGCGGATCAGCGCGCTGTCCAGGCGACCGGGGTTCCATATCGACCAGGCGAGTCCCATGCCGATCAGTGCAAACATCTGGAATAAGGTATTGAGCATGAAGAGTCTGGGTTGTGGCCGCGCCTGTGGCTATACTAGGGAACACTGTCCGTCATAAATTATAAAAATACAGTGTCATACACCAGCCCGGATGACAATCTCGATCTCAGCAGTCTGCCCGCCTTACCGGAGCTGGCCCGGGATTTTATTCAGCTTCAGCATAAACCGCAAATCGATGCGCAGGATATTCAGCCCTTGCTCGAATCCTGTCCGCAGTTGAGCGGCCAGTTGCTCGGCATCATCAACTCCGATCATTTCAACATGACCACCCGGGTCGATTCCCTGCAGCAGGCTATCGAACTGGCAGGCATGCCACGCGTCGCCAACCTGTTCCAGATCCTGGTGATGTATCGCATCTTCAATGCCATTCGCATTCGCGGCGTGGAACGGCCGGCCTTCTGGCAGGATGTATTGCGCCGCGCAGTGACCGCGCGCCTGCTCGGCGAGCAGTTGCAACTGGATGCCAGCCGCTGCTTCTGCGCCGGCTTCATGCAGGAGCTGGGTCTGTATCTGTTGCTGGTGCTGAAGCCGAAATGGGGACAGTTATGGACTGAGTTGCGGCTCCGTGAACCCAACGCCCGTTACCAGATGGAACAGGATACCTTCGGCATGAGCCACGATCAGATGCTGGACATCCTGTGCCGGCAATGGGGTATCGCCGAAGACCTGACGCAGCCGCTGATTCATCATCATCACTGCGCGGAATCCTCCCTGCCGCACACGCAACACGCGTTGTGTCAGGTGTTGCATGTCACCGACTGGCTGGCCTCGGTATACACCGCAAACGACAAAAATTTCGTGCTCGCGCGTAGTCGCGAATTGCTGCAAAAGACGTTCGACCTGCCCGCCGAACGTTGTGAAGACCTGCTCGCGGCCCTGCCCGATGCGGTCAACCTGGCGGCCGCCGTACTGGATATCGATATCGAAACGCACAGTGAATTCTCCCAGGTGCTGTACCAGGCCAATGAAGAGCTGTCCGCTGACAACGTTAATTTTCAGGAGCTGGCCTACCGTCTGGAACAGGCGTTACAGGAACGTGATCGACTTGCGGCCGAACTCAACCGCGAACTGGACCTGGCGCGGGAAATTCAACGCAGCCTGTTGCCGGCCGACATGGGTGAAGACTTTCCACTGGCCGGCATCAATATTTCCGCGCGCGATCTGTCCGGCGACTTCTATGATTATTTCAGCCTGCCCGACGGGCGTATTTATTTCAATCTCGGCGATGTCTCCGGCAAGGGCGTCAATGCGGCCTTGCTGATGGCCAAGACCAGCAGCCTGTTTCGTGGTCTGGGTAAACGCATCGACAGTCCGGGCGAGTTACTGGCTCAGCTCAACATCGAACTGTGCGAAACCTCCATCCACGGCATGTTCGTTGCCATGGTGGCGGGTATTTACTGTCCGCGCAGCGGCAGTCTGCGACTGGTCAACGCGGGCAGTCCGCCGGCATTGCTGGTCAGTGGAGAAGGTCTGGCGCGGGAAATCGAAGCCATGGCACCGCCGCTGGGTGTGCTGGAAATCGCCGAGTTTCCTGAAATCGAGGTACAGCTGGACGATAATAGTCTGTACATGTTTTCCGACGGACTCACCGAAGCGCACACCGGTGACGGCAATATGCTGGGTCTGAGCGGATTGTTTCGCATCATTGCCGCCATGCCCGAGGGTTTAACCGCCATGCAACGTATCGAATATATCGTTAACAGTATCCGCCATACGGATCAGCGCAACCGCGACGACATGACCCTGTTGTTGCTGGATGACAGTAGCCGCAATCATGCAGCGACTTGAGCGCATTCATTTCCTGTCCCGTGCCGATAAACTGAAACCGGTGCGAGAAGTGGTGCGCGAACTGGCGCGCCGCCAGGGTTGTAGCCAGGACAACCTGGATTGCCTGGTGATGGCGATTAACGAAGCCTGCATGAATGTGATGCAACATGCCTATGGTGATCGTGAAAACGGTGAAATCATTCTCGAGTTCTGGCTCGATGATGAGCAACTGGTGATTCGTATTTACGATTTTGCCGAGAAGGTGAATCCTGAAAAGATCAAATCGAGGAATCTCGATGATCTGCGTCCCGGTGGACTGGGTGTGCATCTGATTCACCAGGTCATGGACGAGGTGGCCTACATCGATATTCCTGATGAGCCGGGCAACCTGTTACAGATGAAAAAACGCATTGGCAAAGCCAGCCAGTGCATGCTTAAAACCGGGAGTGGTGCAGATGAAAAAATACCCGACCAGTGAACACGGGCGTTTTGCCGTGATCGCGCTCAACGGCGAAGTGGATCTCAACGAATCGCCGCGTGCCCGTGAACAGATCCTCAGTGAATTGCAGAGCGGCCGACCTTTGTTGATCGATCTTTCGGCGGTGGATTATATCGACAGTTCCGGCGTCGCCAGTCTGGTGGAAGGGTTTCAGCTGGCGCGCAGTCAGCAGCAGGAATTCGGTCTGGTGGGTGTAAGCAAGGCGGCCATGCAGGTGTTGCAACTGGCACGCCTGGATAAGGTGTTTCCGATTTACGCGTCACTGGATGAGTGCAACTGATTCGATGAAGCGCATGGTGACACAACTGGGCCGGGTGTCGGTGAGCGCGCTGGAGGAATTCGGTTACGCCTTTATGCTGCTGATCGAATCCTTAAGCTGGATTCTGCTCGGTCGATTTCGTCAGCAGCCGGTGCGCCTCAATCAGATTGCACAGGAAGTTGTCAGCATTGGTATTCGCGCCATTCCTATCGTATCCGTACTCTGTTTCGCGGTCGGCGCCATGCTGGCCATCCAGGGCCTGGAAACCCTGCGTGATTATGGCGCGCAGATGCAGGTGGTCGTCGGTATCGCGGTGTCGGTAACGCGGGAATTTTCCGCGCTGATCGTCGGCATACTGGTGGCAGGGCGTTCCGCTTCCGCCATTGCCGCGCGTATCGGCACCATGCATGAGTCCCAGGAAATCGATGCACTGCGCGTCATCGGTATCGATCCGGTACGCTATCTGGCGGCGCCGGTACTGATTGCCATGCTGATTTCGGTGCCTGCGTTAACCATCCTCGGTGATGCGGTGGCGATGCTTGGCGGTGGTGTGTATACCGCACTGGAACTGGGCATGCCGCTGGGCGTTTATATGGAACGCAGTTTTCAGGCGCTGGTGGTGTGGGATGTGATGCAGGGATTGATCAAGAGTGTGCTGTTTGCCGTCATCATCGTTGTCATCGGCATGATCAACGGTTTCCAGGTGCATGGTGGTGCGGAAGGCGTGGGGCGCGCGACGACACGGGCGGTGGTGCTGTCGATCAGCGGCATCGTAATTGCCGATATGATATTCACCTTTTTCCTGACCCGGGCTTCATGAATACACAGGCCGAAACAGAATCACAAACGCCGACTGTGATCGAGGTCGAGAACCTGGTTACCCACTATGGCGCGCGTGAAATACTGCACGGTATCAACCTCAGTGTGCGACGCGGCGAAATCATGGTGGTGATGGGTGGCAGCGGGTCCGGAAAAAGTACCTTGCTGCGTTATTTGCTGGGTTTGAATAAGCCTACCGCCGGACATATTCGTCTGCTCGGTCAGGACATCACCGAAATGGACGCACAACAGTTGCACGCCATGCGCAAGAACATGGGTGTGGCGTTTCAGGGTGGCGCCCTGTTCGGTTCCATGACCGTGGGCGAAAACATTCAGTTGCCGTTGCGCGAACACACGAAACTCGATGCCAGTACCATGCGCATCATGAGTCGCATGAAACTGGAAGTGGTCAACCTGGCCGGCTTCGAAGACCTGATGCCGTCGCAACTGTCCGGCGGTATGATCAAGCGCGCAGCACTGGCGCGAGCCATCATCATGGACCCCAAACTGCTGTTTTTCGATGAGCCGTCGGCTGGACTCGACCCGGTGGTGGCCGCGGAACTGGACGAATTGATATTGCGCTTGCGCGATGCCATGAACATGACCATTATCGTGGTCACTCATGAGCTGGACAGTGCCTTCAAGATTGCCGATCGTATTACCGTGCTGGACCAGGGCGATATTCTGATCTGCGGAACAGTGGACGAAGTGCGTAACAGCGATAACGAACGCATTCACAACCTGCTCAATCGCAAGCCACGCGACGAGTCGGTGAACGTGGACGAATACATGCACCGCTTGACCGGTGGCTGATTACAATAACAAGTTACAGAATATGAAAAGAGACAATATTAATTATCTACTGGTGGGCCTGTTCGTTATTACGGCATTACTGATTCTGTTGTTCATGCTGTATCGCATTACCGGACAACAGGTGGGCGCGAGCAATTATTACGTTACCTTTACCAATGTGGAAGGCGTTAAAGACGGTACCGCAGTCACTTACGGCGGCTACCAGGTGGGGCAGGTGATCGATGTGCAACGGCTGGTTCAGGATCAGCGCACTCGCTATCGCATGCGGCTCAGTATCAACAGCGAATGGACCATCCCCGAAGACAGTGTGGCGCAGATTGTGTTGCCGCGACTGATCTCGGAGAAACAGATCGAAATCAGCGAAGGTTATTCTGCCACCTTGCTAAAACCGGGCGAGGAAATTCCCAGTCGCGAAGCGGTGGACATGATGGCGCTGGTCAACAGCATGGGCACCGAACTGAACAAGGTCATTCCCAACATGGCGGCGGACTTCTCGCGGCTGATGGATAACCTCAACGACAGCGCACGTCAGCTGTCCGCCATTCTCAGTGAACAGAATCGTAATCACATGGACAACATGTTCAGCAATGCGGACCAGGCCAGTGCGCAACTGGTGAAGCTGGCGGCCGGTTTCGACCGGGTCAACGTCCAGCTCGATCAGTTGTTGAAGCGTTCCAGCAAACTGATCGAAGACAACGAAGGTGATATCGGCCATTCGGTGAGTGAGCTGCGGCGCACCATGGACGCGGTATCCGGCAACCTGCAGAGCATTCTTTACAACCTGAATGCCACCAGTCGCCAGATGAACGAATTTTCTCGTCAGTTACGTAACAACCCATCGATTCTGCTCGGCGGCAAACCGCCGGCGGATCAGCCTCAGGAATGATCGCCATGTCGCTTAATCGTTTTGTTGTGTTGATGTGTTTCGGTTTGATGCTGCAGGCCTGTAGCCTGTCCGGCGAAGCGCCGCCGGCGGACCATTTCTATCGTCTGCCGGAACCAAGCGGCGAACTGAGCGGAGCACAGGTGCATTTCGATCATGTGCTGATCAAACCGCTGCAGGTTTCCGGCCTGTATCACGAACGCGCCATGCTGTATGTGGACGCCCAGCGCCCGCTGGAGCTGCACCGCTACCATTATCACTTCTGGACCGATCCACCGGATGTACTGGTACAGCGCTACATGAAAGCCTGGTTGCTGCAGCATAAGGTGGCAGACCGGGTCAGCCTGGATAGCGTGGACAGGGGCGAAGCCGAGCCGGCGCTGGTGATCAGCGCCAGCCTGGTCGGTTTCGAACAGCGACGTGGCGGCGCTGAGACTGATGTGCGCCTGGCCATGGATATCCGCTGGAACGATGCCGACGGCAACAGCCACAGCACCCGTATCGAGCTGAAGCAGGCTGCCGCCTCGGCGGGCCTGTACGATGCGGCGGAAGCCTTTGGGCAGGCGCTGGACCGGCTGATGAAGCAGCTGCTCGACACCATCAGTCAAAAATCAGCCTAAAGTTTTTTCCCCGGCCGCCGCTAAGTCCAGTAACGCAATCAGGATGTTACAGGACTATCAGATGATGTATGTGTCTCAGGATCACGCCTCGCAGCGATCGCATGTCGAACATCTGCCGGGAGGCGCTGTATTCGAAGACCTCAGTTTCGGCTTCATGCCGGCGTTCAAGAATGTCAATAACCAGGAAGTGCATCTGTGTACCTACGAGGATGGGGCTCTGTCGGTGATGCATGTACTGGATGGACTGCCCTGGCACTGGGTTCAGGAATGGGGAGACGACCGTCGCCCGGTGAGTTTGATACCGGGCATCATTGCCGGGTTTATGCGCTTTGGTCGTTTTTATACGCTGCACGAAATCAGTAATCGGATTTGTGACAGCTAGTGTGGGGTGGATGGACCCGGTTCGGCAGGAATCATTTGGGGGCTGTTTAACGCTTACCGTTAACGGCTAAAGGTCAGCGGTCATCGTCAAGCAGGATTCCACAACCGGACCGGGTCGTCCGTTTTTAACTGTTCAGGCTGTCCGCCAGGGTTCGGCCGTAATCCTGTAAACGCTTCAACAACTCGCGCCTGTCTTCACTCAGCGATGCGTCCTGCAATAATTCATCCAGCCTTCGATTGTACTCATCCAGGGTAATACTGCCGCCGCCGTCGGCGTTTTCGAAACGTGTGCGTCGATAGTTCTGCCAGTCGCGACGTTCGTCTTCACTCAGGGTATCCGGGTAATTGCGCGCCCGATAACGAAACAGCATTTCCGGCAAGCGCTCATCGTCGAAATTCATACCAGGCCGGGCCAGTTGTTCGGGCGCCATATCGCGAATGGTCTGCATGCGGTTGCGATCGTCATCACTGAAAAAACCGCCGCCGTAAAGGTTGCGGTCCGGATCGGTGATGGCTTCGAAGTTGTTTTCTTCGAAGACCTGCTGGATTTTCTGTGTCAGCCCCGCAGCGGCCTGCAATTGTTCCATGTGTTTGAAGTGTTCGCTTTTGTCGATGCCGGTGCGTTCGGCCGCGGCGGCATCCAGCGTATTCAACGGTACCACCACGGGACATTTATTGATGTGCACGGTTTTCAGATGGATGCGTTCTTCGCCCTCGGGTAAATCCTCCTGGCGCGTGTACAGCCGTTCCCTAATGCCATTCACGTCAAGATCGATCAGCGGTCGCGGGTCGTAACGCAGATCATAAACAATGACGCCGTTCTTGTTTTTCGGATGTGCTGCCAGCGGCAATACCATGGCGGTATTGCAGACGCTGGTGGGGAACATGCCCGAGGTGTGCAGCACCGGTTGCGGCTGGTGGACGTTGAGCAGTTTACCAACCTGGTGTTTGTTGCGGTTCTGGTACAGGTAGTCGTACAGTCGCGGCTGTTTGTCGCGAATCAGTTTCGCCACGGCAATGGTGGCATACACATCGGAGAGTGCATCGTGGGCGGCTTCATGACCGATGCCGTTGGCGGCGGTGATCAGCTCCAGTCGATTGCTGGGCTGGCCGTCGTCGTCAACCGGCCATTCGATGCCCTCCGGGCGCAATGCGCGGGTCATGCGCACCATGTCGATGATATCCCAGCGTGAACACCCATTTTGCCACTCACGCGCATAAGGATCGAAAAAATTACGGTACAGGGTGTAGCGGGTGAATTCGTCGTCGAAGCGAATATTGTTGAAACCCACCACGCAGGTGTTGGGTGTGGCGAACTGTGAATGGATGCGGGCGATGAATTCAGCTTCGATGAGTCCGCTGTCCCAGGTCTGTTGCGGTGTCAGTCCGGTGACCAGGCAGGCATCCGGTTGTGGCAGGACGTCGTCCGCTGCACGACACAGGATATTGATCGGTTCGTCGATGATGTTCAGGTCTTCATCGGTGCGAATGCCGGCGAATTGCGAGATGCGGTCGCGGCCCGGATCGGTGCCGAAGGTTTCGTAGTCGTACCAGAACATGGAAGGCGTGCGTGCCATGGTGCTGTCCCCGAAGCTGATGCCTGGGCGACTGTAACATATCTATATCAACGATGACGAATTAGCACCGCCACCAGCAATGCACTGATGATCAGGCACACGACGATCATCGGTCCACTGGGCAGGTCAGTGAGCGATGACAGCAACAGGCCTGCCGCATATCCCAGCACACCGGTTAAATAACCGAACAGCAGTTTCGATTTATTATCCTGCAGGCGATGCGTAGCCAGCGCCGGCATGATCAGGCTGGAAAACACCAGGTAGACGCCGACCAGTTGCACCGACAGAGTCACCGCCACTGCGAACAGCAGATAGAAACCGCCGCCACGGCGTAAGCGGTGAATGCCGAACCAGAGTGCCAGAAGTACGGCGTAGACCAGGGCGATGTCGATCAGTTGCGATGAACTCACCCAGAGTATCTGGCCGCTCAGGATGTCTTTCAACTGTTCGCCGCCGTGCGGATTATCCGCCAGTAGCAACACACTCAGGCTGGCGGATAATACGAACAGCGCACCGATCAGTGCTTCCTGAATCGGCAGCCAGCGTTTTTCGGTCCAGCGTAACAGCAGTGCTCCGAGCAGGGCGAAACTCACTGCGGTGAGTTGCACGGTCCAGTGATTCGGATCATGAAACAGCAGATGCGCGGCAATCACACCGAGCCCGGCGATCTGTGCGATCGCCAGGTCGATGAAAATGATGCCGCGTTTCAGGACCACCTGGCCGAGTGGCACGTGGGTACTGATCACCAGCAGGCCGGCGATCATGGCCGGAATCAGAATCGACAGCTCGATACCGTTCACGGTTGTACCTGTGCGTTTAGCAGGCGCAGGGTTTCGTCGAACAGGCTGAACAGGTCATCCGCCGTAGCGCTGCCGCCGACGGTGAACGGCAGTTCGACGGCGGGAATACCACTGCGTTCCGACAGCCACAATGCAGCGCGCGGATTACTGTGTGCCGAATAGAGAATGGCCGTGACCTGTTGTTGTTTCATCTGTTCGATGAGTCGTGCCAGATCGTCCGTGCTGGGCGGCACCCCGGGATAAGGTTCCAGGGTGATGCTCATGTCCAGTCCGAGCCAGTTTGCCAGATACACCCAGCTTTTGTGATTGACCGCAAAGTGCAGTCCCTGCAAGGGGCTGGCCTGTTGTTGCCATTGCTCGATAGCAGCCTGCCAGCGTGTCGAAAACCGATCGAAGGACTGCTGGTAGAACCCCGCATTGACCGCATCGAGCTGTTGCAGGCGTTGCGTGAGCACTGCGGCGATGCGCAGCATATTACGCGGATCCAGATGCACATGCGGATTGCCTGCGGCATGGACGTCGCCCATGCTGCGATCGACATGTTGCGGTTTGTCGAGTAACTGCAAATGGTCCGTCGCCATCAGGTAACCGGGCGTGCCGGAAGCGATACGCCCGTTACCCGCCTTGCGCAACAATACCGGCAGCCAGCCCACTTCCAGCTCGGCGCCGGTACAGAATAGCAGATCGGCGCGCCGGGTTTTGGCAATCAGGCTGGGACGCGCTTCGATGTGATGCGGGTCCTGTTTGCCGTTTGTGGCGGAATAGACATCCAGTTTGTCGCCGCCGATCGCTGTCGCCAGTGACGCCCATTCCGGCTCGCAGGCGAACACCTTCAGTGTTGCGCCTGCCGAAGCGGCGTAAACAAACAGGCCGAACATCAATAGAGATTGAATGATCTTCATGCGGTTCCCCTAGAACTGGTGTGCGCCGTGGCTGCCCAGACTCATGGTGTATTGCAGCAGCCACTGGTCGTCGGTCACCTCGGTGGTTTCATCGCGGATGTATTGCAGACGGATGCGGCTGAACTCGGACGGCAGCCATTCCACCATCAGGGTTTTACGTTGTGGATCATGATCGGCCAGTAGTTCCGCCTCATCGAGTACGCCGCTGTCACTGCCTCTGTTGTCGCTGCTCAGTCGATCGAAACGCAAGCCGGTGCGCCAGCGGGGAATGAACTGGTAAACAACACTCGCGTACCAGCCGCTTTGCTCACCCAGATAGGTTGATGTTTCGACCGGTGGTCCGCTGTTGAGCAGGGTGATGTCACCTTCTTCATCCCGCTGCATGTATTCCATGGCGACTTTCAGATGGCGCTGTTTGGGATTGCCGTTCTCCGCCCATTTATACACCAGGTCGATGGCATCGATGCTGCTGTCGCCGCTGAAACTGGGTGTTTCGACAACGCCGCCGCCGTGTGCATGGCCGCCGCTTTCGCGGTCCACAACATCACTGGCGTCGTAGCGGGATATGCCGATTTGCCAGCTGTGTTCGACACCCAGGTCGCCGCCCAGGCTGATCGAAAAGACGTAGGCGCCGATACCGCCATCCTCATTATTGCCGGCAGGGAAGGCATTGCCAGCCAGTACCTCGGCGTTCAGTTCAAGGTAAAGATCAGTGG
>CBDULQ010000095.1:0-12786 GCA_965368115.1 uncultured Gammaproteobacteria bacterium | reverse complement strand
AATGAGTGGATCGCCAAATACGTCAACGGCAGTCCCGGCGCCAGCGCCGAGATGAAGGCCCGCTTCCCGCTTGCCGAGGCAACCGTGGAAGTGAAAGAAGTACCGGGACAGCCGGGTGTGTACAGTGCGGTCGCCTGGATGCGCCCCTGGTTACAGATGGAAGAATTGACCGCCTCTCTTCGTCTGGTCGCCAGCATTCCCAAAGCCGGCTAACACTCTCACGGCGGGGATCTTCGATCCCCGCTGTTTTTTTTCAGTAATGGATTCACCGTGTCATCTGCGACTGACCCATCGTTACCGCACCGTTTAGGCGCGTCTACCTCTTCCGTAGACCTGGATCTGTTGTGCGCAACACCGGCCTATGTGACTTCGTTGCAGCAGTTCATTGACGAAAACGACAGCCGTCGGGCGTTGAGTTACTGGATCGAAAATTTCGTCAGCGCTGAACATCGACGCAATGCTGACTCGGTCCGCGATGCCCTGTTGCGTACCATTGCCGCTCTCGACGAACACATCAACGATCAGCTTAACGCCATCATTCACCAGGAAAAATTTCAACGTCTGGAAGCTAGCTGGCGCGGGCTCTGGTATCTGGCGGTTCAGGCGGAAGGCTCAAGGGACATCAAAATCCGGGTTCTTGATATCAGCTGGCAGGAAGTGGTCAAGGACATTTCACGCGCCATCGAGTTCGATCAGAGTCAGCTGTTCCAGAAAGTCTACAACGAAGAATATGGCACGCCCGGTGGGGAACCCTATGGCGTACTGATCGGTGATTACGAAATCGCCCATCGTCCAGGCAACGGTCATGCCTATGACGACCTGGCCACGCTTCAGGGCATCGCCGAAGTCGCGGCCGCTTCGTTCGCACCCTTTATTGCCGGTGCTTCACCGCAGATATTCGGCATGGATGATTTTTCCGGACTCGGTCAGCCAGTTAATCTGGAGCGAATTTTTACCCAGGAAGAGTACATCAAGTGGCGTGCGTTTCGCGAAACATCGGACTCTCGTTTTATCGGTCTCACTTTACCGCGCATCCTGATGCGACGTCCGTATAAAACACGGCCAGGCAGTTATAAGGGCATTTACTTCCATGAACGGACCAGTACCAGGGGCCATGAAAATTATCTCTGGGGTAACGCCTGCTACGCCTTTGCCGGCATGCTGATCCGCGAATTTTCCAATGTCGGCTGGTTCGGTCACATTCGAGGTGTACCGCGCAACCAGGTAGGCGGTGGATTAATTACCACACTACCGGTGGATTATTTTGAAACCGATGCCGACAGCGTCGCCTACAAACCGACCACCGATGTCATCATCACCGACACCATCGAACGGGATATCGGCGACCTTGGATTCATTCCCTTATGCCAGTGTTACGATACACCTTACGTTGCATTTTACGGCAACCAGTCGGTACAGAAGCCCGGACGCATGGATTCCCGCGAAGCCGCCACCAATGCCAAGTTGTCAGCCATGCTGCAACACATATTGTGCGGCTCGCGTATTGCTCATTACATCAAGGTCATCATCCGAGATAAGGTCGGATCATTGATAACCGCTGATGAGTGTGAAGACTTCCTGCGCAACTGGCTGTTCAAATACACAACCGCACGCGAGGACCTGGACTGGGAAGAACAGGCCAGGTATCCATTGCGTGAAGCGGCGGTACAGGTGAGGGATCATCCGACACGGCCCGGCCAGTTCGCCTGTGTAATTCACCTGCGACCGCATTACCAGCTCGACAACATGGTATCGGAGCTGGAACTGGTCACCGAACTGAGCCAGACAGGTTAATCCATGGCCCATATCGACAAGAAAAAGAAGCTGCGCCCGTCGATTCTCGATCGCCTGCTTGATGATGCACCCCATGAAGCTGCCGATACCGACACCGGTCAGCATCAAAAACTCAGGCAATTGCGCAACAGTGTTCGACGCGATCTTGAAAACCTGATGAACACCCGCTTTCGCATCATAGAACCCGGTGAGGAATTCAGTGAAATCGATGCTTCCATGCTGAACTACGGTTTGCCGGATCTGGCCACGGTCAATATCGCCGATCTGGAAAAACGCAAGGCATTCACCCAGCAGCTGGAAAAGATCATCAAAACATTCGAACCGCGTTTTAAAGATGTGCGAGTCAGCTACCTGGATAATTCAGACCAGAAAGACCGAACACTACGATTTCGTATCGACGCAACACTCTACGCCGACCCTTCTCCGGAAGTGGTCATTTTCGATTCTGTACTGGAACCTGTTTCCAGAACCGTAAGCATTGAAGAAGCAGGCCATGGCTGACGAATTACTTCCCTATTACGAAAAAGAACTGGCTTTCATTCGTCAGATGGGAGCCGAGTTCGCTAAAGAACATCCGAAAATTGCCGGTCGCCTGGGTATCAATGCGGACACTATCGAAGATCCGCATGTATCACGCCTGATCGAAAGTTTCGCCTATCTGAATGCACGCATCCAGCACAAACTGGACGACGACTTTCCGGAACTCAGCGATGCCCTGTTAAGCGTTTTGTTTCCACATTACCAGCGACCGATTCCATCCACGGCGATCGTCAATTTTCAGGCCAATGAAAAGCAGCTGGAAGGCGCTTACTCGATTCCACGCCAGACCCTGCTGGAAACCGAACAGTTCCAGGGCGAAGAAGTACGCTTTTCCACGGTTTACGATGTTGACCTGCTACCGTTGAAAGTAACCGAGGCGACGCTCCTGGGTCGTCCTTTTACCACGCCCGGATCGGATAAAATTCGTGGTGCCGGCGGCGTTCTTAAACTGAGCCTGCAAACCTTTAACGAAGAAATCCAGCTCGCCGAACTGAAACCGGACAAGGTGCGTTTTTACCTGAAAGGCCAGTCCCAGCACATCAATCCGCTGTATGAAAAACTGCTCAATAACTGCTTGCAGGTTGTAGTCAGTGCCGGGGAGGAAGATACCTCACCCAGATTCATTGGCCGCGACGCTATTCAGCAGGTCGGTTTTTCCAGTGATCAGGGACTACTGCCCTACCCGGCCGCATCATTCATCGGCTATCGTCTGCTCACTGAATATTTCGCATTTCCGGAAAAATTCATGTTCATCGATGTCACCAATCTGCATCAGGCCATCGATGAGCACTATGGCGATCGACTCGATCTATATTTTTATCTGGACAGTTCCGATGTCGAACTGGAACACAACATCGATGAGAATACCTTTGTGCTGGGTTGCACACCGGTTATCAACCTTTTTGAACACCAGGCCGACCCGATTAAACTCGATCACACTCGACACGAATATCAGATCATTCCCGATGCGCGACGCCCGATCGGTTATGAAGTCTATTCTGTCGACAAGGTCACCGCCTCATCGTCAAGCGGCGCCAGCACCGAATTCCTGCCGTTTTATGGCCTGCAACACAGTCATCAGGATAATGACCAGCACGCCTTCTGGTTTGCCAGCCGACGACCGGCTAAACACGGGTATTATCAACGAGACGAAGGTAGCGACGTATTCATCAGCCTGGTGGATCTTCAATTCAATCCGAATATTCCCGAGGATCGTTCATTGAACATCCGTACCACCTGCAGCAATCGCGATCTTCCCGCCCGCCTACCTTACACGGTGGATCAGCCAAAACTGCAATGCGTCGACAGTGCGCCGCCCTGCTCAAAAATCCGCTGCCTGACTCAACCCAGTCATGTCATCCGCCCGCCATTGCGCAATCATGCCCGCTGGCGACTGATATCGCACCTGAACCTGAATCACCTGTCGCTGACCGGTCGCGAACAGGCCACCGAATCATTACGTGAAATGCTCCGTCTGTATGATTTTCGTGACTCTTCGGTCAGTCGCGCACTGATCGCGTCCATACTCAAGGTACAGACACGGCCGATCAGCGCCCCATTGAACATCGACGGTCACGCAACATTGTGTCGTGGTATCGAAGTCGAAATCGAACTCGACGATACCCAGCTCACCGGCAGCAGTACTTACCTGTTCGCCAGCGTACTGGAGCATTTCTTCGGCCTGTACTGTTCAATCAATTCTTTCACCAGGGTTTTGATCAAGGTGAAAAGCAAAGAAGGTTATCTTAAAAAATGCCCACCTCGAGCCGGCGAAAAGATTCTTCTATAACTCGGCAGTGTGGCGATCAGCCCACCGAGTTTTCCTTTTTCCAGCTGGTACGCCTGCTGGAACGAGCCAGCTTTTTCGATCAGAAAGATGACGACCGCGCACTCAAACCGGTTGCTGGATTTGTACCCCCTGCCAGCGAGCTAATTCGATTCCGCGGCAGCTCCAGCCTGTCGTTCCCAGGCGCAGAGGTTACGTCGGTCGAACGGCGCGAAAACCAGCGCCAGTGGGACATGCGCGTGACATTCATGGGACTCACCGGCGCCATGGGTGTATTGCCTTACCATTATTCCGAACTCATCCTGCAACGCCTTAAACTGAAAGATTCATCCCTGGCGAAATTCTTCGACTTATTTAATCACCGCACCGTCTCGCTGTTTTATCAGGCCGCCGTCAAGTATCGGCTACCCATCGAGTACGAACGCAAACAGCTCAATCCCCCGATCATCGCCAGACGAGACCATGCCACCCAGTCGCTGCTGTCCCTGATTGGACTGGGTACCGGCGGATTGACCGAACGCCAGTACACGCGCGATGAGTCGCTGCTCTATTATTCGGGATTACTCACACAGCAGATACGCAGCAGCAGTGCACTTGCGACCATGCTCCAGCATCACTTTGAAATACCGGTCAGCATCAAGGATTTTGTCGGTCAATGGCAGGAATTGATCGACGACGTGCGGACCATGTTACCGGATCGACTACAAACGGGCGGACGCAACAATCAACTCGGTCGCTCAGCCATGCTAGGACGCCATGGCTGGTTCGCCCAGGGCAAGTTCCGGATCGTGCTAGGGCCGTTGAACACTCAACAACTGGATCGTTTCGCGCCAGGCACACCGACCCTTAAGGCACTCAATGAAATAGTCAAGTTCTATACCGGACTCGAACATGATTATGAATTTGTGATTCGTGTGAAACGTCGCGACATCCCGGAAAAGATTCAATTATCCAAAAGCAATCCCAGCATCATCGGCTGGAATACCTGGTTAGCCAGCAAACCGTTAAATGACAAATTACGTGAACAAACACTGGATATCGTCGTGTCCGGACATCGATTCGGATAAACGAAAATCACATTGCAATTAATGATTCTGTGCCACAGGTGGTCAGGCACATCGTACGAAAAGGAACCCCAATGATCTCCATCGATCTCAAATCTCTGGTCAACAAACTGAATGAACCGACACGTAACGCACTGGAGGGTGCGGCCGGCCTGTGCCTGTCGCGTACTCATTACAATGTCGAAATCGAACACTGGTTACTCAAATTGCTGGAGATTCCGGACAGCGACCTGCTGGCAGTGCTGGACAAGTTCGAAATCGATCTCGGCAAATTGAATCAGGACCTTAACCGGGAACTGGATCGCATCAAATCCGGCAACACTCGCGCACCGGCACTATCGCCTGCCGTGGTCGATCTGGCCAAGGATGCCTGGATGCTGGCCTCGGTCGAATACGGCCACCCGTTTGCCACATCAGCTCACATACTCACTGCACTCATGCTGGATGACAATCTACGTCGCCAGACTGAGGCCACCTCCGGTGAACTGAAAAAGATTCCGCCTGAATCATTGCGCGACACGACTCGAGTCATCGTCGGTTCGACCAGCGAATCAGCCACCAGCGCAGGACTTGGCGATACCTCGGAATCAGATACCCCGGCTACAGCCGGTGCGCCCAGCAAATCACCGGCGCTGGATAAATTCACCATCAATCTGACTGAAGCAGCGCGCCAGGGTCGCATCGATCCGGTGCTGGGTCGCGATGAAGAAGTGCGCCAGATCATCGACATACTGATCCGTCGCCGCCAGAACAACCCGATCCTGACCGGTGAAGCCGGCGTCGGTAAAACCGCAGTTGTGGAAGGTTTCGCACTACGAATCGCCTCCGGCGATGTGCCCGATCCACTAAAAGGTGTGACCATTCGCAGCCTTGATCTCGGCCTGTTGCAGGCCGGCGCCAGTGTCAAAGGCGAATTCGAAAACCGTTTAAAGTCGGTGATTTCCGAAGTCAAAGCATCAGCCGAACCCATCATCATGTTCATCGATGAAGCCCACACTCTGATCGGTGCCGGCGGCAAAGAGGGCCAGGGCGATGCAGCCAACCTGCTCAAGCCGGCACTGGCGCGTGGTGAACTGCGTACCATTGCCGCCACCACCTGGGCCGAATACAAAAAATATTTCGAACGCGACCCCGCCCTCACCCGCCGTTTCCAGGTGGTCAAAGTGGAAGAACCGGAAGAAGCCAAAGCCATCGACATGATGCGTGGCATCGCCGGTATGCTGCAGGCCCATCATGGCGTGCGCATCATGGACGAAGCCATCGTCGATTCAGTTCACCTGTCCAGTCGCTACATCACCGGCCGCCAGTTGCCGGATAAATCCGTCAGCCTGCTGGATACCGCCTGCGCCCGTGTTGCGCTGAGTCAGAGTGCAACACCGGCAGCCATCGAAGACACCCGCCGTCGTATCACACAGTGTCAGACCAATATCATCTCGCTGGAGCGGGAAAATGCCGCCATGGGTAACTGCGACGAACGTATTGCCGAACTCAAGTCGGAACAGGCGGCACTGGAAGACAAACTCGTGCAACAACAACAGCAATGGGATGCGGAATCGAACCTGGTGAAACAGATTCATGAGCTGCAAAAACGCATCGAAGACGATTACAGCGCTCAGTCCCTGAGCGAAGAAGACGCAAAGAAAGACAACGCACCACAGAAACTGGACGATGCGGAACGCGAGAAAATCAAAACCGAACTGCATCAACTGATGGATCAGCTCAGCGAATTACAGGGCGATGAACCGATGATCCAGGTGAACGTGGACGGTCAGGCGGTCGCCGAAGTGGTTGCAAACTGGACCGGCATTCCGGTCGGTAAAATGCAGTCCGATGAAATCAACATGGTGCTCAGCCTGAAAGACCGGCTCGGTGAACGGGTCATCGGTCAGCAGCATGCACTGGACGCCATCGCCCAGAGCATCCGCACTGCGCGCGCCGGACTCACCGATCCTCGCAAACCCATTGGCGTCTTCTTCATGGTCGGCTCCAGCGGCGTCGGTAAAACCGAAACCGCGCTCGCACTTGCAGACATTCTCTACGGCGGCGAACAGAATATTACCGTTATCAACATGTCCGAGTTCAAGGAAGAGCACAAGGTATCCATGCTGCTCGGTTCGCCTCCGGGTTATGTCGGTTACGGCGAAGGCGGTGTGCTAACCGAGGCGGTGCGCCGCAAACCCTACAGCGTGGTGTTGCTGGATGAAATGGAAAAAGCCCATCCCGGTGTACAGGATGTGTTCTATAACCTGTTCGACAAGGGCACCATCCGCGATGGTGAAGGTCGCGATATCGATTTTCGTAACACCGTGATTATCATGACGTCCAATGCAGCCGAAGAACACATCCGCGCCATGTGCGCCGCCAGCGAAGACGGCCTGCCCGATGCGGATGTCCTGCTGGATAACTTCCGCCCGCAGTTACTCAATTACTTCAAACCGGCGTTCCTGGGTCGGACCACATTGATTCCCTACTACCCACTGGGCGACGACGATCTGATGAAGATCTGCAAGATCAATATGAATCGTATCGAGAAACGGGTCCGCGAACATTACGATGCGGACTTCAGTTACGACGAAGACGTGATGCTGCACATTGTCGCGCGCAGCCAGGAGGTTGACACCGGTGCACGCAACATCGAGAACATTCTTACACGTACGCTGTTACCGGAAATGGCCTCGGAATGCCTGGCCCGCATGGCGGACGGCAGGGCCATTGGCAGCGTGCATGTGGGCGTCGATGACGAAGGGGTATTTAACTATAATATTCAATAGCTTATTAGATATATCTAAAGTTAATTATCTGATAGGTGCAGGCAAACCCGGTGCCATTCGGCCGGGTTTGTCGTGTCGAACTTTGCGTTCAAATACCCGTTTGTTCGGTCGACACACGTCAGCCCGGATATCACCGAATCCTCACTGTGCTTAGCCTGCGAGTTAAAATCGATACTGCCCGTCCACCACGATCCGGTAATCATCGTCCGGAACTGTAATGTTCGGATCGCTGAAATCTTCACTCACCGGAAACGCCACCTGCAGGTTACCGGTGAAACTTCGACCGTAACCGAACTGCAAACCCAGACCGGCATCCGCCAGTGTTGCATCGACATCCAGCGTATTGCCCAATGCATTGCGTTTGCCGGTCGCCCAGTTAGCAAACAGAAAGGGCTGCATTTTCTGCACGATATTGCGCTTCTTGAACCCGTCGAAAGTCAGCCACTGCGGTGTATTGAAAACCCATTCCACACCCACATAGAATGCACTGTCGCCGGAAAACTGATTGACCGGATAAGCGCGCACCGTGGTCGGACTGGCCAGAGGTCGCTGTTCCGTTGCCGGCAGGGAGTCGGATGAAAACTGCAGATGTGACTTGAGAATCAGGCGCGTGCTGATCTCGGTCCAGGGAATGGTCGCGAATGACATGCGCGTGTAGTCTGCATTGAATTTGCTGTAGGTGTCATCCAGCCCGAGGCTGCGTGCGTACATGGAATTACCGGAAGTGGCCCCAAAGTGCCCCAGATGTAACACCTTGTCCTGACTGTTGAGCAAATCGAAGCGTCCAATGAGACGAATATTTTCTGTTTCGTCATCAAGTCCCAGGTTACCGAATTCATCACTGTCCAGCGTCGATTCCGTAGAATCGAACGACAACCGGCCCCACCAGTTATTATCCCGGCTACGCGTAAACGCATATTCAAAACTGATGTCGGTTTGCCGCGTATCACCACTAATACCGAGCTGGTCGATGGAACTGCCAGTGGCGCCGGTCTGGTCGAGCACAAACTGGTTGGTGGAAAAATTAATGCCCAGGATCAGGCGCGGGTTGAACAGCGGAATCTGGTAAGTCAGTGCGCCGTAGGTCGAATTGTCCGGCGCCGTGGCCTGTAATACAGACAATCGTAAGCGATCGGCGACACCGAGTGGATTGTTCATATCAAACTGGACGAAGCCGCGAATCTTACCGGTCAGCTCGGAACCGTGATTATCCAGGCGCACGATGGTTTCGTAACGCTGCTCGTCATTAACGGTGAGAATCAGTCGCGAGTCACCCACCTGGTATCCGGGCTCGAACTGACCGGTAATAGCCAGTCCGGGGAAATCGTTAATCAGGTAAGTGCGTTCGGAAATCCGATCGAAGGTAATGGGTTTGGTGAGTATATCGTCGAATACCCGAGCTATGACATCGGTATCGTAAAGTTGATTGTCTTTCACCTCGACGACACCGAGCCTGGCCGAAACCACGGTGATATTAACCACACCGTCGCGCATGAACTGACGCGGCACGTAGGCTTCCGCCAGTTTCAAACCGCGGCTGCGATAGTACTCCTTGACGCGTGCCGCGATACCTTCGATTTGCCCGACTGTCAGTCCGCGACGTTCTTTCTGGGCACGCACCAGCCAGATAAAGCGCTGCAGGTCAGGTGTGGTGACATGTTCGTAATTATTATCTTCATCCAGCTTGTTCAGCAGGTCGGCAATTTCCGCCAGTTCTTTATCACTGTAACCGTATTCCCTGATTTCATCTTCACGCATCACCTCGTAACGCAGACGTTCGATAAACGCCATCACCTCTTCGGTGCGGATACCCAGTTCGGGAAAATCATCGACGCCCTGCAGGCGGATTTCTTTTACCCAGAGCCGCGGGCCCTCTTCCGGATCGAGGAAACGGCCACTGACGCTTGGAATATTGTAATTTTCGTAGATGGAACGACCATGCAGATCAGTGGATTCTTCGACATTCGGCATTTCCACAATACCGGCGTGAAGCCTGGCAATGGAAACGAATGCGACGAACAGGAGTAAACAAAATCGGGAGAACAACCGGATCCCTGGCATAAACAAATTCCGTATCTCACTCAATAAGCGGTGAACTGATGTCAAACAGAGCGCGCTGCATGTGCGTGCAGCGGCAACTGCGGGCGCTTTACCTTATCTGCTTGACCCCAATATTTCAATTCTCCAACACCGGAAATGCGCCAGCCCAGGCTGACGTTAACACGAATCGGTTTGCGACGTGAGGAAAACGGCTAATGGGTAGTGACCATATATAACGGTGCTTATCCACTATGCGAATATACCGCAGCAGCATCGCCCATTGTTAAATGCAATAGCTGCGAGACTCCGGTGGAATCATCTCTCTGATCAGGACGGCAGGAATTCGATGGGGTAAGTCACCGTCACGGCCTTCACGTCACGGGCACCGAAATTGAATAACTTGATACGCGATACCAGGCGACTTTCCAGCTTTTTATCGTTGAGCTCTGAAGACACAATCTTCACATGACTGACCTTGCCCGAAGGCAGAATGGTAATTTCCAGCACGATCTTGCCTTTCAGGCTGGGGTTGGTGCGTCGCGCACGATTATAAATCGAATACAGCTTGCTCTTGTTCTGATCGAACACAATGGTAACGTCTTCTTCGCCACGCACATTGCCGCCGCGCGATTTCGATTTATCATTTGAACTGGCCTTACTCGCAGTTAGCGACTGCTTCACCTGGGTCACTTCACGCTGGCTCAGCTTGGTGCTGGAAATGCGCTTGGTGTACTGACCGCTATCCACACCACCACTGCCCTTGCCGGCATCGGCGGTCAGCAGTTGTTTGTTCACCGTGGCAGCCTGCTGGCTGGCGTTCGAACTCTTGTTCAGCTTGCCGCCGACCATGGCACTGACTTCGGACGTATCCATCAGATCGGCCAGATCACTGGTCAACGCCAGTAAACCACTGTCCGCCGCTTTTTCCCGGGCCTTCTCCTGTGACTTCGTCAGTGGCTTTTTGACTTCGGTCTTTTTCGGCGGCAGCTTTTTAACTTTCGGTTTTGGCTTGGGTTTGGGTTTAGGCTGCTCGACCTTGGGCTTGGGTTTCGGTTTGGGTTTTTCCTTTTCCATCACGAACTGTGCAATGCGTTCGGGTATCACCCGCGCCTCGCGTTCCTGCTCCGGCACTTCGATCGACGACAACACCAGCGCAATGGCCAGCAGCACCACCAGTACCACAATGGCCAGCAACTTGAACGCTTTTTCGCTGCGTTTCTCCGGTTGCCATTCGAGGGCGAGATCGTGATAGGTCACCGCTGCCATTAAACCTTGTCCTTGGCTTTCTGAGTCGCTGCAAACGCAATCCGGGTGTAATTGGCCTGCCGACAGGTGGCGAGAATTTTACGCAGCAATTCATAAGGTAGATTTTCATCGCCCATAATGGTCACTGCCCGGCCCTGCTGCTGATCCTGAACATTGAAACGTGTTTTACCGGACTGGAATTTCAGTTCCTCGACCAGGTCCGGAATCAGATCCTCGGCACTGGCCAGCACGGCGGAAATATCACTGACTTTCCGTCCCTGCACCAGAATATCTTTTTGCGTTACTGCGATCACCAGGGTTTCTTTCGGTGCTTTTTTGGCCACCGAGGTCGGCAGACGAATATCCTTGCTGCTCGGCAGTTGCTGCACGCTGGACGAACTGACCAGCAGGAAGAAAACCAGGATGGTGAAGATGTCCATCAGCGACACCAGGTTCAGCCCGGAATCCTTACGCCGTTGATGATGACGTTCCATGCGCCGGGCGCGACGCGACATTTTCATCATTGCGAAGCCTCCCCGGCGGGTGCCTCGACATCGGCATCAGCCTCGGTTTCCGGGGCATCGCCGATGGATATGTTGGGAAACAGTTCCACCGTTTCCACCGTCGCCACCTGCACGATATCAGCGCTACGCACCCGGTCCATCACCTGAATCAGAGTTTTGTACTCGATGGCGCGCTCCAGTAACAGAGTGATACTGTCTTCTTCCGGGAAACGGGTTTTGATTTCAACCAGGATATCAGTGAAGGCGTTCCAGTCGGTATCGCCCTGGCTACGTTCAAAGCGTTTGATCAAACCCAGGTTGGCATCCTGAATATCGAAACTGTTTTGTCGAATCACCAGTTCCAGTTGCAGCTTGATCTGCTGTTCCTGTTTCTGCTTGGCATTCGCCGGCGGCAGATTGAGTTCCAGCACCGTCATGCGCGAGAACACGGCAGTGATCAGCAGAAACGGCACCAGAATCACCATCAGATTCATGAACGCGGTGATATTGAGTTCGACCGTTTTTTCGATGTGTCGTCTACGGACCAGCTTCATTGAAAAATCCCTGATGCGTGGAAATCAGTTGGCAAAATTACTGGCTGTCCTTGGTCATCAGGTTCAGGCATTTAACCGCCGCCATTTCGAGATTGTCGACCAGGCGAGCTGTTTTGGTTTGCAGATAGGAATGAATCAGAATCATTGGAATGGCCGCGACCAGACCGAAAGCCGTGGTGTTCATCGCGACTGAAATACTGGCGGACAACAGGTCGGCTTTTTCCGCCGGGTCGGCTGCAGCTACTGCGGTGAAAGCCTGGATCAGACCGATGATGGTACCCAGCAGTCCCAGCAGTGTGGCAATGTTCGCGAAAGTCGCGAGATAGTGTGTGCGCTGTTCAAGCTCCGGCAGCACTTCCATCATGCCCTCTTCCATCGCCGCTTCGATGTCGTCACGACGGCGGGTTGCGCCGAGGCGCGCAAAACCGTAGTTGAGTACACGGGCCAGCGGTGTTTTCACTTCTTCAGTGAGTTTCATGGCGCGTTGGT
>CBDULQ010000094.1:0-12844 GCA_965368115.1 uncultured Gammaproteobacteria bacterium | reverse complement strand
CCCTTGCTGGTGTCCCGGGTGGGTCGCGATGGGCGGGGCGAGCAGGTATTATCGGCCATGCGTGACTGGGGCATGGATACATCAGCGGTGCAGCAGGATGACGAACATGCCACCGGTATCGTCGATGTGCAGATTGTCGACGGCGAGCCGCACTATGATATCGTGCAGGACAGTGCCTGGGATTTCATTGCCGCCGATGCACTACCCGAAATCGACGCCGACGGCCTGTTGTATCACGGTTCGCTGGCGTTACGCAGTGCCGATTCAGCCGCGGCCTTGCAGCAGCTGAAACAGTCCGGTCGCGAGATGTTCGTCGATATCAATCTGCGTGAACCCTGGTGGCAGGTGGACCGGGTGCGTGACATGATTCGTGGCGTGGATTGCGTCAAGCTGAATGAACTTGAATTACAGGCATTGGCCGGTGCCGCATCCGAGCGTTCCATTGCCATGCAGCAACTGATGCAGGATCGGCAGGTGAATCGGCTGATCGTCACCCTGGGCGAGCAGGGTGTACTGGCTGCGGTGGCCGGTGAAACGCCGCAACAGGCACAGCCGCAACCGGCCACCCGCGTAGTGGATACGGTAGGCGCCGGTGATGCGTTTAGCAGTGTCATGTTACTGGCGCGTTATCGAGGCTGGTCGCTGGCGGACAGCCTGCAACGGGCGCAACAATTTGCCAGTGCCATTGTTGGCATTCGCGGTGCTACAATCAGTGATAGTGATTTCTATCAGCCGTTTATTTCGACCTGGGGGCTATAGCGTGATACCTTCCACGCTACAGTCTGTATTGCCAATACGAACAACAAGTCCGAGCCCATGTACGAACAGGTTTCTCATTCCCTACTCAACGATATTCTCAACCAGCTCAATCCGGAAATAAAACAACAGCAGATCCGCCGTTTTTATACCCGTCTGGGCGCTAATTTCTATTCCATCTATTCTCTGTTTCATGTGCTTTACGGCGAACGTGACGATTTCGAACAACAGGCGCTACGCCTGGTGGAAACCATGGCTCGTCAGTACATGGCGCGTTCCGATGAACTGAAGAATATCGATCTGGAACGGGAAAAAGACCACAACTGGTTTCTGAGTCAGAAATGGGCGGGTATGGCATTGTATACCGACGGTTTCGCCCAGGACCTCAACGGGCTGAAATCGAAACTGCACTATTTCCAGGAGCTGGGCATCAACCTGATTCATATCATGCCAATCCTGCAATGTCCGGAAGGACGCAGTGACGGCGGTTACGCGGTCAGTGATTATCGCCAGGTCGACGAGCGCATCGGTACGCTGGCCGATCTCAACGGACTGGCGCAGGAAATGCGCAAGCGCGACATCCTGCTTACCCTCGATGTGGTGGTCAATCATACCTCCAACGAACATGAGTGGGCGCAGAAAGCGCGCCAGGGCGAGCAGACCTACCAGGATTATTATTACACCTTTGCGACCCGCGAAATTCCCGACATGTTCGAGGAAACCCTGCCGGAAATTTTCCCGGAGACCTCGCCGGGTAATTTTACCTGGGACGAAGATATGAAACGCTGGGTGATGACGGTGTTCAATGACTTCCAGTGGGACCTGAATTACAGCAATCCCGCCGTATTCATCGAGATGCTCGACATCATCCTGTTCTGGGCTAACCAGGGGGCGGACATCGTGCGTCTCGACGCAGTGGCTTTCCTGTGGAAGAAAATCGGCAGCATCAGTCAGAACGAACGCGAAGCGCATCTGATATTACAGCTCATGAAAGACTGCTGCCAGGTGACCGCGCCGGGTGTGCTGTTTATTGCTGAAGCCATTGTCGCACCGGTGGAAATCACCAAGTACTTCGGTGAAGACGCGATCAACGCCAAGGAATGCGAGATCGCTTACAACGCGACCTATATGGCGTTGTTATGGGATGCGGTGGCTACCAAGAATGCACGGCTGTTGTATCAGGGTATTCGCAGTATCCCCGACAAACTGGAACGTGCGACCTGGTTGAACTATGTGCGCTGTCACGATGATATCGGCCTCGGTTTCGACGATTCGGATATTCGTGCGGTGGGTTACGATCCGGCGGAGCATCGTAAATTTCTCATCGATTATTACACCGGTAACTTTTCCGATTCCGATGCGCGCGGCTTGCCGTTTGGACACAATCACAAGACCGGTGATGCGCGTATCTCCGGTTCGCTCGCATCCCTGGTCGGGCTGGAAAAGGCGCTGGAATCCGGTGATCCGGCACGCATCGATAATGCGGTAAAACATATTCTGCTGTTACACAGTATGATTCTGTCTTTCGGCGGTATTCCATTGCTGTATTACGGTGATGAAATCGGCTCTCTCAACGACTGCACATACCTGGAAGACGAGAACAAGAAAAACGACAGCCGCTGGGCGCATCGACCGCATATCGACTGGAACAAGGCGGAACTGCGTCACCAGTCAGGTACGGTCGAACATCGCATCTTCAATGCATTGCGTAAGATGATTGCGGTGCGTAAGGAAATCGGCGCCTTTGCCGATTTTAATAACCGGGAACTGATTCACGTAGATAATCCGCACCTGTTCGTATTTTCGCGATTTAACCTGCAGGGCGCTTACAGTGGTGTGCTGGTGGTCTGCAATTTCGATGCGCATCCCCAGTATCTGGATTTGAAAACGGTGGATCGTCATTTCTACATGAAGCACGGCAACATTCGCGACCTGTTTTCCGGAGAAACACCGGCCCTGTTCAAGGATCAGCTGGTGATACCGCCGTATCATTTTTACTGGCTCAGCGATTAATCTGCGCTGTTCTGTTCAGCATGACGATGATGCGGTTCGACATGAATCGAAGCATCGTCGATGTCCAGTTCGCTGGCCAGTACCTGTTCCACTTCATCGCTTATACGGTGCGCCTGTTCGGTGGGCAGGCGTGCATCCACGGATATCACCAGGTCGATCGCGCGACGATTACCCATCCAGCGTGATCGAATGTGATACACCTGTTCGACACCCTCGATCTTTTCGACTCTTTCCCTTACTTTCTGCGGATCGACTGCGTAGCGATCGGTCAAAACCGGTAGAGCGCGTCGAAACAGCGTAAAGGCGAGATACAGAACAAACAGTGAAACCCCCAACGCACAGATTTTATCCGCCCAGGGATAGCCATGGCTGGACAATTGCCAGCCCAGGATCACGCTGCTGGTAATCAATACATCGGCGAAGGTATGGTTCGCATCAGCCAGCAGAATATCCGAGTGCAGACGCCTGGCCCAGTAAGCCTGCCAGCTGGACACGGTTATATTGATGGCCAGCACGCCGAACATGATCGCCAGCTCCAGACCACTGGAACGAATGGGTTGCTGTTCTCCGCTCAAGGCGTTGATCGCCAGCTGAATCGATAACACCACCAGAATCGAGGCCAGGACGAACACTGCAAGGGTTTCAAACTTGCGATGGCCGTAGGGATGTTCGCGGTCGGCCGGCATGCTCGAAAAACGAATGACAAAATAGGCGACCAGATTGTTCGAGGCATCGGTCAGGGAATGCAGGGCGTCGCCGAGAATGGCAATCGATCCGGTGGATAGACCGATAATGGTTTTGGCAATCAATACCGTTAGATTGGCCAGACCTTCGATAATGATGATGCGCAGTACCTGACGGTCTCGCTGCTGACGATCATTCAATGTAGAAAGCCGGGACATGATGCGGCTGATTTCACTTCGGCTGTGGACGGTGTAACTTAACGCCCGTAACGTAATTGTACAACGCCGGACGCATGTTGAATGGATTCGATGAGTTTGAGCTGGCAGGCGTGGCCGGCATGGCCCAGCAGGGGAATGCCTTCGCCGAGTAGATAGGGGATTACGCTGACGAAATATTCGTCGATCAGACTATGGTTATGAAACGAGCGGGCCAGGGTGCCGCCACCGACCAGCCAGGTACGCGTGTAACCCTGTTGCTGCAGGGACTTCATGAGCTGGTCCGGATTCTGGCTGGTGATATTGACGCGATCGTAGTCGGAAGTAATGCCACTATTGCTGAGTACCCAGCAGGGTTTGCCGGGATAAGGCCAGTCGCCGAAATCGACGATCTGTTCAAAGGTGCGGCGTCCCATAATCAGCGAATCGATGCTTTCGTAAAAAGCGTTGAAGCCATGATCATCCTGGTCCAGGTTGATCATGTCGAGCCAGCTGATATCACCCTCTTTGTCGGCAATGAATCCGTCCAGACTCGATGCTGCATAGTAGATCAGTTTTGTCATTTTAATCCGCTACTGTGAGAGATCAAATCAGGTTCGTTGTTAGATGCTTTTTCACGTTCAACTGGACAACTCACGATTCTTCGATCGGTTACCTGTACACAACTCAATGCTGATACTACCGCGAAGGAAAACCCGGCGTAAACCCCTTTCCATGAAATAGCCTGAAAACTTTCGTTGGCGTCGGCGACCTTGCTCGGCAATGGTGCAGCCCGGTCTGTGATACAGGTGTATCGATGATGAAATCGTGATAATGTTTGCCGAACGTCGAAATGGGTTTCGACGTTACCCTGGCCCCTCACAGGTAAGAGATTTTGCGTCATGAAAACCCGGGATATCGATATCGTATGGGAGGGTGAACCCCAGTGTAAGCACTGTGGTATTCGCCACCTGGTCCTGTTTGCCGATCTTGATCATGATGATTTCAGTCTGATTCACCGGCCTATCGAAATAGTGGATTTTAAAACCGGCGATTACATTTATCGTAGCGGAGAGGAAGCGCGTTACCTGTATACCGTGCGCCGCGGACTGGTTAAACTGGTTCAATATGTCGAGGATGGCGGCCAGCGCATCGTTCGATTGCTGAAACAGGGCGATGTCGCCGGTATCGAAGCCCTGCTGGGCAAGAACTACCAACATGATGCGGTGCTACTGGATACCACCCAGGTTTGCCGTATTCCGGTCGAAGTCATCAATGCATTGAACGACAATACACCGCGCCTGCATCGACGTTTGATGGGCGCCTGGGATCGGGCGCTCAGCGATGCGGATCGCTGGCTTACCGAGCTATCCACTGGCACTGCAAAGGAACGTGTCATTCGCCTTTTCGTGACGCTGGATGAGCTTTGCAAGGAAGAATATTTTTACATGCCGTCACGGGAAGATATCGGTTCCATGCTGGGTATTACCACTGAAACGGCAAGTCGCATCGTTGCTGAACTGAAACGCGCTGAACTCATCAGAATGATCGATCATAAACACGCCGTAGCTGATATCGTCCAGCTCAAACAGCTGCTGTAGTTTTTACTTTCATTAAAAACAGGGGAGTTTTGCGACTCCCCTGTTCGTCAAACAGCGTTTAATGGATTACAGCTGCTTCTTACAGAAATACCAGTCGACACATTCGTGACCTTCCTGCATCCGCGCTTCGGCTGCCTGTGCCGTAGCCGGCGGTGGCACGATCACTTTATCGCCCGGTTGCCAGCCTTCCGGTGTGGCGACGCCATTGGCATCCGAAGTTTGCAGAGCGGTAACCAGTCGGACGAACTCATCGATCGAGCGGCCGTTGGTCATCGGGTAGTACACCATGGCACGCAGTATACCCTTGTCATCGATGATAAACGTCGCACGCACTGCGGAGGTATCTGCCGCACCGGGGTGAACCATGCCGTATGCCGTAGCGACCTTCATATCCAGATCGGCGATGATCGGAAACGGAATTTCGACGCCGAACTTTTCCTTGATGTTGCGCATCCAGGCGAGGTGCGAATAGTGACTGTCGATGGACAGGCCCAGCAACTCGGTGTTGATCTTACTAAAATCGTCTGCCCGGTTGGCAAATGCCATGAACTCGGTAGTACACACCGGGGTGAAATCGGCTGGGTGTGAGAACAGCACCAGCCATTTACCCTTGTAGTCGTCCAGCGTTTTGACGCCGTCGGTAGTGACAGCCTTGAACTCGGGTGCGCGCTCGTTAAGACGCGGTAAAACAGTTGCATTAACAGATGAATTTTCCATAGTAGTCGCCTCTCGTTAGTGATGATTTAAAGGTCGTTAACCTTGAGTCACATCTTAGGGAGAGGGCCCTGGTCTGTATAATCGTATGATCTGATTGGCTTGATCAGCTCCGGCAATGGCAAATTGACAATTGTCAATTCGCTGTAATTTGACTTGTCATTCGCTGCGCTAAAATTGCGAAATCACAATGACCCCAGGTCGCCCGTCGAATTAAGCTAAGCGGAACGATTCAATACGAGGTATTTCAGATGAAAGGGTCGATAGTCGTTCTGCTTCAGGTGTTCCTGACGCTTGTTATTTCTGTTGCGCAGGCTGCGCCTCGCCCGGATGATCCGTCCCGGCAGACACCCTGGGACCTGTATGTCGATTCCAGAGAAGCCTATGACATGAAAATGACACTTAAAAACAAGGTGCTGTTTGTTGACGTACGCGATCCCATTGAAATCCAGTTCACTGGTTTTACCGATGTGGTGGATATCAATATCCCATTCAAAATGGCGGATCGTAAACAGTGGAACGAGAAAAAATCGGTTTTGATGATGGTGCGCAATCCGAACTTCGAAAAAGATATCGAACGTGCATTGACTGAGCGCGGACTCAGTAAGAACGATCCGGTGATACTCATGTGTCGCTCTGGCGGCACGCGAGGTGCGCCCAGCGCCAATACCCTGCACAAGTACGGTTTCAAACGGGTTTATGTGGTCACCGACGGCTTCGAGGGTGGGACCCTGAAGTCCGGCGATAAAAAAGGCTGGCGTTTGAAAGACGGCTGGAAGAACGCCGGATTGCCCTGGAGTTACAAACTGAATCGGGAAAAAATGTATTATCAGGCCGGATTCTGACGCCGGCTTCGAGACAGGACGATAAGCGTATGATTATTGCAGTCACCAGCCAGAACCGCAAAACGCTAACCGAGCATGCCGGTCGGTGTCGGAAGTTCTGGTTATATCAGGTCGACAACGGCCATGTTGTCGAGCGTCGCCTGCTCGAACTGAGCAAGCAGCAGAGTTTTCATGAATCGTCACCGCATGAGGAACATCCTCTGGACAATGTGGATGTGTTGATCAGCGCCGATATGGGCGCGGGTCTGCAGCAGCGCCTGGCGCGACGTGGTATCGAGGCGGTGATCGATAGCGAGTCACAGGACCCGGACCAGGCGGTTCAGCATTATCTACAGATGCAGCGCTAAGCCCTGCCCGGTTCAATCGATCAATGCCCTGAGGTGTGCTACGACGCTACGCCCCAGGGCCGATAGCGCATATCCGCCTTCCAGGGTCGACACCACCCGGCCCTCGGAATGGCGTTGAGCGAGCGCTTTGATTTTGCCGGTGACCCAGGCGTAATCGTCTTCTACCAGTTGCAGCATCGCCATATCGTCTTCACGATGGCCGTCGAAGCCTGCCGAGCACAACATCAACTGCGGTTGAAACGCCTCCAGTGCCGGCAGCCAGTGTTCGCTCACCGCTTCACGAAATGCAGTGCCATCGCTGTTAGCCGGCAGCGGTAGATTGATGATGTGGTCGCGCTGCGTATCAGCTCCACTGTGTGGATAGAAGGGGTGCTGGAAACTTGAACAGAACAGTACGCGGGGCTGGTCGAGGAAAATCTGTTCGGTACCGTTGCCGTGGTGAACATCAAAGTCGACGATGGCGACGCGTTCCAGCTTATGATGCTCTAATGCATGGGCGGCGGCTACCGCGATGTTGTTGAGAAAGCAGAAGCCCATGGCGCGTGCGCGTTCTGCGTGATGGCCCGGTGGTCGCACGGCGCAGAACGCATCCTGCACCACGCCTTCCATAACCAGGTCCACCCCCAGTATCGCAGCGCCCGCGGCATGCAGTGCCGCCTGCAGCGTATGCGGGTTCATGATGCAGTCTTCGCCCACTTCGACGTGACCCTGTTGCGGTGATGCCTGGAACAGACTGTCGATGTAGGCTTCATCGTGAACCCGTAGCAATTGCTCACGCGTCACTTCCGGTGCATCATAATGTCGTAACAACCAGTCCAGCCCGGAACTGATCAGCTGATCCTGGATGGCCTGCAGTCGCGCCGGACTCTCCGGGTGCCAGCTACCCATGTCATGAAGCTGACACGCCTGATGTGTAATAAGAGCGAGAGTCATGATGTGCTTGTGCCGTATTCCAGAACCTGCTGTTGCGACGGGGTTCGTATGGGCTGCCGTCGTGGATGAGACCTGAAGGTTTAAATTCCATTCACTATATCAGACAAACAACCGCATTGGAGTCGTAATGGGTCCCCATTATCTTGATCGCATGTTTGCGCCGCGATCGATTGCCGTGTTCGGTGCCTCGAGTCGTGCCGATTCGGTGGGCACGCTGGTGTTCAGAAATCTGCGCCGTGGCGGCTTCGAAGGTCCTGTGTATCCCATCAATATTCGACACGCCAAGGTGCAGGGGCGACGCGCTTACAAAACCCTGGCTGACATCGGCAAGCCAGTGGACCTGGCGGTGGTGGCGACACCGGCCGCGACGGTGCCTGACATCATTCATCAATGCGGTCAGGCCGGTGTCCACGTGGTGGTGATTCTGTCCGCCGGTTTTGCCGAAGCGGGCAGCGCCGGCAAGAAACGCCAGCAGGAGATCATCGATACCGCACGGCAGTATGGAATACGCATCATCGGTCCCAACTGTCTTGGTGTGATGCGACCGCAACTGGGGCTCAATGCGACATTCGGTCACAATATGGCGCGCCCCGGCCAGCTGGCGCTGGTATCCCAGTCCGGTGCTCTGTGCACGGCCATGCTTGACTGGGCGGAAGGTCACGGTATCGGATTTTCCGCCATGGTGTCGCTGGGCGATGCGGCGGACGTGGACTTCGGTGACCTGCTCACCTACCTGGCGCTGGACCCGCAAACCCATTCCATCCTGTTGTATATCGAAGGCATTCGTGACGCGCGCAGTTTCATGAGCGGATTACGCATCGCCGCACGTTTGAAACCGATCGTGGTACTTAAGTCGGGTCGCAATGGTGAAGGTTCTAAGGCCGCGGTCTCGCATACCGCCGCGCTGGTCGGCAGTGACGATGTGTTTGCCGCCGCCATCGAACGCGCCGGTGCGGTACGTGTATACACCATTAAACAATTGTTCTCGGTGGCCCAGTTGCTGGCCGGTCGTAATTATCGTATCCAGGGGCAACGTCTGGCGGTGATCACCAACGGCGGTGGACCGGGTGTGATGGCCACCGACCGGGTAGCTGAAACGGTGATTCAGATGGCCGAGTTGTCCGCCGGTACGCTGGATAAACTCAATGCCTTTCTACCCGAGCACTGGTCGCATGCCAATCCGGTCGACATTCTCGGTGACGCTGATGCGGAGCGTTATCGGCAGGCGGTGGAAATCGTGCTGGCTGATCCGAACGTGGACGGTGTGCTGGTGATGCTAACGCCGCAGGCGATGACGCGCGCACTGCAATCGGCGCAGGCGGTGATCGATGCAGTACAGCATAGTCATAAACCGGTGTTGACCTGCTGGATGGGGGATCGCCAGGTGGCCCACGCCCGCAAGTTGCTGATCGAAAATCATATCGCTCACTTCGATACACCGGAAGCCTCGGTGGAAGCCTTCGCTTTTCTTGCCCATTACCGCAATAGTCAGCAACTGTTGATGCAGGTACCGGACCCGCTCGGCAAACGCAGCGAGCCGGACATCAATGGCGCGCGCCTGATTATCGAAGAAGCACTGGCGGAAGGCCGCCGCAAACTGTCCGACATGGAAACCATGGCGGTATTGAAAGCCTTTAATGTTCCGGCGGTGAATATCATGGAAGCGGATACCGCCAGCCAGGCCCTGGTGATGGCGGAGTCGCTGGGTTTTCCGGTGGCGATGAAAATCAATTCGCCGGACATTACCCACAAGTCCGATGTATCCGGTGTGCGTCTAAACATCAGTAATGCGGCGGCGGTACGCGATGTGTTTCGCGAACTGGTGGACGACACCCGCAAACAGTTTCCCGATATCGCCATCCGCGGCGTGACCATCGAAAACATGTACCAGCAGGCGAACAGTCGCGAGATCATGATCGGGGTGATTCACGACCCGGTATTCGGCCCGGCCATTTCGTTCGGCGCCGGCGGTACCATGGTGGAAATCATGCAGGATCGGGTCATCGCCCTGCCGCCGATCAATCGGTTTATTGCGCAGGGTATTATCGCGGCATCGCGGGTGCACCGTCTGCTCGGTGATTATCGCAACATGCCGCCGGTTAACATGCGTGAACTGGAAAACGTGTTGCTGCGCATTTCGGAACTGGTGTGCGAAGTACCCCATATCCGTGAAATGGATATCAATCCGCTGATTGTCGACGAACAGGGTGTGCGGGTCGTGGATGCGCGCATGATGGTGGATTATCCGTCCGCGATTTTACGTCAGTACGGTCATATGGCGGTACATCCTTATCCGCGGCAACTGGTCAGTCAGTGGCAAACCGCGGATGGTCGTCGTGTCACGATTCGTCCTATTCGTCCAGAAGACGCGCGCATCGAACAGGACTTCATCCGGCGGCTATCACCCCAGTCGAAATATTTCCGCTTCATGCAGGCCCTGCACGAATTGACCCCGGACATGTTGATTCGATTTACCCAGATCGACTACGACCGGGAGATGGCACTGATCGGTGTGTACGATGCAGACGGTGAGGAACAGGAAGTGGGCGTTGCCCGTTACGTTACCAACCCGGACGGACACAGTTGCGAGTTCGCGATTGTCATTCAGGACGAATGGCATCACCAGGGGCTGGCGTTCGAACTGATGACCCGGTTAATGGCCGTGGCGCGCAACCGTGGACTGGAAGAAATGATGGGCGAGGTGCTGGCGAATAATCGTGAGATGCTCAAGCTGGCGGAGAAACTCGGATTTCGTATCGAGTCCTGCGACGATGACCCGCGGTTGATGGAAATCAGTCTTCGACTCTAGGGCCGGTCAATCGACTCTTACGCAGACGGGGCGCGATATGCGCCCCGTTCGGAGTGTGTCGATGGCGTTTACTGTTTGCCTTTGCCGCCACCCATTCCACCACCCTGGCCCATACCTTTGCCCGGACCCATGCCCTGGCCGGGACCCATACCTTTTCCGCCGCGAGCCGGTGGTTGCTCGGGCAATTCCACACCCATTTCCGCGGCACGCTTGCGCATCTGTTCATGGTGCTCGTTGCGAATCTGTTCGCGCTCTTCCGCCGAGGCCGCATTACGCATGCGGGTGCGGAATTCCTGTCGTTCCTGCTGGGTCATTAACTGACTGCCGTAAATAGGCGCGTCGTCTGCGGCAAAGGCCGGTGCGGCCAGTGCCGCCGACAAGCCCAGTAATAACAGCCCGGTGCTCAGTCTGGTACTCATTTTTATGTCCTCATGGAAAATTCGATTCACCGGATTGTGAATCGTTGCAGGGTGAGATCGACCTTAATCCCGGTAGTTCTGCATGGCAATATCGGCGGCGCAAAAAACATGAGCCAGATCATAAAAATCCACGCTTTCGGTCCACCAGGGCAGGAGAAACTTGAACCGTTTAATAAAACATCCGGTTAACCGGGTTCTCGGCTGGAATTTGTTTTCGCTCAAGCTTCAGTGCAGGCGGAGGCGTATGATAAATTATGTGTAGTATGGCTTATGTCACACAGGCTGGTTTGTTTTTGGGGTTACGGACTGGTATGTAAAGATAATTCCGATATCATACACAGTTCTGCATGGCCGGCCATGGCCTGGCGTTTTCTGGCGTCGGCCGGATGCATTACCGTTCCGGTAATGGGGGCGAATTGTCAAACGGGGTTCAATGCTTGAGTTGTGTTCAACCAGGGTGGCGCTTCGTCGAAAATAATGGATCTGTCTAGAGGCAATAAAAATGAATAAACTGTTTGATTCCAATGTCGATCTGCTCAACGACTATGTCATTCCCTGGGGTATTAACATTGTGCTGGCGATTGCTATCTATGTGATCGGTCGCTGGATTGTTAAACTGATTGTGAATGCAATCCGCCGGGTGATGACGCGGGCCAATGTGGATGAGTCACTGGCCGATTTCGGCGGTAATATCATCAGTGCCGCACTCACCATCGTCGTCATCATTGCCGCACTGGAACAACTCGGCGTCGATACCACTTCGGTACTTGCCGTCTTCGCCGCTGCCGGTCTGGCCGTCGGCCTGGCATTGAAAGATTCGCTATCCAATTTTTCCGCCGGGGTCATGCTCATACTGTTCAAGCCGTTCAAAATCGGTGACGTCATCACCGCCGCCGGTTCCACCGGTGTCGTCGAATCGATTCGCATCTTCAATACTCTGATGCGTACCGGCGATAATCAGGAAATCACCATACCCAACAGTCACATCTACGGTGGTTCCATCATCAACATCACCACTCGAGAAACCCGTCGGATCGATCTGGTTATTGGTATCGGCTACGATGATAATATTGGTAAGGCAAAAGAAATTATCGACGGCATCATCAGCAAGCACGAACTGATTCTCGAGGATCCTGCACCGACCATCATGGTGCTGGAACTGGGTGAAAGCAGCATCGACATCGCCGTGCGTCCCTGGGTGAAAACAGGCGACTACTGGGCAGTACGTGCCGATCTGCTGCAGACCATCAAGGAAACCTTCGATGAGCAGGGTATTTCCATTCCTTATCCGCAGCGCGATCTGCATGTGATCGATATGCCGACTGCCAAATCGGCCTGACGATCATTCGATAGTTGCCCGATCAAACTGACTACAGGAGACGAATAATGAAAAAAGTGTTAACCCTTTCTCTGGCCGGGCTATGTGTACTGGCGCAGCCGTTATATGCGGCGGAAGAAGCCGGCGACACAGCCAAGTTGTACCAGTGGAAGGCATCCGCTGAGCTGGGCTATGTGTCCACCAGCGGTAA
>CBDULQ010000093.1:0-12849 GCA_965368115.1 uncultured Gammaproteobacteria bacterium | reverse complement strand
CCCGAAAGCCTGGCAATGCCAGGCGACGTTAAACGGTGCGCCTCCCAGCACCTGACTACCGTCTGGGAAACAGTCGAATAGCACTTCACCAAAAATCACCGGCGCGGATCGAACGCTCATGCGGCACCTCGAAACCAGTCTTCAGTATGCGGTAAATAATGTGCAACGCCTTCCAGTATACCAGCGCTGTAATTGCCGTTCATGCCCATGTAATCGCCACGCGCCAGATACAGGTGATCGCTCTGCTGATTGACGTGCGCCTGGGTGACGGCCGCCTTGCGCACCTCGTCACTGGCGTTGGCCACCAGCACCGATTGAATCGGACTCGCCATGACATCGATATCATTGCCGCTATCACCGGCGAACACCGTCTGCTGCAGCGAATAATCCAGTTGCTGCATGAGAAATTCGATCGCCTGGCGCTTACCGGCACTCGCCGGCAGCACATCCAGTAAGCCGATATTCGCCTGTTCGTCGACGCTCCAGATCAGGTTGGCGCGAATATGCGCCGCTTCCAGTCGATCCTGCATCTGCTTGAGCAAGGGTTGTTGTTTGATATAGCGGGGTACGTAGTAACTGAGTTTATGCGTGCTCTGTTTGGCGACTTCCTGCAGACGCAGATCGCGAAACTCACTGAGCAGTTCATGGATCTCCATTCGCGACTTGCCGTTCCAGTCCTGGTCGATGGTGCTTTCCCAGGCATCCCAGACTTGCCAGTGACGGTTGTCGATCTGGTAGATGATTGCACCCACATTGGCGATGACGAAGTCCGGCTGCGGAATGGAATAGTTCTTGATAGCCTTTTCCACCAGTGCCTGGTGACGTCCGGTGACATAGGCGAGGGTTACATGTTCATGCGCTACCAGCTGGTTGAAGCGCTGCCTTGCCAGGGGCGATTCGGGTTGCGGCCCGTTTGGCAACAGTGTGCGATCGAGATCGGTACAGAGTAATAGTCGTGTCATTTTACAGGTACCCGGCAACTACCGAAGAAATCGTAATGATCGATGGCTTCGATGATGCCTGCTGCATAAGGTTGCTGAGCGAAATACACACGATCCAGATCGGTCAGTTCCGACAGTTCTTCTTCATGACGATTAGCCACCACCACAGACAGCGTGTTGCCGCGCATCATGTCTTCATCAGCGCCGGAACCACCGGCGGTAAGAATGTTTTCCAGCGAAATACCATACTGGTCCGCGTACCAGCGCAGGGCATATCCCTTGGATGCGCGCACCGGCACGATATCGAGAAACTGTCCGAATGACATGAACACGTTGACGATCTGGTCATGCTGGTGCAACAGTCGGGTAATCTCATCCACCGAAGGCGCCTGGCTGGGATCGATGTAATAACTGATCTTGAACGGACTCTGTTCGGTTTTACCCTGCAATTTAAGGCCCGGCAGTTCCGACAACAGGCGGCGCACACTGCGCGGCTTCCACAGATAATCGATGTGATCGGTCCAGGCGGTGTCGCGCGTCAGGTTAGGCGCGTAATAAATTTCCGTGCCCAGACTGGTGATCAGAATATCCGGTGTCGGAATGCCGAACTGTTTGAGTTTTTTCAATACCGAATCCAGCCTGCGTCCGGTCGCGATTCCGAACGCGGAACATTTGCGATTATCGTGCAGCAACTGCAGGAACGGCTGCAGTTTTTCCGCCGAGCCCAGCAGGTTCTGGTCCAGGTCGCTGAAGATGGCGCGATCGTGATACAGCAAGGGGCGTCGCGCCAGTACCAGCTTGTTGGGCTGTTCGTGTTTGTCGACGATGGGGCTTATGGTATTGATGTATTTTTTGACATGCGCCTGCCAGGAATAATGCGTCTGCACGCCGGCCACGCCGTTATCGGAAAACGTCTGCCATTTTTGCGGATCGTCCAGCACCTTGATCAGGGTTTCCGCCATCGCCGGTTTATCCAGCGGATCGATCAGATAACCGTTGTGGCAGTTATCGATAATATCGTGCGGTCCGCCGTCTTCAGTGGCGACAATAGGCAAGGCGCAGGCTGCGGCTTCGATCAATGTCAGGCCGAAGGGTTCGGTCAGTGCGGGATTGATGAACGCACCTTTCGACAGGGTCGCCAGACGATACAGAATGGATACATCTTCCGACCGATGATGCTTGGGATAAGCCACCTTGCCATACAGATCGTATTGATCGATGGTCAGCAGAATATCGGTGAGCACTTCCTGGGCACCTTCATCCATGTCGCGAATATCGTCGCGGTTGCCGGCGACGATGACCAGGTTGGCGAGCGCCTGCAAGGCGGTTGATTCGCCATAGGCTTCCACCAGGGAAATAATATTCTTGCGTTGATCCGGTCGCGACAGGGCCAGCACCATGGGTTTATCCGGTGCGTTCAGAAAACGTTTGAGTTCCGCATTGATCGCCGCTTCCGGCTCGTCACCGGAGGGTGGATAGAATCGAGTGAGATCGGTACCCGGTGGTACCACGCGCATGTTTTGCGGCTGGTAATAATCGTACAGGCCGTACTGTTCTTCGATTTCCTGGTTGGTACTGGTGATCACCAGTTCGGCGACACCGAGGGTTTCTTCCTCGGCTTCGATGCGCCGCGACATGTTGTAACGTTTTTCGATATCCGCCTTGCCGACACCGCTGGCAATCAACCGCCGGCGTTTGACGCGCCCCAGCGAATGGCCGGTGTGCACCAGTGGAATCTCCAGGAAACTGGCCAGACGTGAGCCGACATAACCGGCATCCGCGTAATGGCTATGGATGAGATGGGGTAACTGCGGCTGCTGACGCAGATAATGCAGGGCGTTGTCGGCGAAGTTATCGAGATAATCCCAGAGTTCTTCCTTGGGCAGGTAATCCATATCGGCGCAATCCAGGCGCACGATCTGTACATGTTCTGAAATGGCCTCGACCGCGGCACCATAATCAGCTGCGACGCCCGGCCCTTTCACCCGCTGCGTCAGCAGATCGACGCGGCCGACATCCGGGTGTTCACCCAACGCCTTCGCCAGTTCGACGACGTATTTGGTTTGTCCGCCGGTATCGGCGTCACGCCCCAGTTCCAGCTGATCGCTGCGAATTAATCCATGTACACTGATGAGTAATATATATAACTTATCTTTGTCTTCAGTCATCAATCATTCCTGTCGAGCGATTTATTCCCGTCGTGCAGCCCGAGCGACGACGTTTAGATCGCGTTATATTCAGTTGATTCACCGATATTTCGGCAGTTTTCGCCTGAGGGATCGGCCTGACTTCGCACTGGATATGATTCATCACCGCCACTAGCTTAACATATTCGGCCGATAATTATTTCCAGTGGCCGCGCAGCCGCCGCTCGCAGGCCATGATGTTAATGGGGAATTTCCGCGCGGCATCATGGTAGTATCCCTGCACGACCTGCAGCCGCGAGGCTGACCGGAACCGACGCCAGGCCTGCCAGGGCCCGGCGCTACAACGATTAAAAACGACGATTTCACTCCATGAATCAAGTTGCAGATTCGGCATTCTCTGCCGATCGAGACGCACTGCTCAAGCAGTTGCAAGAGATCCTGCCGGAACAGGCGATCCTGCATCAGGCGGAAGACCTGCGCCCTTATGAATGCGACGGCCTGTCCGCCTATCGCCAGTTACCTCTGCTCACCGTGTTACCGGACCAGATCAGCCAGGTGCAGGCCATTCTGCGTCTGTGCCAGCGCCTGCAGGTGCCGGTGGTGGCGCGCGGTGCGGGTACCGGCCTGTCCGGCGGCGCCCTGCCCCATGCCCAGGGTATTCTGCTCAGCCTGGCCCGTTTCAACCAGATCATCGAAATCAACACCGCACGCCGCACCGCCCGTGCCCAGCCAGGGGTACGCAACCTGGCCATTTCCGAAGCCGCCGCCGTGCACGGACTGTATTACGCGCCGGACCCCTCGTCGCAGATTGCCTGCACCATTGGCGGTAACGTGGCGGAAAACTCCGGCGGTGTGCATTGCCTGAAATACGGCCTTACCGTGCACAACATCCAGCAGATCAAAATGGTGACCATGGACGGCGAACTGATCAGCATCGGTGGTGCCGGTCTGGATGCCGCGGGTTACGACCTGCTGGCCCTGATGACCGGCTCCGAAGGCATGCTCGGCGTCATCGTCGAAGTCACCGTGAAACTGCTGCCCAGACCGGAACGGGCCCAGGTGATGCTGGCCGCCTTCGACGATGTCGTCAAAGCCGGTGCCGCGGTGGGCGACATCATCTCCGCCGGGGTCATTCCCGCCGGCCTGGAAATGATGGACCACCTGGCGATCCGCGCCGCCGAAGATTTTGTGCATGCCGGTTATCCCGTCGACGCCCAGGCGATTCTGCTCTGCGAACTCGACGGCACCTCGGAAGAAGTATCGGAACAGATTGCCGTGGTGCGCGGCATTCTCATGCAGAGCGGCGCCACCGAAGTACGCACCGCGAAAGACGATGCGGAACGCATGACCTTCTGGAAAGGACGCAAGGCGGCGTTTCCTGCGGTGGGCCGTATCTCGCCCGACTATTACTGCATGGACGGCACCATTCCGCGCAAACGTTTGCCGGAAGTGTTGCGGACCATTGCCGAGCTGTCGCGCGAATATGATCTGCCGGTGGCCAATGTATTTCATGCCGGCGACGGTAACCTGCATCCACTGATTCTGTACGATGCCAACAAACCCGGCGAGCTCGAGCGCACCGAGGAATTCGGTGGTCGCATCCTCGAACTCTGCGTACAGGTGGGCGGCACCATCACCGGTGAACACGGTGTCGGCATGGAGAAAATCAACCAGATGTGCGTACAGTTCAACGCCATCGAACTGACACAGTTCCACGCCATCAAGGCCGCCTTCGATCCGCTGGGCCTGCTCAATCCGGGCAAGGCGGTGCCCACCCTGCATCGCTGTGCCGAGTTCGGCGCCATGCATGTGCATCGTGGCGAACTGCCATTTCCCGACCTGGAGCGTTTCTGACATGGACCAGGACATCAGCGGCGTCCTGCAGGCCCAGGTGACGCAGGCGCAGCAGGACAAAACGCCATTGCAGATTCGCGGCGGCGGCAGCAAGGGTTTTCTCGGTCGCATCAGCCAGGGTGAATTGCTCGACGTCAGCCCGCACAGCGGCATCGTGCATTACGAGCCGACCGAACTGGTCATCACCGCCCGCGCCGGCACCCCATTGAGCCTGATCGAACAGACGCTGGCGGAACAGGGGCAGATGCTCGCCTTCGAACCGCCCGCCTTCGGCAATAAGGCGACACTGGGCGGCACCATCGCCTGTAATCTTTCCGGCCCACGGCGCGCCTTTGCCGGTGCGGCGCGCGATTTCCTGCTCGGCGTGCAACTGCTCAACGGTCGTGGTGAAATCATTCGCTTCGGCGGCGAGGTGATGAAAAACGTCGCCGGTTACGACGTGTCCCGGCTGATGGCCGGCGCCATGGGCACGCTGGGCGTGATGCTGGAAATCTCTCTCAAGGTGCTACCCATCCCCGAGCAACAACTCACTCTGGCGCTGGATATGAACACCGACCAGGCTTTGCGCCAGATGCAGCAATGGATGCTGCAGCCATTACCGGTCAGTGCACTGAGTTTTTACGATCACCAGTTGTTTGTGCGCCTGTCCGGCACACCCCGCGCCGTGGAAGCAGCCCAACAGACCATCGGTGGCGACTTGCTGCCGGAGGACGACCACTTCTGGCGCAACCTGCGCGAACAGAAACACCCGTTTTTCGACGCCGACGACGCGCTCTGGCGCCTGTCGCTGGCCAACGACGCAGCCCCGCTGGCACTGGATGGCGACTGGCTTTATGACTGGGGCGGCGCCCTGCGCTGGTATCGGGGACCCGCCGGTGCGGACCGGCTGCAGCAACTGGCTGCGGACCACGACGGCCACGCCAGCCTGTTCCGCAGTCCCGCTCAGCGAGATCAGGTATTCCAGCCGCTGACACCGGTACTGCAACGGCTGCATCGCAATCTCAAACAGGCTTTCGATCCGGCCGGCATTCTGAACCCGGGTCGTCTTTACGCTGACCTCTAGGATTTCTTCGCGCCATGCAGACGCAACTCGACCACCAGTACACTCAAAACCACCAGGGCCAGCAAGCGGAACGCATTCTGCGCAACTGCGTGCATTGCGGCTTCTGTACCGCCACCTGTCCCACCTATCAACTGCTGGGTGACGAACTGGACGGTCCACGCGGCCGCATCTACCTGATCAAACAGGTGCTCGAGGGGCAGCCGGTCAGTGCAAAAACCCAGACTCACCTGGATCGCTGCCTGACCTGCCGCGCCTGCGAAACCACCTGCCCGTCCGGCGTCCAGTACGGCCGGCTGCTGGATTATGGACGCCAGGTGGTGGAACAACAGGTCGGCCGCAGCTTGCCGGTTCGATTGCAGCGATTCGCGCTGCGTAAACTGCTGCCCTACCCGACACGCGTGAAATGGTTACTGAAACTCGGACATCTGCTGCAACCCATGCTGTCGAATGCAATGCAACGCAAGCTGCCACCCCGACAGCCGCGCAAAGCCTGGCCGCAACAGACCCATCAGCGGCGCATGATTGCGTTCCAGGGCTGTGTGCAGAGTGTGGCGACTCCGGAAACCAGCCGCGCCACCGCCTCGGTACTGAATAAACTCGGCATTCAGCTGATCGATGTCCGCCAGGCCGGTTGCTGCGGTGCGGTCAGTCATCACCTGTCGGCTCATGAAGAAGGCTTGAATTTCGTACGCCGCAATATCGATGCCCTGTGGCCACACCTGCAACAGGGTGCGGAAGCCATCGTCGTCAGCGCCAGCGGTTGCGGCGCCATGTTGAAAGAATACGGCGATCTGCTCGCCGATGACCCGGTCTATGCAGACAAAGCCCGGCAGGTCGCCGAGTGCTGTAAGGATGCAGGGGAAATTCTGGCCGCGGAAACACTGCCCAGACCGACATCGACCAATACACCGCGGATCGCTTTCCACAGCCCCTGCACCCTGCAGCACGGGCAACAACTGGCCGGCGTGGTGGAATCGGTATTGCAGGCGGCGGGTTTCGAACTGGTGCCGGTCACCGATGGCCACCTCTGTTGCGGTTCAGCCGGTACCTATTCGATTTTGCAGCCGGAGCTGTCACAGCGCCTGTTACACAACAAACTCGAAGCCCTGCAGCAACCGCAACCGGATGTCATCGCCACCGCCAACATCGGCTGCCAGCTCCATCTGGCCAGTGCCAGCCAGGTGCCGGTCAGGCACTGGATCGAACTACTCGACGAGCAACTGGGCTGATTTTACTTACCGGCTGTTGCTGGCGCTGCTGTTCTGCGTCGCCTTGTCCCAGCCCAGATAGATACGCCAGCCGGATGATTCCTTACGCAATTGGTAATCACGGGTGGAGTGTTTCATCGGTGGCACTTTGTTCTGGTACGCGGCTTCCAGTTGCTGACGCATGCTGTCGAATTTTTCGTCGGTAATCTTACCCAGCACCGACAGGCCGAAACGCTCCTTGATCATGCGCTCGACATCCGGAAAGCGATAGGCGACACGGACCAGTGCCTGATCGTCGCCCACCTTGACGTCCTCGATACTGTAACTGATCTGCTGATAAAAACTGTCGGCCAGAGTGCGCTCGCGCGGCGCCTTCTCAGCGACATACTGGTCCAGTGTCTTAACCTGCTTGTCGGCACTCGATACCACCTGATACTGACTGGCAAAGTCGCGTTTGATGGACGCATCGACAAACACCCGCACCACCGCTTCAACCTTCTGTTGCGCTGTCGCATGAGTCGGTTGCTGCAAATCGATACTCGGCTGCTGGCCATTCGGCTCACAGGCGGCCAGCAACAGTAAGCCGGGCACCAGTAACAGTAACCAGTGGGTAAAGCGTAAACTTGATGTTATATTCATCCCCTCAATCCTCTGCTAGGGCCTGTTATCATGATGCGACAGCTGGCCGGGCAAACTCAATAGTCTGCCTGACGGATAGATGACGAAGCGCTATTCTGACCCGCTAAATGGGCAACCGTTCACGAATCCCGTCACCGGGTCGCCCTGGATGCCCGACCGGTTTTGCGCCTCCAGGCTAATCATTTAATATGGGTAACAGAATAAAGCAATAGGCCGACCAGGCCCACGAAAAAAGTTTAACCATGTTGCAGATCGACAACCGAGCCCGAATCGAAGACGAAGACATCGACCTGCAGGCCGTTCGCGCCCAGGGAGCCGGCGGCCAGAACGTCAACAAGGTGGCTACCGCGATTCATCTGCGTTTCGATATTCGGGCTTCGTCCCTGCCCGATGATTACAAGCAGAAACTTTTACACTACCGGGACCAGCGAATCAGCAACGATGGCGTTATCATCATCAAGGCGCAGCGTTATCGCAGCCAGGACAAAAATCGCGACGATGCACTGCGCAGACTGGCGCAACTGATTCGGCAGGCAGTACACGTCGAAAAACCGCGTAAGGCGACAAAACCGACCCGGGCTTCGCAACGCAGACGACTGGACAGTAAAACGCGTCATAGTCAGCAGAAGAACCTGCGTTCAAAAGTGCGTATCGATTAAATACAAACAACAGATGATACAAAACAGGCTAAACTCAGCACAGCATCGAAAACAGAAGGAAGCCGTATGTTTTCACAACTGATAAAACTGATCCGAATACTCAGTTCGGAGACCGCGCCGATTGCCATCAGCATGGGATTCGCGCTGGCCATGATTGCCGGCCTCACACCGCTTTTCAATCTGCACAACATTCTGGTTATCCTGGTGCTGCTGATGTTCCGTATCAACCTGGCGGCATTCCTGCTTGGCTGGCTGTTTTTTTCCGGCCTGGCTTATCTGCTCGATCCCGTATTCCATGACCTGGGCAAAAGCATCCTGCTCAACGCGGATCTCAAACCCCTGTTTACCGATATGTACAACCAACCGTGGTGGCGCATCAGCAATTTCAACAACAGCATCGTCATGGGCAGCCTGGCTGTTTCGCTCATTGCCTTTATACCTTTCATTCTGATCAGTAATTTGCTGATTCGGCACTACCGTTCCGACGTCATGACCTACCTGGAAAAATCGCGTCTGTTCAAAACACTGAAGTCCAACAAGTGGGTTTCACGTGCCGTATCCGTCATGGAAGAACGTTAGAGCCAGTTAACAGGTATAGGAGATATTGATGAAATTTATACGCTGGCCCGGCCTGATAACCTTTGTCGTTTTTCTCGGCGCCCTGATCGGCGGCAGTCTGCTATTCGCCGGCCCGGTAATCGAATCGGTTATCGAAAGCACATGGACTAAAGCCAACCAGGCGCAGGTGGATGTCGCTTCTGTCGATGTCAGCTATTCACCCTTTGCCGTTACCGTCAACGATATCCAGGTTACCGACCCCAATCAGCCGATGATCAATTCCGTGCAGATAGCCAAAGCCCATTTCGGCCTTTCGTTTGGTGACCTGTTGCTGAAGAAAGTCATCATCGATGATATGTCCCTGTCCGGTATTCGTGTTGGCACACCACGCAGTCGATCCGGCGCGCTACGCAAGCCGGTCGTGGAAGAGCAGGATACCGGCCCCGGCATGCTGGACAAAATAATGCCGGACATCGACCTGCCCAGCGCAGAAGAAGTCATTGCCGCCGAACAATTGAACTCGCAACGTCTGGTTGATGAATTGAAACAGGATCTGGACAGCACTCAGAACCAGTGGAGTAAAATGCGCGACGACATCGCCGATAAAAAACGCTGGGATGCGCTGCGCGCTCGCTACGACAATATCCGCAATGAATTTCGCGGCGACACTAAACAGAAACTGGCCGCGATCGAAAGCGCCAAACAATTGCGCAAGGACATCAAGGCTGAAGTCGAGCGTATTCGCGAAGCACGACGAACCATCAACCAGGACAGCGAACGACTACAGCAGGAATACAAAACGGCCAAAGCAGCACCGGGCGAGGATATCGCCCGTATCAAACAGAAATATAAACTCGACGACCTGAGTGCAGGCAATGTCACGGAACTGATTCTCGGTGAAAAAACCGCCGAGTATCTGCGTCTGGCACAAACCTGGTATGCACGGGTACGTCCCTACATTAAATCGGAACGTGCAGAACCCAAGGTCGAGCGCTCCGAAGGTGAATTCATCAAATACCGTGAATTCAATCCAAAGCCGGGCTTTTATGTGCGTAATGCTTCCCTGGATGCGCAAATACCACGCGGCGAGTTTGTCGGTCGCATCAGTGATATTTCATCGGACCAGACCATTAGCAAAAAGCCCACTCGCTTCAGCATGGAAGGTCAGAATATGCGTCATCGAGACAGTGAAAAACTCTCCGGCGAATTCAATTATGTTGATCCGCAGCAGGGTTTCACTCGTATCGACTACGGTATTAAAAATTATCAACTCAATGATTTGCAATTGAGTAAAAGTGAAAAGCTGGCGCTGACCATGCAACAGAGTCTGATAAGCATGCAGGTGACCGCCAAACTGCATTCCGGTCGCCTGGACGGCAATGCGGACGCCCGCTTCAATAAGGTCAAATTTGCCAGCAGCACAGGGTCTTCAGGCGCCCTGACACAAATGCTATCGAATGCCTTCAGCAATGTGCATCAGTTTCGGGTTGATGCGGTATTCAGCGGCAAGATTCGTGATCTCGATATCGATATGAAATCCGATCTCGACAACCAGATCGGTCGTGAATTCAAGGTGCAGATCAATCAGCGCAAGCAACAGTTCGAACAGAAACTACGTGCACGCATCGACGAGAAATTGCGCGAACCCATGGCCAAAGTCGAAGCCACACGCCAACGCATCGACAGCATCAAAACCGAACTGGATAATTACCAGCAGGAGTTCGATCAGAAACTGGCCGACCTGGATAACAAGATTGAACAGGAAAAAGAGCTCAAAAAACAGAAACTCGACAACAAGCTCGAGCGTAAGAAAGACGAGTTAAAAAACAGGCTGCTGGATAAACTCAGGGGTTAACTCAGGCCTGGCGCTGCTTAAAAGGTTCAGCGGCACCAGTTGTTGCGGGGTGATTTCGTTTGCGCCGTAACATCGCCAGCAATCCGGCAAGACCCGACATGAACAACCAGGCTGCGGCAGGCAACGGAACCGAACGAGTCAGTTCAGCCGTCGACACTGTTGCATCATTTCCGGACGAGCGCAGACCATCGAAACTTGTCAGACCCAGGGTCATGAAGTTCTGTTCAGCGACCTGGGTCAGTTGATCCATGCCGCTATTGAACAAACCGGATTCCGGATTTACGGTTGCCGCAGAGATATCCGAAACGACGATATAGAGTGCAACAGCCAGTGCAATCGCAGATTTCTTCATTTTCAACTCCATATTGAACTTGAATAATTGACCGCATTCCCTGCACCGAGTCGGTGTCTGCAGTCAGTGCAAATTATCCAACGATCGCAGTGTTCGCACATCACCCGATAAGGGCAAGTACCCGGTATTCTCGGTCGTCTACACAAAAAAAGGCCGAAACCCTGACGGGCTTCGGCCTGGCGTGAACATTGACTGAAATGAGCTTATTCGTATGGATTGCGCAGGATAATGGTCTCATCACGCTCGGGGCCTGTGGAAATGATATCCACCGGAATACCCACGACTTCTTCCAGACGTTTCAGATAAGCGCGAGCGTTTTCCGGCAGCTCATCATATTTTTTCAGACCGACGGTGGATTCTTTCCAGCCCGGCACTTCTTCGTAAATGGGTTCGCAACGGGCATAGGCATCGGCACCGATCGGCGGCAGATCCTTTTCCACACCGTCGCATTTATAGCCGGTACAGATTTTCAGGGTTTCCAGACCGTCCAGCACGTCCAGCTTGGTGATGCACATGCCGGTGATACTGTTTACCTGTGCGGCACGACGCAGCGACACACCGTCGAACCAGCCGCAACGGCGACTACGACCGGTGGTGGCGCCGAACTCATGACCTTTTTCACCCAGGTACTGACCGACTTCGTCGAACAACTCGGTGGGGAAAGGACCGGCACCGACACGGGTGGTGTAGGCCTTGGTGATACCGAGGATGTAATCCAGGTCCTTGGGACCAACGCCGGAGCCGGTGCAGGCACCGCCGGCTGTGGTATTGGATGAAGTCACATAGGGGTAGGTGCCCTGGTCGATATCCAGCAGCGTACCCTGGGCGCCTTCGAACATGATGTTCTCGCCCTGCTGGCGCAGTTTGTACAGCAACGCCGGGATGTCTTCGATCATCGGCTTGATCTTTTCGCCGTGGGCCAGGGTTTCATCCAGCACCTGCTGGTAATCCACCGGATCGGCCTGGTAGAAGTTGATCAGACTGTAGTTGTGATAGTCCATCACTTCCTTCAGCTTCTCGGCAAAATCCTGTTCGTTAAGCAGGTCACCGACGCGCAGACCGCGACGCGATACCTTGTCTTCGTAAGCCGGGCCGATACCACGCCCGGTGGTGCCGATGGCTTTCTTGCCACGCGCCGCTTCACGGGCGTGATCGAGTGCCACGTGATAAGGCAGAATCATCGGGCAGGCTTCGGAGATCTTCAGCCGACGGGTAGCGTCCACGCCGTTCTGTTCCAGCATGTTGAGCTCTTCGAACAGGGCGGCCGGCGACAGCACGACGCCATTGCCGATCAGGCACAGTACATTGTCACGCAGAATACCGGACGGAATCAGATGCAGAACGGTTTTTTTATCACCGATGACCAGGGTGTGGCCGGCATTGTGTCCACCCTGAAAACGGGCCACGGCCGCAGCTCGATCAGTGAGCAGGTCGACGATTTTACCCTTGCCTTCATCACCCCACTGGCTACCCAGAACAACTACATTTTTACCCATGCGCTTTGCCTTCTGTTCAACCTGGACCCTGGCGGTTCAGGCATACGATTATCTAATAATATCTAACAAAAACTTGG
>CBDULQ010000092.1:0-12884 GCA_965368115.1 uncultured Gammaproteobacteria bacterium | reverse complement strand
GAATTTCTGTATCGATCACGGTTTACCGCGCGAAGATGCGGAACTGGTCGCCTGGCTGGTGCGCTATCACCTGCTGATGTCGATGGTGGCCCAGCGCAAGGACATCAGCGACCCGGAAGTGGTGTCCGAATTCGCACGCCAGATCGTCGACCAGGTGCACCTGGATTACCTCTACCTGCTGACCATCTGCGACATTCGCGGCACCAACCCGAAACACTGGAACACCTGGAAAGACAGCCTGCTCGCCGATCTTTATCACAAGACCTCCAGCGCCCTGCGCGCCGGACTGGACAATCCCACCAACCGGGAAGTCGCGGTGCACCACACCCGCACCTACGCGCAGCGCCTGCTCACCAAGGCCGGTTACATGCCGGACCGGGTCAACGCCCTGTGGCAGCATTTCACCGACGACTATTTCCTCCACCATTCACCCTACCAGGTGCGCTGGCATACCGAGTTGATCCTGCGCTGGGGCAATCGCCCGCTCCCCATGGTGGCGGCGGAAATCGGCGACAAGGGCCACATCGAAATTCTCATCTACGCGAAGGAACAGAACGACCTGTTCGCCCGCCTCGCCTCCACCCTGGACCAGCTCGGCCTGACCATCGTCGAAGCCCAGCTGATGGCGACCGATGAAGGCAACAAGCTGGAATCCTTCAAGGTGCTGGAAGAAGACGGCCAGCTACCTTCCGGTGGCTTCCGCATCAAGGAAATCATCGAACGCCTCAACAAACGACTGGCGCCGGACGCCGACCGGGAAATGGAAGAACCGCGCCCGGCTTCACGGGTGCAGAAGCACTTCAAGGTCCAGACCCGGGTACGCTTCGAACAGCTACCCAACCAGGACGTTACGGTGATGCACATCACCACCAACGACCGTCCCGGCCTGCTGGCACGCATCGCCCAGGCCTTCGTGGAACAGAACGTGCGTATCCACAGCGCCAAAATCGCCACTGCCGGCGAGGAAGCACGGGACATCTTCAACATCACCGACTGCCACAACAGGCCACTGATCGACGAAAACGCCTGGCAAAACCTGCGCAAATCGATCATCGAGCACCTCAACCAGTAAATTCAAACGGCAAGCCCCTGGAATTCGGATTCAGGATATCTCCCCGGCTACATTGTCGCGGATGTGTACTACAATCAAAAAACAAGGGCTTAGCGCCACTTTCTAGAACCAGACACAATAATAATTCAGACACCTGGCGGGGCATCATGCGGTTGAACCTGTATCTGATCGTCACCTTCCTGCTCGGCGCCCTGGCGCTCGGGCCGTTGGCCCGTGCCGAAGATAAACCGCCGCTGGATGCGGTGGTGGTGATGGACAGTTCCGGTAGCATGAAAAAGACCGATCCCCGCGAACTGCGTAAACCGGCGGGCAAACTGTTCATCAACCTGCTCGGTGATCGCGACCGCCTCAGTGTGATGAGCTTCAGTGACAATGCCTACCCGATCACCTTCCTCACCCCGCTGGATTCCGATCAGAATATTCAACGTGCCCTGAACGCCACCGACCGCGTGTCCTCGAAAGGTGTCTACACCAACATCTATGCGGCACTGGCTCGCAGCATCAAGATTCTCAGTGACGACCAGCGTGCCCCGCGCGACCCCATCGTGGTACTGATGTCCGACGGCAAGATGGACCTGGGCGACGCACAACGCAACGAAGCCCTCAAACAACGCATCATCGATGAGCTGTTGCCGCAACTGAAAGCGCTCGGCATCAAGGTCTACACCATCGCCTTTACCGACAGTTCCGACCAGACCCTGCTGCAGGAAATTGCCGACGCTACCGACGGCCGCTATGCCCTGGCCGCCGATGACGCCTCACTGCACAAGGTGTTCGCGCAAATTTTCGAACAGAGCAAACAACCCGACATGCTGCCGTTGACAGAAAACGAATTCATCGTCGATCCGAGCATTCGCGAAGTCACTATCATCGCCAACAAGAAAACCGAACAGAGCCAGATTTACCTGCAGACACCGGATGGCGAACGCATCAATTCAACTTTCAAGTCCGATCGCATCAAGTGGTTCGTGTCGTCCAGTTTTGACATGATTACCATCAGCAATCCCCAGGAAGGTGCCTGGAAAATTCTGTTCAGCGACGACGACAACCGCGCCTACATCGTCGCCGACGTCAAACTGCGTACCCTGTTCGAATACAACACCCAGAGTTACATGCCCGAGTTGACCATCAAAACCTGGTTCGAGAAAGACGCTGAAGTCATCAAGCAGGATGAACTGCTGGCCAGTATGGAAATCAGCCTGGAAATCGAACACCCGGACGGACAGGTCGAAAACCTGCCGGTAGAGAGTGCCAACGAAGACGGTATGTTCATCACCCTGTTCAAGCCCACCATGGACGGCATTTATGCCGCCACAGTGATCGCTCGCAGCAAAACATTCCAGCGTCAGCAGTTCTTCTCGTTCCGCGCGGCCATCCCGAAAAATCCGCCACCGGAACCGGAGCCGCCAGCACCACCCGAAGCCGAAGCGCCGAGCGTAGAAGCACCTGCCGAAGCGCCGCCGGCTGAAGTAGAGCCGGAACCTGAACCGGATGACAATTTCACCCGCTCGCTGATCATTTTCGTCGTCGTCAACCTGGTGATCGTTTTCATCGGCATCAACGTCTTCCTGTTTATGAAAATGCGAAAGCAGAAAAAATAACCGAGCCGCTCATGTTCATCCCGTCCATCTATTTACTGTTTGTCGCCGAATTTCTGATCATCCTGCTCGGTGCCACCCTGTTTCTGGTGTACTACCTCATCAAACTGCGAGCACGGACGGCCGATGAACCCGAGACCGAAGATGAACCGGTGGCAAGCGGCAATTCCACCAGTTACGCGCAATTTCTCGAACAGGAACTGTTACGCAACGAAGCACGCAACGGCATGGAAAACAATCGCGCCGACGGTGGCGATGCAGCAGTGCTGGAGGCGCAAACCGAAGCGACAGACGCAAGCGGCGACGCAAACGAAAACCCTGACACGCCTCCGGCAGATGATACGATTACTCCGCAACAGCTACTGGAAGCACGACAGAGGTTTCTGCAGCTGGAACGGGATGCCGCGGAGCATCATGAAAACGAGCACGTGTTCTGGGACAGTATCTATCGGGGCATGCGCGAAGTCCTGGACAGTTTCGGCAGCCACCAGGTCGAGACACAGGTCATTCAGGAAGAAAGTGTCGCCACTCGAAAAGAGTCCAGTGAAAAGGTTTTTTACATCGAAGCCCAGGGCAAGAAGATCGATGGTGAAGTCAATAAACTGAAAGACATCATTTACGAACAGGAAAATATTCTCAGCAGTCTACGTAAATCCGTCAAGGATGCGGAAGGTCATTTCCCTGAAGGTTCGGATGAACTTGAGGCCCTGCGCGCCCAGATGGATACACTGGAACGCCAGCTCACCGATTCCAGAATGTGCATGGAAGTACTGGAACTGGAAAACACCCGACTGCAGGACGAAGTGGACAAGCTCGAAGATCAGATCGCCGGCACTGGAGAGAGCGCTGACGACAATGGCTCACCGGACCTGGGCCAGATGAAGGAAGTCATGGATAAACAGGCCGAACAGATTAACGAGTTGCAGACCGTCATTGACGACCTGCAACTGGAGGCGGCACAGGCGGAAAAACTACGCACCACGCTGGCGTCGTTCACGCGCACCAGTGAAGAGATGATGGGCTGCATCACCATACTGGAAGAAGAAAACGAACACCTCAAGGAGCAACTCGAACATAGCGGCGATGCCGGTGCAGAACCGGCCGCTGCCGATGCCGGCGCCGACGAGGAACTGAAGCAGCGCGTTAAACAGCTGGAAGAAGAAATCATCAAGAAAGATGTGGAATACGCCAAGCTGCAGGACGAGTTCACCTCCATGGAAAAAGAATACCTGGCCATGTATGAAGCCATGCACGGTGACGGCAGCTAGGCCGGCGGCCAAAATTAGCGCTGATCAGCGGTCACGACCGGGTTATAATGCCGCTTTTCAGTTAATATAAACTCGGTTATTTCATGTCTGATACCATCCAGCTCGCCATCGATCTCATTTCCCGCCCATCCGTCACACCCGACGACCAGGGCTGCCAGCAACTGATGATGCAACGCCTGCAGGCGCTCGGTTTCAAACTCGAGCCGCTACGTTTCGGCGAAGTGGATAATTTCTGGGCACGCCGTGGCGATACCGCACCCCTGTTCGCGTTTGCCGGCCATACCGACGTGGTTCCCACCGGTCCGGTCGAGCAATGGCAAAGTGATCCGTTCAAACCCGAGGTCAATGACGAAGGCCTGCTTTACGGACGCGGTGCCGCCGACATGAAAGGCAGCCTTGCGGCAATGGTCACCGCCTGCGAGCGCTTCATCGACAAACACCCGGATCATCGCGGGTCGATCGGTTTTCTGATTACCAGCGACGAAGAAGGCCCGGCCATCGACGGCACGGTGAAAGTGGTCGACCATCTCGAAACACGCCAGGAAAAAATCGATTACTGTCTGGTCGGCGAGCCCTCGAGCACCGACAAACTGGGCGATGTCGTCAAGAACGGCCGACGCGGTTCGTTTTCCGGTACCCTGGTGGTTCATGGTCAACAGGGCCACGTCGCCTACCCGCATCTGGCCGACAATCCAATTCATCGCGCCGCACCGGCACTGGCGGAACTGGCATCCATCGAATGGGATCAGGGCAATGAATTTTTTCCGCCAACCACGTTTCAGATTTCCAACATCAATGCCGGCACCGGCGCCAATAATGTCATTCCCGGCGACCTGCATGTACTGTTCAACCTGCGCTACTCCACCGAAGTCACTCATGACCAGCTGCGCGAACGCATCGAAGCCGTGCTCGACAAACACGCACTGAATTACGACATCGAATGGAGCCTGTCCGGCAAGCCTTTCCTGACACCGGCCGGCGAACTGGTCGATGCCACCTGCAAGGCGATTCACACAGTCTGCGGTTACGAAACCGAACTATCGACCGCCGGCGGCACCTCCGATGGTCGTTTCATTGCACCGACCGGTGCACAGGTGATCGAACTGGGCCCTCTGAATGCAACCATTCACAAGATCAATGAGCATGTCAAAGCCGACGATCTCGATCAGTTGTCACTGTGTTACGAAAAAATCATGGAAAACCTGCTCTGCTGAAACGCAGCGCAACCAGCGCCGAATCAACTAGACTCGTCCTGTAACGAGCGATAAAAAAGGGTATAAAAATGAATCGCGAAAAAGTCGTCTTCAGTTTCTTCATGATCCTGGCCCTCACCCTGAACTTCGGTTTCTTCATGGGCGAAGTGGATAATCCGAATCACCATAATGTGTTCGAACTCTATGCGGTGGTGCTGGTTAACCTGATCGCCACCATACTCAAATTCGGCGACCGCTCACAAATGGGCGCCATGTTGCTGGCCACCAGTCTGGTCGCCATGGTGCAGCTGATCTCCGCTTCCATCGTCTGGACCTATGCAGTGCATGTCAGTCATACCGGACTGACGCCCGATGTCGTCGCCATCATTGTTTCACTCAGCGGCGGCGCCATGCTGGCGAATATTATTTCCGTGGTGTTACTGATCATCGAAACCGCGATGATGCGCCACTGATCGCCAGGGTGTATCCGCCATGACTGTGGTCACATCACTGGTCCTACGACAGATGCGCGCGCCATTCATGGCGCTGGTGGTCGGCTATGGCATCACCATTCTCGGTCTTGTCCTGACACCGGGTGTCGACGCGGACGGCAACCCGTGGAACATGAGCTTTTTCGACGCGTTTTATTTCGTCAGTTACACCGCCACCACCATCGGCTTTGGAGAAATCCCCTACCCACTGAGTGCTCCGCAACGTATGTGGGCCCTGATCACCATCTATGTCACGGTGATTTGCTGGTTCTATGCGCTGGGTAAAATTCTATCGCTGATACAGGACCCGACATTCAAATCGGTGATGCGTCGCGCATCTTACGCGCGCGATATTCGTAAAATTCACGAGCCTTTTATCCTGGTCTGTGGTTTCGGCGAAACCGGCGTCGCCCTCGCTCATGCGTTGACAGAGCGCAATATTCGCACGGTCGTGATCGAACAGGATGAACAGAAAGTCAAGACCATTCCATTGATGGAATTCCCCGTCCCGGTACCGAGTATCGGTGGTGATGCACGCGATCCCGAACAACTAATCATGGCCGGCCTGGAACATCGACAATGCGCGGCGGTGATTGCGGTGACCGCATCCGACGAGACCAATCTTAAAATCGCCATCTCCGCGAAACTGCTGAATCCGAACATCAAGGTCATCTGCCGCTCCGAACTGGCGGAGTACGAAAAAAACATGCTGTCATTCGGTACCGACTACATCATCAATCCTTTCGATACTTTCGCCAATGTATTCGGTATGGCCATGCACTCGCCGTCCTTGCATTTGTTGTATGACTGGCTGACCGGCAAGCCGGCAACCCAGCTAACCAATCCGATCTATCTCAATCAGGGACGCTGGATTATTTGCGGTTACGGTCGTTTCGGACAGGGCCTGCACCAGCACCTGATCAAACACAATATCCCGGTTACGGTGATCGACCCGGTGGAAAGGCGCCGTGACGAATTCTTCACCCGCCAGGAAAACAGCGAAAGCGATTTCATCATCGGCACCGGTTTCGACGAACACACACTACGCCTGGCCGGCGTCGAAAAAGCCGCCGGTATCATTTCCGGCTCCAATAATGACTCCAACAACCTGTCCATTGTGATGACGGCGCGACAGATCAATCCGGATATCTTCGTCGTCGCCCGACAGAACAAAAAAACCAACAGCAAGCTGTTCCATGCCACTGAAGCCAACCTGGTGATGCAGCCCAGCGACATTATCGCACGCAAGATTCGCACCCTGCTCACCTCTCCGCTGCTGTTACCGTTTCTCAACAAGGCCCGACACCAGGATGCGGAATGGGCCAATATCACCGTCAGCCGACTCAGCGGCGTTATCGGTGAGATGCGCCCCAATATATGGACCATCAACATCAACACCCAGGACACCCGCGCTCTACACAAAACCCTGCAACTGGGTCGTGCAATTCGGGTCGGCAACCTGCTGCAGGACCCGCGTGCACGCGAACAGCGCCTGAAATGCGTCGCCCTGTTATTGAAACGGGACAGCAAGGTCCTGCTCATGCCCACCGACGACATCGCCATCAAACCCGGCGATCAGCTCCTGTTCTGCGGCCTGCCGGTGGCCGAGCGCAGCATGAAATGGATGGTCAACGACCTGCACACCCTGAACTACGTCATGACCTACGAAGACGAACCGGATTCGTTTGTGTGGCGAAAAATCCACCTGTTACTCAAACGCAAAGACCGCCGAGCCCAACCGCGCGCACGGCACCGCCACAAACGCCGCCGGCAAAAAACTTAGCCAAGCGCGCGTGAATTGGTTAGAATTTGCGCTGATTCATCAAAGCCCCGATAGCTCAGCAGGATAGAGCGTCCCCCTCCTAAGGGGAAGGTCGCAGGTTCGACTCCTGCTCGGGGCGCCATTTTTAGCCTTCCCGTTCTGAATCGTTTTTTGGTTTTGTGTGCTACGCACGGTGGATTTGCGTGTCATCTTCGACAATTGCTCCTGCATTGTTCTACCACCTACGTCCATGTAGGCGTCACACGCAAGAACGGTTTGACTCCTGCTCCAGACGCCAGCACTCAAGTCTGCCACCAACTCGATTGATGCACTGATTTTCTCATAAGCTCCCTGAACGGTCGTCCTTCGTTGATAAAACTCAACACCTTAGTTTCAAGCAACTCATTCGCATATTGTTACGGAATAAAAGTCAACGCCCAGGCGTTATACACATGAAACTCAGATGAATCGTTCATCTGAAAGGCTTTGAATCAATCAACTCTACTTTTATAAAGGAACATGACTATGAAAAAATCATCTTATATCAGTTCTATGATGGCTCTACTGATGACAGCAGGCTTCGCGTCAATTGCGCATGCAAAAAGCGTAGAAGGCGTTATCAAAGGCGCGGAGTGCCATCTTTATGGAAAATTCTGCAGTTCCGACAAGAACGATCCGAAGCCGCGCTTTGAAAAGGACTTCGTGCTGGTTACCGGTGGTAACGAGTACTATGTACTGGAAGACCTGCCGTTGAAGCAGAAACGACAACTTAACAACCAGACCGTTCGTGTCAGCGGTGAAATCGATGATCACAGTATCGCGGTCAACCAGGTCAAAGCCCAGGACATGCATGGCCGTTATAAAAACATCTGGGACTGGGAGCAGATCAGCTTTGAACTCTACGAAAACTAGAAGCAATACAACCGGGATGGAAGTCATTCCATCCCGGCTTGATTTTATCGAGTTAACTGGCTGTATATATCACGACCAAGCGCAAGCAGCTGCTCTCGAGGCATATCTGCCGACAGCGCATAACCGTAGTATTGATCGATCCAGTAGAAAATTGGTATCGATGTGGCGTTGGATATACTGAACGCAGTATCTTCGCCAGCCGAGGATAATCTACGCACATAAACCGTCAGGCGTTTACCCTGATCGTTTTCGTACATCAGCAAGGCTGCCGCCTGCTCACCGGCCGGCAACAACCGGCCACCGACCAGATAAAACCCCTGCGACTCAAGAACAGGCGCCTGTATCCGATGTTGTAATCGATTCGACAACCAGTCAACCAGGTGCTGCTGTTCACTACCATCCACATCAACCGGATGCCTGATTTCCGGCACATAGGTTTTATAAGCCTGACTCGCAGGCAACAACAAGTCGTCATGGATATATTGCTGAGGTGAGGATGACGGCGACGTCGCCAGTTGCATCGACAAACCACCGACAAAACCACCTAGCACACCCATTATCAACAACCCCGCAGCCACCAGACTGCGCAGCGAGCGGCGCGGCTCGGCGGCAATCGCGGCCTGTAACAAACGATCAGGTATCGGCTGTTGGTCGTCAAGTAGCTTGCCCGCTCGCAAGCCTTTGTCGATCATCTGATATTGCTGAACACGATTACGCAGCACCCTGTTGTCTTTCAGCATCTCCGTCAGGTATTGCCTTCTTTCCTCGTCCAGCTCATTGTCGATAAAAGCATGCAGTTCAGCATCGGATATGGAATCATGCCTTGAATTCATTTTATACGCCTCGTCAATGTGATTTCAGGCTCCGCAAAAACTCGGGTTCTCAGTTCCTCACGTCCTCGATGCAATCGCGACATCACGGTCCCCATCGGTAAATCCAGTATCTGCGCCACCTCACGATATGACATGCCCTCCACCGCCACCAGCGTGACCACTTCTCGTTGGTTAAGCGGCAACTGCATCATAAACTGCTGCAGTTCCTCGAGTTGAACAGGCATATCATGTGAGTGGCGTTGATCAACCAGCTCCTGCACATCATCCATATTAACGGTCGACGGTGCGTTTTTTTCCTTGCGCCGTCCATTCAGATACAGGTTTCTCATAATGGTAAAAAGCCAGGCTCGAAAATGGCTGTTCTTTTGCCAGCTATCGATATATTTCCAGGCTCTTTCCAGAGTATCCTGTACCAGATCATCGCCACTTTCCCGATCACGAGTCAATACGTAAGCATAGCGTCTCAGGGCCGGAATCTCGGCCACAAGCTGATGCTGAAGATAGTCCATTAAAATCCCCTCTAACGGATCATGTAATGTCGTTTTACTCAGGACAGACAAAACCCGGCCCTTTTATAGTAAACACTATCCAGTGGGAATTTATTCCAGACATATCGCTTCAGCTCAGCGTTTATCACTCAGAAGTAAATATGATTCTGGATGAATATCTCGTTGACGTTCTGCAAAGGGTTTTGTGGAATACCTTTATTTCTGCGATAACCGATACGGACCTGATTCATCGGTAGAGGCACGAATTCCCACACCGTACTGTAACGTTCACGATGGTTCTGTTCGATATCGGTATCCGGATCGAAATATTCGTAGGTGAGTTTTAAATTGTGACCCTGGACGAACTCGGCATTACCTTCCAGCAAGGCCACTTCCTGCCGCAAAGTCGGGCCTGGCTGCGAATCATCCTCGATACGATCGAACTCCATCAACCAGGCAACGGGACCGGATTTAATACCGGCAAACAGGTTGTACATGGTACGATCATCGTCATTGTCACCCAGATTCAGGTTGTAGCTAGCGCCTATGCGCCATAGGGCCTGTATATGTTCGGCACGTAGACTATATTGCTTACCGACATTGGATTCAGCGCCACCACCGGAACCGTTGTTGATCGCCAGATTGAAACTCCACTGTTGAAGCTCGATACCGGATTCCACCCCCAGATCCGGTGTGGTGAAACTGATTCCGCTCACCTGACGGATGAATGCGCTATCGTCTTCCAGTCGCAGACCATAGGGCAGAAACATACGCCCAGCCTTGACATAGAACCGTCGATCTTCACTCCAGTAAAGCCCGTAGGATTCACGATTGGTCGCCCCGCCGGGTGCCACCTGTTCATCCAGGTAATACACCAGTCGATCATCGAACAGTGAAAACTCGAAATAGAGCCTGGCTGAATCGGTACGGAACTCGAATTCATCGGATGATTTATCGATACCGCGATAACTGGCGCTAAATCGTCCGTCACCGCCGATGTTGAGAAATTCGCCGATCTGGGTACTCAGTAGTTTGGCGTCTTCACGATGACCACCGTACAGACTGGTTTGACCATAAACCCGGCCAAAGTCATTACGTTTACCGCCACCCGTCGGATTGACATGACAGGACATGCATTTCAAGCCGGTTTTCACCGCCAGATAGGGTTCGGCCTGTAGCTGGACGATGGTTAATATGCCGACTAACATCAGCATGCGAGACAAAATAATCTTCACGTGTATTCTCCTTTATTCCGATAACGCGCCGTCACTGATCCACTGGCGTATCGCCGTAATCACGTCGTCCGGTAGCGCGGGCTGATTAAGCGGCATGCGCGTGGCGACCAGGGCTGTGCCTTCCAGTTTCTGAATCAGGTAACTGTTGTCCGGATCACCCGGCTCGACCCGGTTGTAATTTTCATCCTGGTTGCTCTGCACATTGACCAGCAATGCAAAACTGTTTTCTTCGCTATCTAGACGCAAACCTTCGGGTGCGGCCGCGCCAAAATGACAGGCTGCGCAAATCGGGCTGAACACCGTGTCCTGAATGGATTTAAGATTGGGTTCGGTCACAAGCTGTTGTGGAGATGTGCTGCCTTCAGCCAAAGGCTGGCCGTTGGCATCCAGGCCGTTTCCGTTGCCCGCGCCGCAAGCTGACAAACCGACAGTTGCCAGCAAAAGAACGACTCTCGGTAGATGTGTTTTAAACATAATATGAATTCCCTGGATAAAACCGGCCACCGTCGGTGGCCGGTCGTAACTCATGGTGTTTACAGGTGTGCTGCGGTCCAGCCGGTATAAACACCGGACAGGTCGCCCGGCACCGTGTCGCCGAAGTAAAAATACAGCGGCAGTCCTTTGTAAGCCCATTGAAGTGTGCCGTCGTTGCGGGTAATGATGCTGAAATCACCACCGGCCTGATCGATCGACTCGGCGTACAGGGGTGGCCAGATACGTGCGCAATCGTCATGACAGTTTGACTGGCCACTGAAAGCAACATCGCTGTCGAAGGTGTACAGGCTCAACCCGGTCTTGTCGCTAAAGGTATCGAGTTTCGCACCGTCATCATCGACGTCCGCCACCTCGCCGCGTGCAACCCAGATATCGCCTTCAGACGTCTCGGGTGAACGTTGCACAGGTGCAGTACGTGCTGCATACCAGAAGTTTTCAGCACCAAAAAAGTCGTCACCGTTCGTTTGACCTGCAACGGTATCGTTGATGAAGAAATACAGGGGACGTCCTTTATAGGCCCATTGTTGGGTGCCGTCGTCGCGGGTCACGATACTCATCAGCGCACTCGGCTTGGCGCCCGGATCGGTATACAGGGGTGGCCAGACACTGGCACACATGCCGTTACAATTAGAACCGCCGGAGTCCACTACGTCGCTATCGAAGGTGTACAGGGTGAAATCATCGCGTTGACGACGACTATCAGCCTGGCTGCCGTCGGTCTCGACATCGATGACACTGCCCTTGCCGGCGAACAAAGACCCGATGTTGCTATCAACAACCTGTAGCGGATCCGGGCGTGCGGCGTACCAGAGATCACCGGCACCTTCGATGCCGTGCCCCTGGGTCTGACCGGGATCAGCATCGAAACGGTAAAAATAAATCGGATAAGTTTTAAAAGCCCACTGCTGCGTGCCGTCGTCACGGGTGATGATGCTAAAATCACCGCTGGCACGAGCACCGAGGTCCGCATACAGTGGCGGCCAGGTCACGGCACAGGGTCCGTTACAGGATGATTCTCCCGGCGTTGCATCGTCGGCGACAAAGGTATACAGGGTGAAGCCCTGCCGATCGGTTCGGATAATGCCCTTCTCACCTTCCGTCGTCACATCGATCACTGAATGCTGACCCGCAAACACCAGGCCACTGGTGGTGTCGTCGATACTCACCTCCTGCCATGGGTTGGGCCTGGCCACATACCAGACACCGTTGACGCCTTCTCCGTTGATGTCGCCCTGCTGTTCATCCAGGTAATAGAAATACAGGGGATACTCTTTAAATGCCCATTGTCGACTGCCGTCGTCGCGGGTGACGATGGAAAAATCACCGCTGGCCACGGCACTGTCGCCGGCAAACAGCGGCGGCCAGATATCCGCGCAGCCGCCGTTGCAGTTCGACCGACCCGGACTGTCGCTTTCGAAGGTGTACAGGGTCAGGCCCTGATTGGCACTGAAAACAGTGCCGATACTGGTATCCACTTTGCTCTGTGGTGCCAGGTTACTCTGGTATCCGGTATCAGGCTGTTCACTCGGCGCACCAC
>CBDULQ010000091.1:0-13127 GCA_965368115.1 uncultured Gammaproteobacteria bacterium | reverse complement strand
ATCCATGCTAATAGTGAGCCTATATTCTTGGCAATAATTTCTATGAAGCTCACCCATTTCACCTTCTGTCAAATGCTGGCGTCGTTTTTTAAATAATTCGTGCGCAAAATCTGACAAGTAGTTATAAGCCGTGTCGAGATCGATGTATTTTGTATGTGATTGAAGAGCTCTAGTTATCAAAGCCTCATATAAATAACCTTGCGAACCAACACTTGCTTGAACGTCTGCATTGGCCTCCAATTGCTGAAGCAATATAAGTATAAATATTGGGGTCGAAGGCAATAATTTCTTGCCTATTAAAGAATCTACTTGCCGCTTGGTAACTGCAGTTTGCCTTAACACGGCGTCATGATCTAGTGATATTTCTCTACCCAGCACGAGCCACTTTTCAATGAGAATTTCCCGCAATTGATTCCCGAATTCTAAAAGCTCATATTCTTCGAAATCTCTCAAAGGATTAGCCCCACCATCAGAGTACGCGATCGCTTCTAGCTTAGAAATATCGTCCGTAAGCACAACAATGGCACCGAACATATGCCTTATATTTTCTATCAGTTTCGAATGCCCATGAGCATTAAGGGGGGACTCGTGAAAATCATCGATGATTAATGCTTTTTTTTCAGAATCTAACTGCATGTACTTATCAATAACAGTTTTTCGATATTGTTTTTCAATGGCATCGTTAAATATCTTAGATAGCTGCTGCTTTGATGGATCCTTTATAGACCTTCCATCCAGTAAAAGCGGGACCAATCCACTTCCATGTAGCTCTTGATATATTATTTTTGAGAATGTTGTTTTTCCATATTGATCACCTCCGATTATTAAAATTTTCGAACCTTGCTTTATATCTTTTAATAATTCGCTTGCCTGAAGTGGTAGAGAATAGTTTTCTTGAGAGGCATCTACTTGCCTAGATTTTCTAAAATTAGGAGGAACATACAAATCTTCCAACGATATCTGATCTTTAAACGGATGTGTAAAAGTAGCCCCAAGGTCAGTCAAGTATTCGTATTGCTCGTCGCTAACACAGAATTCATTTTCAAGGCGACGAGCATTTTTATTAAACATTCCCCAATCATTATCGGAAGAAGCAATATAGTAAGATGAGCCATTAAACGAAAAGTGATATTGGAACTGAGATTGTGTTTCAAGATTGATTATTACAGCATTAAAATCGCTGTTTACTGGGTTTAATCGATCTTGAAGAACACCGCCTTCTATATAGTCAACACCACCACCTTCAAGTCGATGAGTTTTTCTATAATTAGCCACTACATGCTCATGCCCAGTTAGTATTACATCCGATGTTCTTTCTATGTAGTGACGAAACTCTCTTGAATTATTCGACTCAAGCCAGTTGTAAGGATGATGAAAAACAGATATCAGTGCGTCAGCCACCAGCTTTGGATCTTCAATGTTTATATTTGGAAAAAAGAGACACCCTTGTTTTTCACTCTTAGTAGACATCCAAGCCGTATTAAAGCAGTTAAAAACTATTTTCTTTCCGTCTACTTCAATGTTATATCTTGTTATTACCTCAGATAACTTTTCGCGAGGCGTAAGAGCATGAAATTCTTCTATAAATTTATTGTATGCCCCTTGCACTCTTACACATTGCTCTATAATTTTTGCAGAGTTCATACGGCCCGGCGAACGTCCAATACCTTCCAAGACAGCATCTCTGACTTCAATATCTTCTGAGAAATCACAATCATGGTTTCCTGGAGCAAACACATAGAATATCTTACAGTTTGGATTATTTTCCTGAAGTCTCTGACCAATGTTTATTATAAATTTCGATGCCGTCTCATACTGGTCCCTGGTTCCAGAAAAAGCGATATCACCAGACAAAGCCAATATTACAGCATTGAATTCATGTTCAATGAGTCTTATCGAGTCTGAAATTATATTAGCTTTATCAAGTACAGGGTCGTTTTCATCTGTTATGTGAATATCGCTTAGGTGAATGACCAAAACACTCATTTGATTACTTACTCATAAATTAGTATTTAAAGGAAGACAGATCTATTTTTACCGATAGCTCAAATTAATCAGTTCTGTTGTTAAAGGTCAGCCTCATCGGATAAGAAGGAGGATCAATCGGTGTCGACGCTTCATCTACATCATCACGCTTATCAATCTCATCTGGAAACTCACCCGTCTTCTCTGGCTCTTCAGGTTTCTTCTTGGCTTTCGGCGGTGGCGCCACCCAGTTCGTGAGACGCTGGCCCACATCAGAATAAAAGGCCGGTAGAGCCGCGACTATTTGTTCCACAAACACTTTCTGACCCTTGAATTTTCCACCCAGGTCCAGCACACGCATGATTTCGAATTCTTTGGGCACTTCTTTCTGGCCGTCAGCGACAAGGATTTCCGGGTTATTGAGTACTGCTGTAAGCAGTGCATGAGTGTTTTCGGTACGGCCCGGCCAGATGGCTTTCACAATTAAATCAGAGGCTTCTAACGACTTAAGTTGGCGGTTTAACCAGTTAATACCCGCTGAGGGACGCACGACCTCCTGGTTGCCTTTAGCGATCATTGCGAACGTCACCACGCGTCGTGTCAGGTCGGCTACTACGTGTATATCGCTTGCCGTATTAGGGATCGATATGGCGCCGCTCAGGCAGTGCTTACTCGTCATGGTATCGATCGTGTCTCGCAAAAGCGCATCCGCATCACTGGCATGACTGCGTCTGATAGCGACCTGAGCCATAGCCCCGGTTTCCATTGATACCTCTAAAGACAGGTATCGCATGAGCTGATGCCAGGCATGTGCGGTGGCGATTACATCATCGTCGCTCTTTTTGAGGGGAACACCCTGCTGCACGGCCGCGCATACGTTTTTCCAGCCACTGTTCATGGCCGACATGGGCGCAACGCCTGATGCCGGATGATCAAGGTAACGGATTAGCTCGCGAAGGATGTACCCCTGATCAACATCCTCAATTTCTCTCGACTGGGACATGACCGAAGCCTTCGACAGAATCAGCAGCCAGGACAAGTGATAAAGGCCCGTTGTACGCACCTTGGTTTTATTAACCACTACTGGATGGTGGGTAGGCTTTGTTGCAAACTGGTTAGAGATTGTGACTACGGCGTCTGCTCCTACTTCCTTGGCAAGATCCAGATAAGACTCCACCTGCTCTTTTGTCAGTTCGGCATTACCGACCTTCGCTTCAATCAAGGCAGACCATACTTTTTGTCCGAGCGTCACTACGACAAGGCCGTCGGGGCGAATTTTAGTGCCGTCTTTGGTATCGAATACCACCTCCGTGTAGCACTGCACACGCGCCTTGAGTCCGACCTTCGCATCAACTTCAGCCAGCACCGCTTCTGCAAACCGGTGCACGATCATGAAAGTGGAGAGCAGCACTGATGTCGCACGCTCCTCTTTCTTCGAGTCTGCAACTACAGGAATCAGTCGCGCCTTAGTACCGTATTTCACTCGCTCTAATATATTTGATTTTGCCATACCATCCTCTTGTCTATATCTCCAGAAAGATCAGGTTGCTTTGGATATCATAAATTAGTCTTTGTTATCCCAACCAATCACCTCGTCATTATCCAGAATAACGCGCAAACCATATCGATTTGCGCCCTGATGATTATATTTCCAGGTTTCTTTTTTCTTCGTCTTGAGTACTTTCTGGTCTATGTCATGCGGCTTGCCGATGGCGTCGATCAGTTGCTCTGCCGTTTGGCCTTGCCAGATGGTTTTAGCTAACAGCTTGTTAACCAGTTCTTCATTGTTGTATTTGGACGTCAGCCAACTACGACGGATCTTTTTGAGAGTGAGTTTGAATAACGCATAGAGAAAAAGCAGAAAGGCACAGATACCGATGACACCTTCCCAGCCGATTTGTTCGCCGAGATGGACGATACCGTAGACAGGAACACCAATAATAATAAGCCAGCCCAGGAGCTGAGACTCTGCCTTTGTCATTTTTTTAGCCATGTTAATAACTCGTATCAGGCATGGGCGTTCTCATTCGAGTTTGCCTTGCCGTTATCATCCATGCCTGGCTTTTTGTTTTTAGTTATTTTCCAGCATTCATAAATGCAAAAAGACACAGAAGGTTCTGTGTCTTTTTAAATTCAGTGGCAGTGATAGGTGCCTGCTTTTCGGTCATTGTGGCAACCGTCTTTATTGGTCCGGCCTGAGTGGGCATAGGCAAGGCTCGATGCAATGACGAGCAAGACGATGACTGCCGATATCATTTTTTTCATTTTACCGCCCCTGTCATAGCCGCTGAATGATGCGGCTTTAAAAAGCGTAAAGCTGAATTACACTGCGATATTCAGCCAGATCAAACTCTATTTAATATTTAGGTCTTTAAAACCATACAACCAAGCCAAAGCCAAGTCTACTAAGACAATCGTCACACATGGGCTTTTATGCGCTTTCTTAACTGGCTTTAGCCTTTTTACGAAAACAGAATATTCATTCGTTGGTTTTTGTTCATCTTTTTGGGTGATCTCACTCCGGCATAGTGAAACCTTAACGGGATCGCAGTATGCTTATTTCACCCCAGCCACATTGTCAGCAAGGAGTGTCGACATGCCTGCCCAGATACACAGTACCGATCATCTTGATTTTCAACCTGCAGCGCCGTTACACCCTTCGCCGTTGGACTGGCGCGATCAGTTTATTTATTTTCTGCTGGTGGATCGGTTTGACGACAATGTCGCCGCGACGCCGGCTTACCAGCCCGGTTTAAATAACGTGCTGGATGCGGAACAGGGCCATCGGTTTCAGGGTGGTAATCTCAAGGGGATTACGCGGCGGCTGGATTACATTCGTGAGCTGGGTTGTACGACGATCTGGTTAAGCCCGATTCTGAAGAACCGCATCGATAAAGACGACTCCTATCACGGCTATGGCATCCAGGATTTTTTACAGGTGGACCCGCGCTTCGGGACCCTGCAGGATCTTAAGGCGCTGACCGCCGCCGCGCATGCACGCGGTATGTACGTCGTGCTGGATGTGGTGCTTAACCATGCCGGGGATGTATGGGCTTACCCGGACGATAACCCTTACTTTTATCACCAGGGTCAGACGTTTCCCTTTGGTTTCTGGCGTGAGGCGAATCCACAGCCCGGTTTTCAGGATGACGATGCGGTGTTACCGCAGGAGCTGCAACACCCCGAGGCGTTCAAGCGCCAGGGACAGATTCGCAACTGGAGCGATCAACAGGAATCCCGCGACGGGGATTTTCTCACCCTCAAGGAACTGGACCTGCCACGCCCCGAGGTGCTGGATACCTTAATCAAGGTGTACAAGTACTGGATCAGCGCCGCCGACCTGGACGGTTTTCGGGTGGACACGGTTAAGCACATGGAAACCTCGGCCACGGCGATTTTCTGTAACGCCATGCGCGAGTATGCGCAGCGGGTAGGCAAGCATAACTTTTTTATCTTCGGCGAGATCGTTGCCGGTGACGACACCATTCAACGCTATCTGGGGCGTAACAGCCGTATTGAGGGCAGCCAGGAACGGTTTCCCTCGCTGGATGCGGCGCTGGACTTTCCCCTGTATTTCGTGCTGGAAGACGTGATCAAGTGCTTCTCCAGCCCGGCGTTTCTACACAACCGTTACGAGACTTTCCGTAACCACTATGCGGATCATGGCGAAGCGGGGCGTTATTTTGTCACCTTCGTCGATAACCACGACCAGATGGCCCGCCCTTATCGCCGCTTCATGCACAACAACCCCTATCCGCAACAGGCGGTGCAGGCGATGGCTTACCTGCTGTGCAGCCAGGGCATCCCGTGTATTTATTACGGCACCGAACAGGGTTTCGACGGTGGCGGCGACAACGATCGCTATGTGCGCGAATGTATGTTCGGCGGCCAGTGGGGCGCGTTCAACAGCAGCGGCCAGCATTTCTTTAATCCCGACAATACCATTTATCAGGGCATCCAGGCTGTTGCACAAGTGCGGGAACAGCAGGCGGCACTGCGTTACGGTCGACAGTATTTTCGCGAAACATCGCAGCACGGCGGCCATTTCTCACCGGCGATTCAGCCCGGCGGTGTGCTGGCCTGGTCGCGCATACTCGATACAGAGGAAGTACTGGTGGTGATGAACCTGGATGCACAGGACAACCATCGATTTGTCACCGTGGATAGTCGCCTGAGTGCTGCGGACGGCGTCATGACCGATTTGTTGAACCCTGTGGATCAGTATGACATTGTCGATAACAACGGGCGGGCCTGTGTGGAGATCAGCTTACCGGCGCACGGGCTGGCGATTTTGAAGTGCGTTTAAGTCTTTTCCTGGGTGTGAGTCATTGTTATCGATGAATATTCAGATACCCATTCATCAACACACCTGTTCACTAGCAAACATGCCCGCATCAGATTTTTTTTCAAATATCGCCCCATAGAGTACGGTCATCGACAATAGGGACGCACGGAAATATGGGGCTTCTATATTCGGCGCTCCAGCCGGATCAACGCAACCATTCCGTGCCACTTTTACTCACAAACCTCCATGTCCGCGTTACAATCATTTTATCGTTATCGTAATACTGTATGCTTTAAACATGAACTTACCTCTCTCACAACTGCGCGAGCGCTTACTCGCACATCTCTCTACCGACCCGGCCCGGGCGCCGCTCGGCGGTGTCGGCATTTTCCACTCGCACAGTGTACAGAAACTGCGCGACATCCCGTTCCATCAGCCACTCATGGTGCTGGTGGTGAGCGGTCGCAAGGTGCTGGTGCTGGGTCAACGGCAGGTGGATGTGCTGCCGGGAGAACTGCTGCTGTTGCCGGCCGGCTGCACCGCGGAGATCGGCAACCATCCCGGTAAGCAGGGTGAGGACTACCTGGGTCTGGCCATAGGTTTTTCGGAACAGAGTATTGCGCAGTTCCGACGCAGCTACGGTGCCGAGCATGTCGATGCCAGCTCACCGCGCTGGCGCGCACCGGCGACCGAAGAACTGGTGACTTCCATGGCCCAATGGGTGGACTGGTGCATGAAGCATCCTGCCGACGCCGCACTCGGTCAACATCGTCAGGTTGAATTTCTGTTGTTGCTTGCCCATGCCGGGGTGGCCGGCAACCTGTTGTTGAACCGCGAAGCCTCATGGCGTGAACGGGTCGCGCAGTTGCTCGCCGCAGATCCGGCACGTGAATGGAACCTGGGAACGGTGTGCCGACAACTGGGTATTGGCGAATCGACATTGCGCCGTTATTTGCAGGCCGAAGGCAGCGGCTTTCGGCAAGTGCTGGAAGAAACCCGCATGATCGCCGGCCTCGCCCTGCTTCAGGAAACCTCCTGGTCAGTGGGCATGGTGGCCGAAGCTGTAGGCTACAATTCCCACTCCCGTTTCAGTGATCGCTTCAAACGCCGTTTCGGTCTTTCACCGGCGGAGCTTAAAAAGAGCCGCGAGCGGCATGGAGCAGAACGGGAGCGATTGAGGGCAATCGCCAAAGCATGAATTCACTATCATGATCTGCATCTATCGAAGACGGAGATCATGATGAAAACAATTAAATCCATTGCCGTGATAACGGCATTCGCCATAGCACCTGCAGTGCATGGCTTTGAACTCACCAGCCAGGATATTCATGCAGGCAAGCTCATGGCGAAAGCGCAGGAATATAAAGGCTTCGGTTGCGATGGCGGCAACACCTCACCGCAGCTCGCATGGCGCCATGCACCATCAGGGACCAAAAGCTTTGCAGTCACGGTTTACGATCCAGACGCCCCGACCGGCAGCGGCTGGTGGCACTGGATGGCCTTCAACATCCCGGCCGATGTAAGCATGCTGCCTGCCAATGCGGGTGATCCCGCGGCGGGGCTTGCGCCCAAAAGCATGGTGCAGCATCGCAGCGACTACGGTACAGCTGGTTTCGGCGGCGCCTGCCCGCCACCCGGAGACAAAGCTCATCGTTACCAGTTCAAAGTGTTTGCACTCGATGTGGAGCGACTGGAGATAAAACCCAACAGCTCCGCCGCACTGGTGGGCTATATGCTCAACAGCCACAAGCTGGGCGTGGCGGAGCTGGAAGCATTGTACAAACGCTAGAATGGAATCAGGGCCGGACTATTTTGTTCACGTCGCACGAACCACCCGACGATGCAGTGCAAAATAGATCCGCCCCCTGTTGCGGGTGGAGCAACAGGGGGTACAGCCGATAGTTTTGCTATGCAGCCAACCGGACAGCGTGAGATTCATATACTGCGCAGCTTTCTATAGAGACGTGACCTCCAGGACCATACAATCGCTTCGTTTAACACAATACTGCAAATCAAAACCAGGTAACTAATATATTCCGGTCGACCCGACATCATAAGCAATATAGATACTAATGAGGCCACGATCAATATCATGCCGTCCCTGCCGTTTTTTCTCTCTATGTAATATTTTTCCATTTCTTCGTTATAAACCCTGGGAATGCCGTCGTTATCTTTTGCTCTATTAAAACCATCTTTAAAATGGCTTCTAACAAGCAGGTTTGCAACCAGAGCTATAATTGAATATATGAGCGCGATGACGGAATACAGCAGAATGTTATCACTCGTAATCACCAGCAACACCAATGTGATCGCCAGCATTATAACAGTCGGCAAACTGGAGAAAGCTATGGGCGGGAAATAACCCTCATAGTACCTTCTTAATAGCGACAATTCATATTTTCCGGACACGAACCAGGAGAACCCAAGAAATAAAGTCAGTATCAGCAATATAAAAGATAAAATATTCTGTAATCCAAGACTTCCTACTGTGTACAGCTTGTAAATTTCGTCAATTCTTCCAACTGTACTAAATATCCCGAAAATACCCGTTGCTGCTCCCAGTGCATATGTAAGAAGGTCATCATATTGCTTTTTAATTGTGTCACGCATTCTGTCAAAGTCCATATCAATTCTCCATTCATGATGCGTACTTTTATTGTGAATCTATTATGCTACTCCTCACAGCATACTCCACTGCTTTAGCCGCATGGATCGCGGTGGTATCCAGCAGCCTCACTTCGGTGTCGACCTGATTCACCAGCATACCGATTTCGGTGCAACCTAATATCACCGCCTCGGCGCCCTGCCTGGCCAGGTTATCGATGATACGCAAATACTCGGCTTTTGAATTAGCATCGCTAGTGCCGAAAACCAGCTCTTCGAAGATCACCCGATGCACGATCTTTCTGTCGTTCTCGTCGGGCGTCAGCACCTGGATGCCATAACGATCGCTGAAACGATTTTTATAAAAATCCTGCTCCATGGTGAACGCCGTGCCCAGTAAGCCGACGGTGTTGATATTATCCTTGATGATCACTTCAGCGGCGGCATCGACAATATGCAGTATGGGTATGTTAATAGCCTGTTCGATCTCGGGCGCCACCTTGTGCATGGTGTTGGTGCAGATAAGCAGAAAATCTGCACCGCCGGCTTTCACTTTTTGCGCGGCGTCACTAAGCATTTCGGCGATGCCCACCCAGTCGCCCGATTGCTGCAGTTTTTCCAGTGGATCGAAATCGACGCTATACATGACAATTCTGGCTGAGTGGTATCCGCCCAGTGCCTGTTTCACACCTTGATTGATAGCCCGGTAATAACCCACCGTGCTTTCCCAGCTCATACCGCCTAACAGTCCGATGGTTTTCATCGCCCGAACTCCGTGACTTTCTTCGGTTCGCAAATCGCTTCCCCCATATCTTTCATGCGTTTTTCCGGCATCGTCTGGGCGTCATGGATGTCTTTTCCATCTTTGGATAATTCGATTCCAGACATAATCATTTCCGTTTTTTATTATCAATGCTTACTTTAATATCCGGGCCGACAAACACTTCACTTTTACGAAGTCGTGTCGACCCATTCCCGAAACGCTTCCGGGTCAACCCGTTCAACATGAATCGGCACGACCTTGGAATAAGACACCCATTGCTGCTCATCCACCTGTTCAAACGTATCCGAGGGAAGGATGTACAGATATCCGCTACGGTCCCATTCGACAACGGCATTCTTCAACCGGATCCGCGGCGGACTGCATTCAATATCCACCGAAAATATTGCGCCTTCAGCGGTGGGCTGGAACGTTAAAGCAAACGGGATGGCCCATTCCTTAACCGCAACCGCATACACCGCCTTGCGGCAGTCCTGCTCGCCAAACCCGACGGCCTGCCTGGGCTCGAGCACATCCATGCGTATTCTATCGCCGTGATACAGATATTCAGGTTTATCCATCCTGCCTCCGGTGCCTCTCAATTCGACGACGGATATCATGTTAACGACATCAAGCCCTCGCGTTTTGCCTGCATGGGCTGGTAGATCAAACCATCGGACTCAGCCACTTCCCCTGAACATGCAAACCCATAATGCTCGTAAGCCGCAACCGAGTTTAGCGATGCGTTGACGGTGATCACATCAGCGCGCATATATTCGCTTAACGCGGACATCAGGCGCCGACCGACACCCCGCCGTTGACAATCCGAGGCCACAAAAAATATCGCCACATGCCGACCCTCCCTGAGCTCTACAACGCCTGTAATTCGCGCTGCATCTTCCATCAGCAGTATGGCATTGCCGCCTGTTAGTCGAGAGATGAAGTTTTCCGGCGCGGCAACTTTACAGAAATTTTCGACGCCGGTTTCGGCCAGGGAAGGTGCAACCGACTTCAGGAAAACATCAATGCAAAGCGCGCTCACCTCGTCCGCATCCTGCTCTGTCATCGGTCGAACGCGCATATTGTCTCCTCCAGATATTTACATCTTCGTCGGCCGGGATGACATCGGCCCGTATCATTCATGCGCCCAGCAAAGGCAAATGCTTTATCGACTGGTACTTGAAAGCCAGTTCTATACAATGCCTGATTATTGCATCGGGGCGTCTTCGGTCGACACTTAGTACGATAGCTCGATTACCCTGAAATTCGAGACGACCCGAATATAACTCACGGAAGGTGTCGACCAATTTCGTCTGGCAGTGAAAAAACAGGTAGTAATGGCCGGGATCTTTCGGTTTCCAGTCCATTCGCACCGAGCTACCACCGTTAACCCGGTAGCTCGGTTCACCCCATTTCAGGGTTTCTTCCACCTCGCCCAGGTCGCCTTCCTCCGCAATACTGAGCACAAGCTCTCTTAACTGATACATCAGGGGGCGGATTTTTTCGGGGTAGCTGTCGAACTTTTGTTGCACCTCGGCTTGCATGGATAAGCGTCCCGGTCCTTTTTTATCGAGGCGAGCTCGAATTGAAACGATCCGATAAGCTTATTTAAACATGCGACTTTGTCAATTCCGTGTAGCTGATGCATGCGCGAGCAGACCTGTGCCGACATCCAGCCACCTGAGCACAACGCGCCTGTCCCTGAGATTATGTTTTACATATGGATACGCCTCCATCGGCCAGGAGGGCAGTACCGGTGGTAAAACTGGATGCATCCGAAGCAAGGTAAAGTGCAGATTGTGCGATCTCTTCCGGCGTCGCCAGGCGCTTCAAGGCGTGAATACTCTCGACAAACGCCAGCGTTTCCGGGTCGTTAGCGAATTGCCGCGCCATAGGTGTGTCGGTGCCACCGGGCAGCAAGGCGTTTACGCGGATACCCTGCGCGCCATATTCAACCGCCAGTCCCTTGGTCAATCCGATCAATCCCGCCTTGCTCGCGGCATAAGCTGAGTTTTGCGGAAAGCCGATGGTGTAACCCACGAATGACGAGGTAAATATCAGCGACCCCCGGTCGCGCATTGCAGGAAGCTGGTATTTGGCCCCCAGAAATGCGCTGGTGAGATTGGTGGCTAATGTATGGTTCCAGTCATCCAGCGTCAATGCGCTCAGGTCGGTACCCAGATCGCCAAGCGTACCGGCATTGTTAAAAGCGATATCAAGTCCACCGAAACGATCCACTGCGAGCGCTACCAGGTCTCTCGAATAAGTCTCATCCCTGACATCGCCGGCCAGATACGCGGCCTCTCCACCCTGGCCGATAATCTCATCCACCAGCCCTGCAAGCAGATCGACACGGCGCGCGCCCAGAATCACTTTCGCACCTTCCCGGGCAAATAATTGTGCGGACGCACGCCCGATGCCTGAGCTTGCACCTGTAACAATCGCGACTTTATTTTCTAATACTGACATAACATCCTCATTCCGTGGGTTCTCGGCAAGGACTGCCGAGATTCAATGTGGATGTTATGTATCCAGCCGCTTAAAACGACCCGAATCTTGCTCAGTTGAAATACCGGGATTCAAGCCCGGGGCCAATCAGGATCATTCCAGGAAGGGATTATCTGTACGTAAACAACCGGGTCAGCGAGGGAAAACACGGAATCGATCCAGCAGTAATAACACGGTGGGCCAGAACAGGGTGTTCAGGATATCGTGGATACTGCCACGTATTCCCCAGACACCCAGCCGTTGAAGGTTATCGTGAATATCAACGATTTCGCCCAGAACAGCCACCACCAGCACCGCCAGCCATGGCAGGGGTGATCGCAGTGGCTTACGTAATATTAACGCCGCAACCAGAAAAACCGTGAGCCCCACGTAGATATGCAACGCATCTTTAGATAGGCTAACAAGACTCATCAGCGATAATTTGATGGATTGGGCTAAAGAAGTGTCCACGCAAACAATCGCCTATAAATTCCCGGAAGACCTGAGTGCATTTTCAAGCGCCAGCCCACTGAGATCGCCATACTGACGACGATAATGATTTCTATACGTCTGAAACGGCTCGCTTAATGTTTTCCGTGGATCATCGCTGAGCGCATAAGCCATACCTTCAACGATCCAGTCGGGAGCCAGCCAGACATTCAGCGCGCCATATTTCTCGGATTGCCATTGATGGATTAGCTCATGAGTCACGTAATACGACTTCCAGCCTCGCGGCGCGATGACAACACCCAGGCCACCGATAGACTGGCCGGCCTGAGGGCCGAATCCGAAACCTGAAAAACACGCTTTGGTCGAACAGAACACAACTTTAGGTTTTTTCGTCAAGGGCGACAGGCGGCTTTCGACAATGGTTATTCCAGCTGCATACAGGCTTTTCGCCTCTTCGAGTCTAGACATGTCATCTATACACAACCACTGCTCGGGGCAGTTTAAGCCGAAAGCCTCAGGCGCTACGATTTTTAACGGTTTGCCGAACGCAAATCCGGCCAGGGGGAAGGCCACAAC
>CBDULQ010000090.1:0-13200 GCA_965368115.1 uncultured Gammaproteobacteria bacterium | reverse complement strand
GGTTATGTCATTATTATTTCTCTCAATTCTGTTACATCTGTGCCGTTGATTATCTGAATAGTACATCAATGCCGGCGAGTAATGACTTAATATAATCCATTCCTCCGGGTTTCCCGGATATTCAGCCATTGCCGTCGTTTTGAAACCTTCGATCTCGTTGACAGGTGCATTATTGAGAGCCTGCTTGAATGACTCGTCGGAATCGTTGCTGTTGACAAGAACATAGAGAGAGTCTTTGAAAGCAAACCTGATTTCGAAAGGCTCGTTCTTCATGTTTGCAACATTATTCTCGATGTCGACTCTGGTATTCGATTGCCAGATCTCGATATCTAATTGACCGGTTCGCTGATTACCTGTATTCACGCAACCTGAAAGGCCAAAAGCCAATAAGACAATAAAAATACGATCCAAGTATATAAGCATCCCTTCTAAATCTGAGCTTTGATGATTGCTTTACCGGTTCAGACCCAATATTTATCGCGATATATAGCCAACAATTACCAAGCAGTCGGCGCTTTAGAGCAGGATAAATCGAGCCTGACACCAGTGACTAATATTTATTATCAAGGGCGCCCATACTACCGTTTGACTCTATCAATCTCAATTAAAAGCACGTGAATCCCAGATAGTAGAAACCGGATATCCACACAGCCGCACCGTTATATTAAGTAATCCCGCTAACCTGGATTATGGGGCGATGTTTCAATCAGTTCGCTCCGCAGCGCCCGCGGGAGTAATGTCTCGATCCAACGGCTAATCATCATCTCCCAGTAGCGATGGGTGCCGCCGGTTGGATGGCCCATATCCTCCTGGTCCCATAATATGCTGACCTCACCGGTCATCTGCAGACTGCGGCCGTGTTGAAAATCAATGAACATCAGCCCGGCGCGGGGATAGGCGCTAAAGTTACCCAAGGTATTGAACAGGCTGTTACCGCGATAATCCGGTATGCGCAGTCGATTGCGATCCAGCGCCTGCACGAAGCCCGGGTTACCGCCGCGATGGGATACATCGACACCCTGACCCGGGTTGGCACTGGCGACAAAAAAGGTATCTGCGGCGTTAATCAGCTGCATCTGTTCATCATTGAGCACAGTGCCTCGCGTCTCGTTCGCTCCGCAGCGAGTGTCTGAACCGGCTACCAGTGAAAGCTGTCGCTTCTGGATGTATCGGGGACAGTTGGGGTAAGCCTGGTCGACCGACATGATGAATACCGGCCCCGTGCCCGGCTCAAGTGAATCGTGCAACGGTTGCATGTGACCGTTGATGCGCAATCGACGGCGCGTCATCAGGTCGATGGCTAACATACCGATATCCGCGCCCTGGTGAATGTTTCCCCATAACGGGTCATGCGGTGAAGACAGCTCCTGACTGTTATCCAGTAACACGGTTTGTTCATCCTGCGCACTCACGAAACCCGGCTCCCCCAGCAGCACTGATGCCCAGGGATTGCCGTCCGTATCCAGACTACCGACGGCCAGCAGATCTTGTTGCCCGAGAAAGGACAGTGCGGCTTTCATAATCGTGGAGGAAATGACGGACGCACTGCGTTGCGCCTGGGGCGTTTCACCGGCACGTTCCTGCACACGCCGTTCACCGTCATGGAAAGGGGTGTCTTTGGGCTTCATGATGCTCTCCCGGTCGAGTCTGTCATTGATGGTTGTTCAGCCGCCGACATCAGCGGCTGAACAGAGCAGGCATTAAAAAACCAGCACCTGGTAACCCTCGGCCAGCAGCTGGTGTGTGCTGGGCAGGCCGGAGGTTCCGGGCACCTGGTTTTCGCTGACCAGGTTGAAAGGGGAGGCCTTGATATCGTCGGTAGCGCCGAATACATCGGCACATCCGCAGGATGCGCCGACCACCGAATCCTTCACTGTTTCGAACAGTCCATGAACGGGATGATCGGGGCTGCTGAGCGTTTTGATCCAGCGCGTGCCGGTACCGGCAAAATAAATATTCACCTCGCTGCCCTGTTCGCGAAAATCATAGGCAACGGCCAGACCGTTAAAGGCCCGGCCAAGGGCTTCTTCTGATCCCGAATGCGGGTCGGACAAAATAATGATGGCGGCTTTCATAATCACTTCTCCTGTGTCTTTGAATGCAATACGGCGGTTACCGTGAGACACAGCATATTAGTGAAGCACTCATCATTAAATACTCAAATATGTATTTAATTACTACATTATATGAAGTAATATCCAGCTATGGATAAGCTGCAGACCATGAAAACCTTCGTGCAGATCGTCGATAGCGGTAGCCTGACCGCCGCCGCCGAAGTGCTGGGCACGTCCTTGCCGACAGTGGTGAGGGCGCTCGCGGCGCTGGAAGAATCGATGAATGTGCGTTTAATGAATCGCACCACGCGCAAAAGCACCTTAACCGACGAGGGGCATTTTTATCTGCAGCAGTGTCGACAGATTCTGTCCACCATCGAAGAAGCCGAGCACGCACTAACCGACCGCCGCAGCGAACCCGCCGGTCAGCTCACCATCACCGCTCCGGTCATGTTCGGCAAAATGCGCGTGAGCCCGATCCTCACCGGATTCATGAGCGACTACAGCCAGATCAATATCAAACTGTTGCTGCTCGATCGCGTAGTCAACATGGTGGACGAAGGCATCGATGTGGCTATTCGCATCGGCCCCCTCGACGACTCTTCGATGATCGCCCGCCCGGTGGGCGAAATCCGCCAGGTCCTCTGCGCCAGCCCGGAACTGATTCAACAAAATCCATTAAAACAACCCGAAGAGCTAATCGAGGCCAACTGCATACGCGTCACCGCACTGGCTCCAGGCCCAGGCTGGCATTTTTATAAAAACGGTAAGCAGATCACCATCCCGACCCGGGATCGTTTTGTCTGCAACCTGATCGATGCCGCCATCGACGCCTGCACACAGGGACTGGGATACGGCAAGTTTCTGTCCTATCAGGTTGAAGACCTGGTGAAGCAGGGGAGACTGGCGTATGTGCTGGAAGAATTCGAACCACCACCGTTGCCGGTGAGTGTGGTTTATCCTCATTCACGGCTGATGCCGGTTCGGGTGAGGGCGTTTGTTGATCGGATTACGCAACAGTTAAAGGCATCATTTTCCGGTCACTGAAGATATAATCGGCCAGATTGAAGTAATCGACTGACCTCCCGATGTAAACAATATAACACCACCTGATTCTGTTTTAGCAGTTGCTAAGGTAAGTCGCTCAGTTGTTCTGTGTTCATGCTGCCGCCGCCGAGAACCTTATAAAGATTCACCAGATTGAACAAGCGCTCGCGCTCGACCAGGATTTTCTGCTGCTGGAAAGCGTAAAGTTCGCGCTGCGAGTCAAGAACACTTAAGAAGCTATCAATCCCGGCGTTATAGCGCGCATTGGAAATATCATGTACTTTTTGTGCGGCGTCCACGAGACGATTCTGCGCCTTGAGTTGCTCGTCGAGGGTTTCGCGGGCAGCGAGGCCGTCGGATACTTCGCGAAAAGCCGTCTGGATCGCTTGTTCATAGTTCACGACCGCTTTTTCCTTACGAATTTCTGCCAGTTTCAGATTTGCCCTGTTGCTTCCACCCTGGAAGATCGGCAAGGTGACCTGGGGTATAAAGGCCCAGGCGCCTCTTGCACCGCTGGAGAAAAGTTCTCCCAGGTCCTGGCTGGCAAAGCCATATGTGCCCGTCAGGGAAATACTGGGAAAGAATGCAGCTCTGGCTGCGCCGATGTTTGCATTGCGAGATAGCAGTTCGTATTCAGCCTGACGAATATCGGGGCGCATCAATAATATCTCCGAGGGCAGGCCGGGTTCGAGATTGTCCTTAATCATGATTTCGTCTAGCGTCGTTTTCGGCAGGAACTCATTGTCCTGCGGAATGCCCATTAATAAGAAGAGCGCATTTTTATCCTGTGCAACCAGACGGTTATATTGGTGAAGATTGACTCTCGCGGTCTCAATGGCGGTGACAACTCTCGCAACATCCTGTGCGGTAGAGAAACCTTTTTCCAGGCTTTGCGACAGAATGTCGTAGGTACTTTGCTGTGCCTGCAATGTTTTTTGAGTCAGTAATAAAAGCCTCTGGTCGGCCAGGAGCTGAAAATAGGCATTAGCGGTTTCTGCGATCAAGGCATTGCGGATAACATTGTGCGCTTCTTGTGTCGCAAGATAGGCATTGATTGCGGCTTCATTATTACTACGAATTCTGCCGAACAAATCCAGCTCATAAGCGACACCCAGATTGGCTTCATATAACTCGGTTTTATTTGCACGCCCTGTTGAACTGCTTTCATCCGAGCTTTTACTGATAGTGGCATTGCTATTCAGATTCAATCTGGGGTAAAGATCGGCGCGTTCGATTCGGTAAAGCGCCCGAGCTTCTGCAATATTCAAGGCAGCGGTTTTCAGATGCCTATTATTTTCCAGCGCCGTTGCAATGATCAGGTGAACATCCGGTGATAAGAAAAATTCCGTCCACGCCATCTGTGTGGCAAGCTGCCCACCGGCCGGCACCTCATAGCCTGGCACCGATTCCCAGTTTTTCGCCGCCGAGAATTCAGGTTGCGTATATTCAGGAATCATGGTGCAACCGGATAACGTCACTGCAGCAAAGAGTGTGATAAAAGGTTTATGCGCCATGATTAGTCCCGCCTTTTTTATCATCCGTTTTCGATGGCTTAGGATGGAAGATCTTTTCAACCGCCACATAAAACATCGGCACGAAGAAGATGGCCAGGAAAGTTGCACCGGCCATACCACCCATCACGGTGATGCCTATGGCATTCTGGCTGGCCGCACCTGCGCCGCTAGACAGGGCCAATGGCGTCACGCCCAGCATAAAGGCCATGGAAGTCATGATGATGGGGCGAAAACGCTGTCGTGCTGCGATAGCCACCGCTTCCATCAAGCTCTGGCCTTCCTCTCTGAGTTTCTTGGCGAATTCCACGATTAAAATCGCATTTTTCGACGCCAGGCCCACTGTTGTCAGGAGAGCGACCTGTAGATAAACGTCGTTGGGTAATCCAAAAGTGAAGGCGGCAATTGCGGCGCCCAGCACACCCAGAGGTACGACCAGCATCACCGCCAAAGGCACGGCCCAGCTTTCATACAAGGCGGCCAGACACAGGAAGACAATCAATATCGACAGTGCATAAAGGGCAGGGGCTTGTGATCCGGTCTGGCGTTCTTCATAAGACAAGCCATACCATTCAAGACCAATGCCATCCGGCAAGGTATCGACAATTTTCCGGATTTCTTCCATGGCGACCCCCGTGCTAATGCCAGGTGCCGGCGCTCCCTGGATATTCACGGAAGAGTTGCCGCTGAAACGTTCCAGTTTGGGTGAGCCATAGGTCCATTCTGCGGTCGAAAAGGTGTTAAACGCCACCATTTCACCCTGACTGTTACGGACATACCAGTTATCGAGATCGTCCGGCATCATGCGATGCGGCGCATCGGCCTGCAAGTAGACGCGTTTGATACGTCCTTTATCGACGAAGTCATTGACATAACTGGATCCCCAGGCGATTTGCAGCGTCCGGTTGATATCATCTAAAGACAACCCGAGCGCCGACGCTTTTTCACTATCAATATCGATTTTGAATTGTGGTACGTCACTGAGTCCGTTGGGACGCACCTGCGCCAGTTTTGGATTCTGTCCGGCAGCACCCAGAAGCTGGTTGCGTGCATTCATCAAGGCTTCATGACCCAGGCCGCTCCGATCCACAAGCTGGAAATCAAAACCGGAGGAATTACCCAGTTCACGAATTGGAGGCGGATAGAAAGCGAAGGCCATGGCATCTTTGATCTGATAAAGCGCGCCACCGGCTGCCTGCGCCAACGCAAAAACGCTTTGATGCTCTTCGGTTCGCTCTTCCCAGTCTTTTAAGCTAACGAAACCGAATGCGGCGTTCTGTGCCGAGCCCGCGAAGCTAAAGCCAACAACGGTAAACAGGTGTTCGATGGTGTCTTGTTGTTGTTCAAGAAAATAATCCTCCACCTGCTCAACAGCTTCCAGGGTCCGTTCTGCAGTCGCTCCCGGCGGGGTATTCACCATCAGGAACATATTCCCCTGGTCCTCATCAGGCAGGAATGAGCCTGGCAACTGCATGAAAATGACAGCCAGGCCACCAACCAGCAGGACGTATACAATAAAGAACCTTTTAATACGTGCGGCGATACCCGATGCGGCTTTCTGGTAACCGTCACGACTTTTGTTGAAATACTTATTGAACCAGGCGAAGAACCCTTTCTCGCTACCGTGTTTTCCGCTTTCTTCCTGTTTAAGGATAGTTGCGCACAGGGATGGAGAAAGAATGAGTGCAACAATCACTGACAGCGTCATCGCCGCCACGATGGTGATGGAAAACTGACGGTAAATCGCCCCGGCAGAGCCGCTGAAAAAGGCCATAGGAATGAAGACGGTCGAAAGCACCAGCGCAATACCAACCAGCGCACCGGTAATCTGATCCATCGATTTACGTGTGGCCTCAATAGGTGACAGGCCTTCCTCAGTCATAATTCTCTCGACATTTTCCACCACTACGATGGCATCATCCACCAGCAACCCAATTGCCAGAACCATGGCAAACATGGTCAGTACATTGATGGAGAAGCCTGCCGCTAAAAGCACTGCGAAGGTTCCGAGTAAAACAACCGGTACAGCGATAGTCGGTATCAGCGTTGCTCGCAGATTCTGCAAAAATAACAACATGACAAAGAACACAAGGACAACCGCTTCAACCAGTGTATATACGACGGATTCAATAGACAGCTCGATAAAAGGCGTTGCATCAAACGGATAATTGATTTTCACGTCTTCCGGCAGGTATTCGGAAAGCTCAGCGACTTTCTTCTTCACCAGCTCCGCGGTTTCCAGCGCATTGGCTCCTGTCGCGAGCGTAATCGCCAGTCCGGCAGCGGGCTTTCTTTTATATCTTACAATTCGGTCATAACTATCCGAGCCGATCTCGATATTGGCGACATCTTTCAGGCGCACCTGTGATCCGTCGGTGTTGACGCGTAAAATAATCCGCTCAAAATCCTCCACCGTGCTCAGGCGAGACTGTGCCTTGACCGTGGCATTAATTTGCTGGCTCTGCACTGCCGGCATACCGCCGAGCTGTCCGGCGGATATGTCTATATTTTGTGCTTTTATAGCCTGTTGCACATCCAGAGGGGTCAGGTTATAGCTATACAGCTTATCCGGATCAAGCCAGATTCGCATGGCATGCTGCTCTCCGAAAATGCGAACATTGCCGACGCCGTTGACTCGCGAAATCGGTTCACGGAAGGTACTCACCAGCATATCGCTTAACTCACCTTGCGACATGCTGCCGTCTTCAGAATAAACACCAACAACCAGAAGAAAGCTATCATTGGATTTCGTAACTGTTACACCTAACGCCTGCACTTCCTGAGGTAATTGCGTGACCGCTCCCTGTACCTTATTCTGGGTTTGCACCTGCGCGATATCAGGATCAGCCTCCGGCTCGAACGTTAACGTGATAGTCATCGAGCCGTCGGCACTACTGGAGGTGAAGTAACGCAAATGATCGATGCCGGTCAGGCGCTGTTCGATCACCTGCGTGACTGAATTTTCGACCGTGTCGGCCGACGCGCCCGGGTAACTGGCGTTAATCGCGACCGTCGGCGGGGCGACTTTGGGATATTGTTCAATGGGCAGGGAACGGATGGAAAGGATCCCGGCCAGCATAATAACAATCGCAATAACCCACGCGAAAACAGGACGATCGATAAAAAAGCGCGCCATAATCTACCCCTTATCACCCGGCTGTTTCGCGGTGCCCGCTGGATTGCCTCCAGCTTGTTTCCACGGAGAGGGTGCAACGGGAGCACCGGGACCGACTTTCAGGTAGCCTTCGACAATGACGATATCTCCGGCCTTCAAGCCGGCAGTAACGACCCAGCTGTCCTGATAGGCTTGCTCAGTTTGAATCGAGCGCTTTTGTGCCAGATTATTTTTATCGACAACCCACACCATCAAAGCGCCATCAGGGGTTCTTGTGGTTGCCCGTTGGGGTACGAGAAGAACCTGATCCTGCCCCAGATTTAGCCTTGCTTTTACGAACAGGCCCGGCAATAAAAGACCATCCGGATTTTGAACCAGGGCGCGCAGGGCGACCGAGCCTGTTGTTTCATTCACGGTCACTTCAGAAAACTTTAAAGTGCCTTCATAGCGGGAAGCCTTGCTGGTTTTATCATCGAAGATCAGATCAACAGGGATGGATGCCTTATCCTTGATGCGTGAACGAAGATGAACGGCATCCGTACTGGATTGTTGCATGTCGATGTAGACAGGATCGAGTTGGGTGATGATGGCCAGATGCTGAGTTTGATTAGTGGTAACCAGGGCGCCTTCGGTCACAAAAGATCGACTGATCTGACCATCAATCGGTGCGTATACTTTCGTATAACTCAAATTGACCCGAGCCAGATCCACGGCCGCTTGAGCCACCGCAACAGCCGCTTGTGCCTGATGAAGCTGCGACCGAATATCGTCAAATTCCTGCTGGCTAATGGCTTTGATTTTGACCAGCTCTTCATATCTCTGCGCACGAGCGGCAATCGTTTTGACATTGGCCTGCGCACTGGCAAGATCAGCCCTTGCACTATTGAGCAGGGCCTTGTATCGCGCATCGTCGATTTGATAGAGCTGTTGGCCTTTTTCAACATCCGCACCTTCGACAAACATGCGTCTGGTTACAATGCCGTCCACCTGCGGTCGAACCTGCGACTGGCGATAGGGTGAAACACGCCCCGGAAGCTCGTGAGTGAAAGTAATGGTCTCAGGATTTAACTGGAGAACAGCAACTGGTTGCGGTCGAGCCGCCCCCGGCAAGTTACCGCCAGATTGCCCGCTGTCATGCCCCAAAAAACACCACAGACCACCAACCAGAATAGAGAAGCCAATTAATATCAACAGGTTACGCATATTTTTCATAAGCCAGATTACCTTTTTCCGGACGTGTCTAGATGGACAAATGAGCCTTTAAGTTATATGTTGGAGCCTACGGTTGTTAACATACATTCGTGTATGTATACTGTCAACAATGATTTTCAACAGGCTAGTGAACGAGAATGAGAAAGACGAAAGAAGAGTCCGAAAAGACTCGCGAAGACCTTTTAAAGGCAGCGGCTCTGGTTTTTTCTGATAAAGGTGTGGCGCGCGCTACACTGGCGGAAATCGCTAAAGCAGCCGGAGTAACACGTGGTGCAATCTATTGGCATTTTGAAAGCAAAGCCGATATTTTTGATGCTCTGCATGAACGCATGCACCGGCCTTTTATGGATGCCATTCTCGAAGGCCTTGAAAATGAGCATTCGAATCCAGTGGAACAACTTTGCGACTTATGGGTAAAGCTTTTTTGTGACCTGGGAGAAGATGAGCAACGAAAGCAAGGGCTTATCCTTTTCATGGGGAAAACCGATTACTCGGGTGACCTTGCTATCTACAAAGACAAGCATTTCAAAAAACACGAAGAAAGCATGCAGCTTTTTCAGAGTTATTTCCAGAAGATGAAGAGAAACGGAAAGCTCCCGTTAGAGCTGGATCACGATCTTGTCATAGAAGGGATGTTCTGTTTTATGAAAGGCATTCTTCTCGAATACCTGGATAAACCTGAAAGTTTTGATCTTAACAATAAAATACCGCAGTTGATCCACTGGTTTTTTAATCACATGGGACTAACGGTAAACGAATAAAATTCAACAATATGTTGCAGACTGCGCCCAATTACCAACATAGCCAGAAAAACGAAACCTGCTCCAGTAACACTGATTGTTGAAGTCAGAAAAAAGTCTCATTGATACAACTACTGACCAGGAAACATAAAGTCTTCAGTCACATATAATAATTCAGGATAAGCGTACAGATGATCAGGCTTACCGATATTTTTTCTTAAAGCCCTGTATTTTCTTTGTCCATAAAAAACCCCACCGCAAATACGGCAGGGTGTAGAGCAACCCCGTACAGATTGGGGGGGGGCGAGGCAGCGTTGGCACGACGACTGCCTGCTTCGGGGTTAGCCCGTACTCCAGGCACGAGGCCGTTGCATACCGGCAATTTTGCAGGCCTGCTGGACATAACCATAAGGGAAAAGACTAAACAGATGATGCTTGGCCAGTTTTTTGTCCAGGCCTTTTTCCCTGACCAGAAACTCGACGACGTGACGTACGTCGGGTGCTACACGATGTTCCAGCCAGTATTCCCGCATGAAGTTGAGTACCGACCAGTAGCGCTCATCCAGTTCGATAGCTTCGTTTGCAGCCAGATCGTGAGCGACTGACTGGTTCCACTCCAGAGGATTGACCAGGTAACCTTCGTTATCGAACGCGGCTCGTATGTCATGATGCCTCATTGAAATATCTCCATTAAAGTCTGCTTATAAACGACTATAGTGGCGCAATTTATATCGGTCAAACGATATATTTCTGACCTTAATATCGAAAATTCCGAATTTAAAAGCCCAAATAAGGGTGTGTTTTAGTACGACAAAATAGCCTGGCATGGTGTTTATCTCGCCTGCCTGTCGGCAGTTACGCGGCTCAGGGTTATTGCGTTTTACATGCGTACCCTATGGCCTGTAGTGAGTCTGCGCTGAGAAGTGTCTGGCAGGCTTCGAACAGTTCCTGCTCTTCAAACCTGACGTGTGATTTCAATCGCGAGGCGAAAACGGCCAGGTTGCCGGGTTCGTTAAGTTGCAGGACCAGGCGGCGCATTTCGATATGGTCGTTTAGTGTTCTTTCCACCAGCTTCGATTCGCCAATTTTTTCCAGCTCCGGTAAAAGCGTTTGTTCCTCGATGTCGAAATGAACTGACAGTTCGGATAGAAATACCTGCCTAACCTCGCTGACCAGGGCGACATGGTCTCGCCCTTCGCTCAAAACGCGCTCGATTTTGCGTACCAGGGTCAGTGCCTGGTGGTGATCTGACGAAAGCTGCCTGAGATTTTCATCCCGTTTCATTATGCATACCTTTGTTCAGGAGTATGGGTCGTCATGACTCGGACTATGGCCTAGACAGAAATGCTCTTCGATATCGATAAGATGAGCCAGGCTGGAAACCGCCTGGGCCGCCTGGGCTTTGATCATACTGAGAGACACCAGATTTCCGTTCATTGCTGCGTTGACCAGTGATTCCAGGTGCTGGAGCGAGGCGAGGGTATCGACGTGCCGGGTATCTGGACATCTTCGGGTCCCGATTCCTTGATGATCGAGTACGAACTGTTCAATGAACTGTTGCTCATGGGGGTAATGCACATTGACAAGCAGATTAAGCAATGTCTCGATCGATTGCTGGAAGTCGGAATAGCTGGACTGTGTCTCAGCGTTATCTAAAAACTCTTCAATATCGTCACATAACATCAACGCGACTCGATGTTCTGCGTGGATTTGTTCTGCGTTCGAAATAGTCATAGTAGGTTACTCCATTAATTTTCGAGCCGCGTCAGGTTTGCGGCGATTAAATACATTCATGTGAACAACTTGCCCGATCAGAAATAGAATAAACAATGCCAGTGCCACAGCGTTGAGTAATGCGCCTGCGTGCATTACACTGAGCTGCTCCGTCATGCCAGCTCCGACTCGCATCAAAAGTGAAAGCTGAAGAATCACAAACGGCAGATAAAATGCTGCGGACCAGGGAATACGCAGGCTTGTCACTGCAGGAAAAATAATCAGTGCGTGGCCTAGCACCATGCTAAACACGAAACCGAGAAAGAAACTGTGTAACGCGGCATCGCGAGTGCCGAACGGGCAGTTGAACAGATATGCCATCAACAGTAGTGCCGCCAGCAGCAACCAACTGTATCCGGTTAGCATACAGACCGCAGTGAAGCGGGTTAAACCGGTTTGTAACACAGTGCGCCGTGCGACATCGAATTTTAACAACCAGATCGCGATGGCTGCCATGCCGAACGCAAATAACAGTGAACCCAGGTGTACATCGATAGCCAGGCCTCCCATAGCACCCAGCATTGGAATCATCGATAACATCGCCAGCAATACTCTTCGCGCTCGGTCACGAATGGCCAGCCGACTCAGTTCCAGTCGTTCACCGGCAATAGTCAGTAGTAGAAAAGCCATCCACCAGTACAGTGCCATATCGATATTCAAGGTGTTGATGAGCAGTCCGTCACCGATGAGTAAGGCGATTGCGCCAGTCAGTAAAATCAGATTATAAGTAGCAAACTGTAAGGCAAGGACACGTAGAGAAACGAATACAAAAATCACATTACCTGTTGTGATCAGCGTCATTGCGATAGCAGGGACGATGCCGGCCAGCAGCGTCGCCCCGCCGAGACCGGTGAGTAACGGTGCGAGGTAAGCCCAGCGCTGACCGATAGCCACTGCACGCTCCAGTCCGATGACGGTGCCAAAAAACGCCGCTACCATCAGAACTCCATGATAAGCCAACTGACCGAGCACCATCTCGGGAACCTCGATGCCCAGCCTGCCGATACCGGCCAGTACACCGACAATCAACGACATGACACCCAGAAACAACAGTGGGAAGCGTAGGGCGGGTTTAAGATTGTTACTCATAGCATAACGACTCGAATCCGCTGTCAGGCTGGTTTTTTAATGATGTTCACTTTCCAGACTTCAGGCCCCTGTTCGACATATTCCCAGTTGAACTGGTCGGGACGTTCGGCCTTGAACTGATAGTGCAAGGGAGCCGGATCATGATCGTTGACAAGAAGTAAAAACTGGCCCGGCGCCAGGTCTTCAAATGTGTCGAAAATCAATGGATGCCGATAACGGGGTTCGATGGTGCGAACGTCGATTGTTGCTGTGGCTTTTTGATTGCTCATCATGTTATCTCCAGAAGGTTGCATACAGGTTTTTATGTCCATCCCAGCACGCGCCTGGCCTGATCGGACATCATCTCCGGTTGCCAGGGTGGCTCCCATATCAGATGTACCTCGACGGTGACCTGAGCGCCCAGGTAATAGCTCAGTATGTGATTCACCTCATCCACCAGATGCGGGCCCACGGGGCAGGCCGGGGTCGTCATGGTCATCTGCACGTCAACATGGTTGTTAGATATGTCGACTGCATACACCAGACCCAACTGAACAATGTCGATGCCCAGTTCAGGATCGATCACCTTGCTTAATTGTTCCAGCACGGACCGGCGGGTCGGGAGCTCAGATGGATTCGGGTTGTGCATGGGTGTCTCGTTAAATATCGTTAAATAATAT
>CBDULQ010000089.1:0-13280 GCA_965368115.1 uncultured Gammaproteobacteria bacterium | reverse complement strand
ATTGTGGATTTACAGAATGGCTTCGATGTGCGTAATGGTTTCCGATATCTGAGTCGGCGATCTCGATGAAGTGATTCCATTTTCATCTCATATGTATTCCTGGTCTCGAACTTGCCTGCCCATATAAATCGCTTCTCCATCAGTAACAAATTCGTCTTTTTTATCCTGTCTTTCTTATTAAAAAGGTCGCCAATGTCATGGTCTGGGGGCGGTCCGGTTTTATGGATTGTTCATTGTTCCTTAACAAACATAAGTAAAAATCTAACCGGCGTTCCATATCGCCTCTAACCAGTAATTCTTCTTCATCGATTACTCCTATAACGACATAAAACTCAAGGAAAAAATAATGAAGTTAGCAAAATGCCTTGTCCTGTCATTGGCAATGTGTGCCAATATTGCGCAAGCTGATGTTCTGACTAATGGCCAGTCGATCAATGTCAGTGGAAGTTCTGGCTCTACACAATATCATTCTGTTGCTGTCCCCTCAGGAGCAACGAATCTTGTTATTCAAATTTCCGGTGGATCAGGCGACGTTGATCTGTATACCCGTTTCAACGCGACTCCAACATTCAGTAATTATGATTGCCGTCCTTATAACTGGGGCAACAATGAAACCTGTACGGATGCCAGTCCAGGCGTCGGTGACTACCAGATCATGTTGCATGGTTACAGTGCGTTTTCAGGCGCTACTCTGGCAGTGTCCTTTGATGAGCCGATTGCGCAGCCGCCGCAGCCAACACCCAGTGGCGACACCATCGATGTCGTGACTTACAATATTGAGTGGCTGGGTAATCCATCGACTGCCGGTTACAACGGTAGCCGTGCAGAGCAGATCAATGCGGCCGCCAACGACATCATCAATGGGGGTGGAGAAATTTATGCGCTACAGGAAATCGGAGGTAGCAGCGCACTGAACGACCTGGTGGCTTCCCTGAATAATATTGATACGGTGGATACCTGGTCGGGTGCAGTAAGTGTGCCGACTGATACCCAGAGTCTGGCCTATGTGTATAAAACATCGGTTGTGACCAGTGCGAGTTTCCAGACGATTCTAACAGCTAGCAGCAGCTACGATTTCGCCGGTCGCTATCCTTATTTGATGACAGCCAATGTGACTGTCGGCGGCAATTCAAAGCCGTTGAGCCTGGTGAACCTGCACCTTAAGTGTTGTACAGGTACAAGTAATGCGCAACGACGTGCGAATGCCATGGCTACCGTGGTCACTGAACTGCATACTAGTTATCGGACGAATAATGTCATCGTATTAGGTGACCTGAACGTTGCCGAGCAGGGCGGTGCCAACGGCGAGATCGCCAACTGGGGTATCTACCTGGACCGGGATAGTGATGGTTTTCCGGATTATAGCCATGCGGCCGGTTCGGTAACCGATGAGCCGTATGTGCCGAGCAACCCGAATAGTGACATCGACCATATCCTGATTTCGGATGAATTGAAGGCCTCCTGGGATGCAATTCCTGCCGGCACCCGCAATCAATATCTCACCACGACAGTCTCGGATCACAGCCCGGTTAAGACAACCCTGGATGTGTCACTGTTTGGTTCTGTCGCCAACCCGACACCTGATCCGACGCCTACACCGGACCCGACACCAAACCCCGCAGGTATGAACGTGACCGATGCGCTGGCACAACCGGTCGGCACATCTCTGACGGCAGTCGGTGTTATCGTTGAAGGGTTTAATGGTATTTATGCATTGCGGATGCATGATGAACTGGATGCCAGCACAACCATCATCGTCAAGCTGGAATCAAACCAGCGGGATACCTGGAGCCCGAGCTTGAACCCGGGGCTGGTGGGCAAAACGATACAGGTGACCGGAAAACGCGATACCTATTCCAGTCAACCCAGTATCGAGTTTGTGACCAGTATTGTGGAACTGAACTGATCATAAAAAAATGATCGAAAGAGGGGGTGAGGACATGAGTCGATTACATGCCTTTGCCCCCTCTTTTTTCCTGGAGCCTGAATATTCACAGCCTGTTGTTTATCTCTGGCGCCGGGTATATCGAATTCATCATCCGGGATTTTCATTCAAACCGATGCTGACTCGAGATCGCTGGCACCTGATGTCAGGTGTCCCGTTTGTTATCGATATTCTTATTGTAAAAAATGTGCTCGTTTTAGTATCCAGCGGTGTTGACGGCCTGACCAGTTACTGACATCAGCCGCAGTTTGCACCGCGCTGTTTTAGCTACCGATCTGCGTACCCAGGTCACAGCAAATATTAATGGGCTGACTATTGTGCTGCAATACGGTTTCGGATCGGAATGGTTAGGAATTGATCGCTCAATCTGTACATAAAACGAAGAGATGAGTGGCTTTTCATGGCAAATACCCCGTTTGGGTGACTGTTCGATACTGTGCATTCAAGTATCATTTTAATATGTGCCAAATGGCATGGATGACAAAAAATAAATATCGGAATCGAAATGAATATAAAAAAATCGCTAGGCACATTAACGCTGGCATTTCTCGGTAGTTCAAACGCACTTGCGCTCACAACTTACAATATCGACATCATTGGTCTTTACGGTGAGGAGTATCCCGGCGGGCCGCGATATAGCGGCCATGGTCTAGGGTTTATGAACGACAGCGGTCAGATTGCAGGTAGTACCTCGTTGAACTATGGTGCAATGGGGCAGACCGCATGGGTCTACGATGGTAATGCGACCCAAATACTGGGCTATTATGACAGCCTGCATACTCGTGAAGATGGTTATCATCGCTCATTTGTCTACGGTATCAGTGTAAATGGCATGGTGGCCGGTCGGTCCGAACAGTATTCAGGAAGCAGTGTGGTCGGTTACACTGCCTGGATAAGTGAGAACGGTAATACTCGAACGATAGGCCTTGTCGATCCTCTGGTTTCGGGTGATCCGCTGTCAGCGCCAACAACGAACGATATTGTGGGTATGAATGACCATGGTGATGTTTTTGGTGAAGCCCATGGTGGGGGTATTGATTCGGCCTGGATATACCAGAATAACGTAACGCAACGTATTGGTCTGACTGACGATACTCATACCAACCTGGTGACTGGAAACCAGTACAGCTCGCTGGAACTGTTTAATCAATCCGGGCAAGCCGCTGGATATTCTCAGCGCCACCATCTGTATGTGAATGAAGGTTACGATCCTTTCTCCTCACCGGCGGGACAGAGTGCCTGGCTTTTTAATGGCCAGGAAACTATCGAGCTTGGTTTCACCACCGGTGACTACCTGCGTAACGGTATTTCGGCGAACAGTACACTGGCTTTACTCAATAACTCTGGTCAGGTCACTGGTTATTCCACACGCTATAGTGGAAATTCCATCGTTGAAAATACAGCCTGGCTTTACAACGGTGAGGAAACACTTCGGCTGGGGATACTTAGTGCAGATTACCAGGCGGCAGACGGTAGTTATGATGCATTTATCAGAAGTATGAACGATGCGGGCCAGGTCATTGGTCAGTCACGTCGTCATGCGGGCTGGCAGGGCTATATGGCCTGGGTTTCCGATGGCTATACGACCACGGAACTGAGTTTGCATGGTGCGAGATACGAAATTGACGGCGTTGTTGCCTATTCGGATGCCAATTTTATCAATCAGGCTGGTCATGTGGTTGGTCGAAACGGCACCTACAGCGAAGGAGTCAACACGAATGTCTTTAGCAGTCCGGAAGGTTACTCAACCTGGATTTTTAAAGATGGCGTCGTACAGCGTATTGGCCTGTTTGATGATCTTCACCAGGGGAATTCAGCGGATCACCTGTCTTCCGTCGTCGATTTGAATGAGCAGGGCCAGGTTATCGGAACCAGTCGGCATTATGTGCGTAGTAGTACACATGGAGGGTTCGGGAACAGTGCCTGGTTTTTTGATGGTGATGAAACGATTCAAATCGGTCTGCTTAGCGGAGCTTATGTCAACTCCTGGGGACAGTTTTCAACCAGCCCCGAACAACTCAATGAAAATGGCCAGGTTGCGGGGGAATCACAACGTTACTCCAATACGGATAGTTCGAATGGGTCTATAGCCTGGCTGTATGATTACGGCCTGGACACAACCTTTGAAATGCTGTTTTCCGAGCGTTCCGACGGCTACGCATATAGTGATGTGGGATATCTATCGGAAAACGGAACACTGTTGGGTCGCTATCGGCTGTTCGATGAAAACGACAATTACAGTTACCATTTATATCGATTTGATAGTGAAGATGGTTTCTTCGATCTGGGTCAGCTCATAGCCGACCAAGAGGAAGCCATCAATTGGACCAGCTTGTATGCCATGTATTTGAACAATGAGGCAGGGTTCATATCCGGATACGGTATTTATGCTGATATGGGTTCAGTCGCTTTCGTAATGGAGCCGGCGCCTGTGCCGGTGCCAGCCGCTATCTGGTTGTTCGGTTCAGGACTATTCGGCTTACTGCTCATTGGTAGGACACGACGCCATGTCCAGTGACTAACAGATTGAATTGTCCTTGTTTAATGATTCCATCACGCAGGCACATTTTTCTGTAGACCTGTCAGGACAGGACTAAGGTAGTTGGTCAGGTCGTTGTCTGCATTGAGTTAGATACACCCGCAAGTGTTGCCAGGGTGGTCTGGCCATGAACGAAGCGATCCGGGGATCACGATGAACAGATACAGATCCGTCATTCCACTGTCGCTGCTGCTTACCAGTTGTGGTGGCGGCGGTGGTGGCGGCTCTGTCTCCAGTGATCCCTGCGGCAACGACATCGGTAATGGCGCGATGGTGATCTCCGGTCCGTTAGCACCGGACGGACTGAATAATTTCGATTCCCCGTTTCGTTCGCTCATCGTCCACCCGGGCGATGCGCAAATCCTCTACGTCGGCACCGAAGAAAACGGCATTCTGCGTTCCAGTGATGGCGGTGCAAACTGGATGCGGTTGCGGGTGGGGCTACGCCATTCCGCCACTGCCTATCCCGAGATTTATGACCTGGCCATCTCAGCCAGCAATCCCGATATCCTGCTCGCGGCGACCACATCCGGACCGGGATTACCCACCGGTTCCGCAGCGCCTTCGGATGGCGGCGTGTACAGATCAGTCGATGGTGGCGATAACTGGACCCGGAAGAACTGCGGCCTGCCTAACGCGAGTATCAGTGCCGTGTATATTTCGCCCACCGACCCGCAGCTTGCGCTGGCCGGTCTGGGTGCCGGTGATTCGACACTGTCGGGTTCCTCGGCATTCTTTCCCGGTGGCGTGTATCGTACTACCGACGGTGGCGACAACTGGTCGCGCATCAATCTTGGCAGCCTGGACACACAGAACATCTTTTACCAGTTGATCGCACGGGGTAGTCGCGATGTGTACAGCTGGCCTGGGCCATGACGACCTCGGCGAGAACGTCGGTCTTTACCAGAGTGCCGACAATGGCCTGAACTGGTTGCCGATTGCAACGCCTTTTACCAACGACCGTATTGCGTATTTTACAGTCAGTAACGACGGTCAGCGTATCATCGCCAATGAGCTGGACAGTTTCGAGCTGCAAGTTTCCGAGAACGGCGGCGCGACCTGGAATACCAGCACGGTGGTGTCGGCCAATGGGCCGGTGCGTATCTCGCCGCACGACCGGGATCTCGTCGTCATTGCCGCCAATGAAAATCTGTGGGTTTCCGACAACGGACTGACGAGCGCTAACCTACGTGCGTCGGCCAGCGACTTCTTCCAGGACATCGAGTTCGCGCCTGGTGATGCGAGCACCATTTACGCCGTGACCCGAGGTTATCACCTGTACCGGAGTACCGACGGCGGGGTGAGCTTTCAGTTTGTGATCGACCTGCGAGCCCAGGTGATCAACGTCATGCCCTGATTGCGTTTTGAGTAAAAGCCGAACACCCGGTGAGAGTGCAATCGAATGTTCCGTCTTCTTTTCAGTAGAATTGGCATCGGCTTTGCCTGTCTATCGGGTACACCTTCATTCCTGTAGGATTTAATCAACACAAACCTTTGATGGCTGCACTATGAACGCTGATATCTCCGCTGTGACTGAACGCATCATCGAGCGCTCCAGAGCGACGCGCGAACGTTATCTGACCCGTATTGCCGAAGCGCATAAGGCGCATGAGGTGAACCGATCCGTGCTGGGTTGCAGTAATCTCGCGCATGTGATGGCGGCGGAGTCGAGCACGGACAAGGCCTCGCTATCCGCTATGCAGTCGCCGAATATCGCCATTGTGACGTCCTATAACGACATGCTGTCCGCGCATCAGCCATTTGCCGAGTATCCGCAGTTGATCAAGTCGGCTCTGCATCAGGTGGGCGCGACCGGGCAGGTGGCCGGTGGCGTACCGGCGATGTGTGACGGGGTCACTCAGTCGCAGCCGGGCATGGAATTGAGCCTGTTCAGTCGGGATGTGATTGCCATGTCCACGGCGGTGGCCCTGTCGCACAATGTGTATGAAGGAGCACTGTATTTGGGCGTGTGTGACAAAATAGTGCCCGGATTGATGATGGGGGCACTGGCGTTCGGCCATCTGCCCGCGTTGTTCATTTCTGCCGGCCCCATGCGCTCCGGCATCAGCAATGATGAAAAAGCCGCGGTGCGCAAGGAATTCGCCCTGGGCAAGATCGGTAAGGATGCGCTGCTGAAAAGTGAGTCCGCCTGCTATCACAGCAGCGGCACCTGCACTTTTTACGGTACCGCCAATTCCAATCAGATGCTGGTGGAAGTCATGGGTCTGATGGTACCCGGCGGTACCTTTGTGAACCCCGGTACGCCATTACGTGAAGCACTGACCACTGCCGGCGCACAGCAGGTCACGCGACTCACGCAACTGACCGATAACTATATGCCGGTCGGGCGTATGCTGGATGAACGCAGTTTCGTTAACGCCATGGTCGGTTTGATGGCCACCGGCGGTTCCACCAATCACACCATGCACCTGATCGCCATGGCTAACGCCGCCGGTATTCAGTTGCGCTGGGATGACTTCGATGCCCTGTCATCCGCCACACCCCTGATTGCACGCATTTACCCCAACGGTAAGGCCGATGTAAACCAGTTTCATGATGCCGGCGGTATGGGTTATGTCATCGCCCGTTTACTCGATGCCGGTTTGTTACACAGTGATGTCAATACGGTGATGGGGGATGGCCTTGCCGCGTATGCGACTGAAGCGGTGATCAAAGACGGTGCACTTGGCTGGAATCCGGCGCCTGTGGTCGCGGGTGACACTGACATCCTCGCCACCGTCGAAGAACCGTTCGAGCATCACGGAGGTGTATCCATGTTGCACGGTAACCTGGGCCGCGCCGTGGTGAAAACCTCTTCACTCAAGCCCGAGCATCAGCGTATTGAAGCACCGGCGGTGGTATTCGAATCGCAGGAGGATTTGCAACGCGCATTCAAGGCCGGTGAGTTGGATAAAGACTTTGTTGCGGTGGTGCGTTTTCAGGGACCCAAGGCTAATGGCATGCCGGAACTGCACGGTTTGATGCCGCCACTGGGTGCCCTGCAGGATCGTGGTTTTCATGTCGCGATTGTCACCGACGGCCGCATGTCCGGTGCATCAGGCAAAGTACCCTCGGCGATTCACGTGACACCGGAAGCGCTGGATGACGGCATGATTGCGCGTGTTCAGGATGGTGACATGATTGTGCTGGATGTCGAGGAAAAGCGGCTCGACATCAAAGTCCCGGCCGACGAGCTGGCATCACGACAGGCGGCGACACCGGATTTGTCCCACAATCGGTTCGGTGTCGGGCGTGAACTGTTCGCCAAGATGAGGCATAGTGTAGGCACCGCCGAAGAGGGCGCCACCATTTTTGATCCCGTAGGTGAAGAACGCGCATGAACGCCATCGACATTCTAAAGTTATCGCCCATCGTACCCGTCGTGGTACTGGAAGACGCCGATCACGCCATACCGCTGGCCGAGGCTTTGCTGGAGGGCGGTATCAACGTCATGGAGATCACCCTGCGCAGCGATGCTGCACTCGCCAGCATCGAACGCATCGCCGGTCGGCTGCCGGATATGCATGTGGGTGCCGGCACGGTGCTGGATGCTGAGCAGATGTTAAAGGTGCGCGATGCCGGTGGCCGGTTCAGCTTCAGTCCCGGTATCAGCGACGAACTGCTCGACTGTGCCAGTAAAGATAACATTCCTTTCATCCCCGGCGTCGCCACCGCCAGCGAAGTGATGCAGGCGATGCGCAATCAGATCCAGGGCTGCAAACTGTTTCCCGCTTCCGCCGTGGGCGGCATCGAATTGTTAAAAGGCTTTGCCGGTCCCTTTGCGGGCATGCAGTTTTGTCCGACCGGGGGTATCAGTCTTGATAATATGAAAGACTATCTGGCACTGCCTAATGTATTGTGTGTGGGGGGGAGCTGGATTGTACCTAAACAGAGTGTTGCCGCCGGGGATTTTGGGCAGATTACCGGATTGTGTCGTGAGGCTCTGGGCTTAATGGATTGAATGGGTGTCCGATTAGCCATTTGCCATCTCAAATTAGAAAATAAATCTCTCCCTTATCGATTATTGGTTCTTTAATTTTTATACGGGCTTGCGAGTTTCAGTAGGTGACGTACAGGATTACGCCGGGTGTCACTGGTCATGATCTGTGTGTTCATCATTCGATACCAGCGATCGATTACGCTTGTGATATCGGTGTAGTAATTCTGTGCCGTGTAGTTGTCGATGTTACCTTCACCGAGTGCGGCGACTCTCCGTAACAGGTTCTCGGTAGCGCTCTGGATGGTCGGGTCGGGTAGTTGCCCGTGAAGTAACTTCAGCGACTGCACGGCTTGCTGGCGATGGTTCATCATCGCCAGTATGATTTGATCGTCATGTTTGTCACCGCGCGCTTCCCGGCTCAGCATATGCATACCCAACGCACGCAGCATGCCGATATGTTCGATCAGTGGTGGCCATTCGAGCAGAATGTTTACGCGCTTGTGGCCAAGCAGCCTGGCCTGTTTTTTAGCGATTGTATGCAACACGCCGATACACCCCATGATGATGTCGTTATGTGCATACAGGTTGGCGACAAAATCCAGAAAACGCCAGTGACTGCAAAGTGAACGCCAGTGAACCACCACCTCGTCCCACTGCTCTGTACGCAACACAGGGTGAACATCGGCGTAATGATTGGTCATGCCCTTGAAGGCATGATGCAGGGCTTCTTCGGTGCGGGCGCATTCATCACTGAGTTTTTCTTCGCCAGCCAGCACAGCAATACTCAGTCCGCGATGACGCTGCAAATCGCAGACAGTCTGCAACAATGCCCGGCACACTTCGATGGAAAGGCGTCGATTGCCGAGGGCGTAATGGCGCAGTAGAAGATAGGTCAGCAGTAGTCCCAGAGTCGCCGCTATAGCGATGTTCATCGAGCAAACCTCGGTCAAGCCATTCCAGGCACTGTGGTGGGTATGGGAAGCTGGTCAATTCAGCGGATTGCTTTGTCATTTAAACAAGCATCAAATATGCCACGCCGATTCAGTTTACGAATCAATGAGTTGATTAGTCTGGCAGGGTTTTGCTCGCACTGTTATCGAACATATGCCTGTTGTTTGCACAGATTTGGGCTTGCTGTTAAAGCGGCCGGGCTGGCAAGTCTCTGGAGGTGGGTGTCCAGTTAGCTGATTAATTCTCTTTTTCTTTATAAAGTGCAAGCTTCCCTCTAACGCTAGCTATGGCTTGTGAAAGCACATATTTAACATCCTCAAAGCGTGTGTCTTTGTTGGAGTTAAAATCAAAAAGCCGATGCTTCTCCCCCGTTCTCGGTAGTGATCGTCAATGCTAAATCTCACTTCCTGCAAAGCCGCTTGCCTATGTACATACTTTCCCATAACCTCCACAGACGCTTTTTCTAAAGCGCAATACAAATTCAGCGTTTCTGATTGTGAGCAATCTGAGGTGCGTTCCTTGCTCCATGTTTCTTTTCTGGACAACAATGCATCTGCCCGGGTAAGAATATCCAAATCGATTTTTGATACATGTAAATCTCTTTTCTCATAATCGGGTAAACCAAGAACGATCCCATTCTCGGTTTTATAAACGCCTATTACTCCGAATATAAGGAAGGAAGCTAATAGAATGATAATTACAGTGGCATATATTATGTTTTTTTTCACACATGGTTCCTTTGCAAACGAGAAAAATATTTCAGCATACAAATGCTGCTTTGTGCTAAAAAAAGTCAAAACCGGTCTTTGACTTTATGGCGCATATTTTTGTCTGGACACCCATTTTAATCTCTTGCGTAGATTAAGGTGGGGGCTCGTCAGGCGTCGTTTTTTATCTGCTTGTCGAACATCATGCAGAGTCGTTACTGCTTATAACAGGGGGCTGGATGCGGATTCCGTCATCACCAGTTCAATGAACGCCTGTGCCGCCAGGCTTGGGCGTTTGCCTTCCCGTTGCACCAGGTACCATTGTCGTTTAATCGGGAATCCCTGTATGTCCAGCACACATAACTGGCCGGATGCGAGTTCGGCCTGCACCGTGTGTAACGACACCACCCCCAGGCCGAGGCCGGCTTCTACCGCCTGTTTGATGGCTTCGTTCTTGTTCATCTCCATGGCGGCTTCAAATTCATAACCCCGTTGCTCCAGAAAATGTTCCAGCGCGCTACGGGTACCCGATCCCTGCTCACGGCCGATCAGGGGTTCTTCCAGCAGTTTCTGTATCGGGATGTCCCTGAGGCCGGCGAGTGGATGGTGGGTGGATGCGATCACCACCAGCGGATTGTCCATGAAAGCACGCGCGCTGAGCGGTTGGTCCAGGGGAGGCTGTCCCATCAATGCCAGGTCGATACTGTTCTGATCAAGATGATGGAGCAGGGTTTCCCGGTTGACCACGTTCAGGCTGATGCGCACCTCAGGGTGAAGCGCCCGGAACAGGGCCATGATTCGGGCCGCGAATACGCTGGCGGTACTGGCCGCCGAAACGGTCAGGGTACCGCCATGCAGGCCCCGCATATCGGCCAGGTGATGCTCCAGATTGGTCAGTGTTCGCTGGATAATATGGCCGGCGCGCAGGGCTTCATGACCGGCTTCGGTGAGCTGGATCTGCTTGCCGATGTGTTCGAACAGGGGCAGGCCCAGCGCATTCTCCAGTTGTTTGATCTGCATGGATACGGCGGGTTGAGACAGGTGTAGCTCGGCGCTGGCGGCTGAAAAGCTGTTGCAACGGGCCACAGCTTCAAGCATTTCGAACTGGCGGAGGGTTATTCTAGCCATAAGAAAAACTTTGAGAAAATCTTAAAATATCTGAATATATCTTATAGTCCACATAAATTATAGTGCCATCCAGTTTTTATCGATCATACAACTGATTTGGAGGACACTATGGCGCACGATCAATCCAGTCGTTACGCGAATCTAGACTTGCAGGAAGCCGACCTCATTGCCGAAGGCCGGCATATCCTGGTGGCTTATAAAATGAAGCCCAAGGCGGGTTACGATTACCTGTCCACGGCGGCTCATTTCGCCGCGGAATCATCCACCGGTACCAATGTTGAAGTGTGCACCACCGACGATTTCACCAAGGGTGTGGACGCGCTGGTTTATCACATCGATGAAGCCAGTGAAGACATGCGTATCGCCTATCCCCTGGAGCTGTTCGACCGCAATGTGACCGACGGTCGTTTCATGATGGTGTCTTTTCTGACCCTGACCATCGGCAACAACCAGGGCATGGGTGATGTTGAGCATGCCAAGATGATCGACTTCTATGTGCCCGAGCGTGCTATCCAGATGTTCGACGGTCCGTCTCGGGACATCTCTGACCTGTGGCGTATCCTGGGTCGTCCGGTCAAGGACGGTGGTTATATCTCCGGCACCATCATCAAACCCAAACTGGGTTTGCGTCCGGAACCTTTCGCTAAAGCCGCCTATGAGTTCTGGCTGGGCGGCGATTTCATCAAGAACGACGAGCCCCAGGGTAACCAGGTGTTCGCTCCGCTGAAGAAAACCCTGGCCCTGGTTTATGATTCCATGAAACGTGCCCAGGACGAAACCGGCGAGGCCAAGCTGTTCTCGCTGAACATCACCGCCGACGATCATTTCGAAATGTGCGCCCGTGCGGATTTTGCGCTGGAGACCTTCGGCCCCGATGCGGACAAACTGGCGTTCCTGGTCGACGGTTATGTTGGTGGTCCCGGCATGGTCACCACGGCACGTCGTCAGTACCCCGGTCAGTACCTGCATTATCACCGCGCCGGTCACGGTGCCGTGACGTCGCCCAGCGCCAAGCGCGGTTATACCGCTTTCGTACTGGCCAAGATGTCGCGTCTGCAGGGCGCTTCCGGTATCCATGTGGGTACCATGGGTTACGGTAAGATGGAAGGCGAGGCGGATGATAAGGTCATCGCCTACATGATCGAGCGCGACGAGTGCCAGGGTCCGGTTTACAACCAGAAATGGTACGGCATGAAGCCCACTACACCGATTATTTCCGGTGGCATGAACGCTTTACGTCTGCCCGGTTTCTTCGAAAACCTCGGTCACGGCAATGTCGTCAACACCGCAGGCGGCGGCTCCTACGGCCACATCGATTCCCCGGCCGATGGCGCCAAGTCACTGCGCCAGGCCTATGAGTGCTGGAAAGCCGGTGCCGATCCGATTGAGTGGGCCAAAGAGCATCGTGAATTCGCCCGCGCCTTCGAGTCCTTCCCCGGCGACGCCGATACGCTGTTCCCGGGTTGGCGTGAAAAACTGGGTGTTAAAGCCGCGTAAGGTTTTACCCGCCGGACTTTTAAAATAGACCGGAGCAGGCGATAACTCGCGGATTGCACAGCGGCTATCCCCGGGTTATCGCCTTTTTATTTTTTTGGGGTTTCTCAAATATCAAAGATGGATGTCCATTGAGTCACTGGTTCCTGTTTTAGCAGGGTTTCTGGAGTGAATGTTCAGTGAATCCTTTGATCAAGGTGAAAGCTTTGGAGTCAGAGGGCAAATTTATCCAACAGCCTTAGTAACAGTTTATTGGCTTCAATAAAGCGTTGATCAGAGGCGATCAGATGATCTGTCGACTGCAAATGTTCAGACCCGTCTAGTTCATTCTGGCAATTTTCGATCAGCGATGTGACCGAGTCTGGCGTTACTTCCAAGTGAAACTGCAGGCCCACAACCCGGTCGCCGAGAATGAACCCCTGATTGGCGCAGGCATCACTTGATGCAATGAGCTCCGCGTCCTTTGGGATCTCAAAGGTGTCTCCATGCCAATGGGGAACGTGTTAATGTTTTCCATTGGCACTGTCTCTTATACACATTCCGAGCCCACGAGACGCTACGCTATCTCGTATGCCG
>CBDULQ010000088.1:0-13412 GCA_965368115.1 uncultured Gammaproteobacteria bacterium | reverse complement strand
GACCGATGGTCAGTACCGTGATGATGGGCACCAGCACGGTGCCGATGGGATCGATGTGCTTGAGTGGATTGGCGGTGAGCCGGCCCAGCATCTTCGCCGTGGGATCGCCCAGCCATTTGGCCACCAGGCCGTGGGACACTTCATGCAGGGTCACCGCGAACAGAATCGCCGGCGCCCCGAGTATCAACATTTGCGCGGTATCCATAACAACCTCAATCGATGACGCGCGTCACGCCAGCTCCAGCCCATGTTCAGTCCCCTTGCCCTGGCGCACCAGTTGCGGCGGGGCGGAGGACATGTCGATCACCGTGGTCGGCTCGAAACCGCAATGGCCGCCGTCGATGATCAGGTCCACCTGTTTTTCCAGTTGGTCGCGGATGTCGTCCGCATCGGTCTCCGGCATCTCCTTGCCGGGCATGATCAGGGTGGAGCTCATCAGCGGCTGGCCCAGTTCGTCGAGCAGCGCGCGCACGATGGCGTTGTCCACCACGCGGATGCCGATGCGCCGTTTCCTGGGATGCAGCAGGCGGCGCGGCACTTCGTGAGTCGCCGGCAGGAGAAACGTGTAAGGCCCCGGTGTCAGCGATTTAAGCATGCGGTATTCCGTATTCCCCACCTTGGCATACACGGCAATTTCCGACAGGTCCTGGCACACTAGCGTAAAGTGATGCCTGTCGTCGAGCTGGCGAATACGCCGAATGCGCTCCATGGCATTCTTGTCGCCCAGGTGGCAGCCGATGGCGTAGCTGGAATCGGTGGGATACACCACCACCCCGCCGTCATGGATGATCTCCACGGCCTGCTTGATCAGGCGCGGTTGCGGGTTGTCCGGATGGATTTCGAAGTACTGGCTCATGGGGGCGATATTGTGAACTAAAGGTGATGCGGGTCAAAGCATTATACCGATAAATATAAGGACGTTATGAATCAGACCCAATCCAGCGCGCGGAATTCTGGGGCCGCGCGCCGAAACATGGTAGATTAGCGCGCACCGGCAGGGATGAAGACGACCGGTTCGATACCCACATTATAACCAGACAGTATTTATGAAATTCTTTTACGATCTTTTTCCCATCATCCTGTTCTTCGTCAGCTACCACCAGGCCGACGCCATCGCCTCCAACACCCCGGTCGGACAGTGGCTGGACCCGGCCATGCCGGAACAGATTGCCGCCACGCTCATTGCCACCGGCGTCGCCATCATCGCCAGTTTCATCCAGGTCGGCGGCCACTGGTTAAAACACCGACGCACCGAACGCATGCACCTGATTTCGCTGGCGCTGATTACCGTGCTCGGCGGCATTACCATCCTGCTGCAGGACCCGGCCTTCATCCAGTGGAAACCCACCCTGATCAACTGGCTGTTCGCCGCGGTTTTCCTCGGCAGTCATCTGGTCGGCGACAAATGCCTGGTGCAACGCATGATGGGCGGTCAGCTGACCCTGCCGAATACGGTGTGGAATCGCCTCAACCTGGCCTGGGTGGTGTTCTTCATCATCAGCGGCGTGCTCAACCTGTACGTGGCCTTTTACTACGGCCTCGAACTGGATGCCAAAACCCGCATGGACATCTGGGTGGATTTCAAACTGTTCGGCCTGATGGGCCTGACCATCGTGTTCATCGTCGCCCAGGGCTTTTACCTCGCCCGCTACCTGCAGGACGACGACAGCGACGCGGAAACCCCGAACATTGACAACAAGTAAAAACAAAGAGAGCCACATGCTATACGCCATCATCAGCCAGGACGTCGCCAACAGCCTGGACAAACGCAAAGCCACAAGACCCGATCACCTGCAACGCCTGCAGGCGCTGCAGGACGCCGGACGCCTGGTCCTGGCCGGCCCGCACCCGGCCATCGACAACGAAGACCCGGGCGAACACGGCTTTACCGGCAGCCTGGTAGTGGCGGAATTCGAATCCCTGGAAGCCGCCCAGGAATGGGCCGATGCCGACCCCTACATGACTGCAGGCGTGTATGAAAAGGTGACCGTGAAGCCATTCAAGCAGGTATTTCCCGGCTGAATCGGGATTTAAAATCCACCGTTCCCGTCATTCCCGCGCAAGCGGGAATCCAGCCGTACAATCGCGTGCCCGTCCTTAAATCACTGGATACCTGCTTTCGCAGGCATGACGAAGTTCGAAGGGTGCGATGACTTTAAAGCCCGTCATTCCCGCACGCTTCTGGCGGGAATCGCCCGAACCCCGGATGACTTAACGGCAAACCGATATGTTCAGGTCGGCCTGTTTGCCGATGAGATTCCCCTCTAAAAAAGATCCCCGACACACGCATTCGGGAATGACGCCGATCTGAGGTCACTCCGATACGCCTCGCCCCAAACTGTTCATTGAGAGTCGGCGCGCTATCAACTATATACAGAGCTACGTCTTATTATTAAAAAAGCTCGCTTTTTATGTCACACAGCATCCTGCGCAATCTGCTGATTGCCTTCCTCGGTTTCGGCCTGTCCATGGGCATCGTCTTTCCTTTCTTCGCCGAGTTCTTCGTTGAATTCAAACCCGGTATGTACGGCTGGTTCTTCGCCGGCTGCCTGGTCGCCGGCGCGGTCATCGGCCTGATCAATTACGGCCTGCTGCGCTGGCTGCTGATTACCCGGCTGGAACAGATCGCCCGCATCTCCACCGCCATCAGCGAACACGATCTGAGCTTCACCTGCAAGATTAAAAGTAACGACGTGATCGGCGACATCATCGACAGCTTCAACACCATGGCCGCCACCCTGCGCAATGTGGTAGGCGAACTCAAATCCGGTAGCGAACAGATGCTGCGCGGTGTGGACAGCATCTGCGTCACCGCCGAAGCCACCCAGTCCGGCGTGGGCCGCCAGCATGAAGAAACCCGCAAGGTGGAAAATGCCATCACCCACATGACGCACACGGTTCAGCACGTCTCCTCCCGCGCCAGTGAAGCCGCCGATGCGGCCGACCAGGCGCGTAGCGAAGCGATCAACGGCCAGCAGGTGGTGAAACAGACCGTGGCCGCCATCCAGTCCCTGGCCCAGGATGTGGAAAACGCCGCCCAGTCCATCAACCGACTGGAAGCGGAAAGCACCAACATCGGCACGGTGCTGGATGTGATTCGCAGCATTTCCGAACAGACCAACCTGCTCGCCCTGAACGCCGCCATCGAAGCCGCGCGCGCCGGCGACCAGGGCCGCGGATTCGCCGTAGTCGCCGACGAAGTACGCACCCTGGCACTGCGCACCCAGGCCTCCACCCAGGAAATCCAGACCATGATCGAAACCCTGCAAACCGTGTCCCGGGACACGGTCGGCGTGATGGACAAAAGCCAGACCCAGGCCCGCCTCAGCGTGGACCAGGCCGCCAAAGCCGGCGAATCGCTGGACGCCATCACCCGCTCGGTGGAAGCCATCACCGAAATCAACCGGCAGATCGACCAGGAATCCAGCTCGCAAACCAGCGACGCCGAAAACATCAACCAGACCATGCACAACATCAGCCAGATCGCCGAAGACAGCAAAGCCGGCTCGGAAAAAACCACCGCCGAAAGCCAGTCCCTCGCCAACCTGGCCGCCCGATTGCAACAACTGGTGGGTGACTTCAAACTATAAGTGCTTGCCCCTAAAGCAAAAACCGTTAGAATAGCCCGCTTGATCCTGCCGTCCGGGCACCGCGCTCATCCCAAAAGCGCGAAACGCGTGTTCGGAACCACGATGCCAGAGTGGCGAAATTGGTAGACGCAGGGGATTCAAAATCCCCCGGTGTAAAAACCGTGCCGGTTCGAGTCCGGCCTCTGGTACCATATCTGCAAGTTTTCCGCTTTTTACGCAATTTCGCTAAAATCATTGCGGCTCAAATTTGTTAGGTTAATCTCTTCGCATGGTTGTATTTATCACTATCATATAGCCACCAAAGTATCGACAGGACGCTCATACAGTGAACGAACGCAATCTAACTTCCAATGAAATTGCCCTGGCGAAAAAAATATTCAAAAACTCAATCAACTATAAAAAAGTAAAGATTCACAACAAAAAATATATATTCTTCCAACCAGCCAACAGCGGCATGACTCCAAATGGGGAGATCTATGTCGACGGTTTTTTCAAGAAAGACTATTCTGCGATCAATGACGCCGGAAAATCATTTTTCATCCACGAAATGACGCATGTGTGGCAGTATCAGCTCAAAATCCTCAATCCCGTAACTGCGGCGATTGCTGAAAATATCAAGCATTTCTTTCATTACGACAAGGCTTACGAATACGAATTAACAGCAGGAAAGGATTTACTCGATTACGATATCGAGCAACAGGCGTCTATTGTGGAGGATTATTTCCGTATCCACATTGCCAACATAAAACCATTTCCTGGACGAATGAAAAACTCTTTACAGGATGCAAAGAAAAACATGCTGTTCGAAAAGGTCCTTGCCAAATTCATCTCAAACCCCAAATATGCCGAACATACAATCAAATGCAAGAGAAGGCGACACAGACAACCGGGTAAACAAGGCATGATCTGCAACAGGGTTCGTGTCAATGAATAAATTACTGATATATGTCGTATGTCTGGCTTCGATTTTTTTGCCTGCCTGTTACCAGACCGAGATTCTCTCCGTATCAAAAGACAACGGGGTTGTCACTTTTTACATCAACGAAAAGACACTGAATAGCTATAAAGCAAACGGCTATTACTTTGTGGACTTTGGGGTCAGTAAAGATTCTTGCGACAAAGACTGTGTAGTATGGGAGATTACTGAAAAAGACGACATATCCGGCAACACGAAAAAACGACTAAATAGGCCATTAATATACGGGCAAAATATCGAGCACATGCACACAAAGACCAAAGCCCAACCGCTGCTACCCGGAAAATATTGTGCCGCTGGCACGGCATCATTACTTTACGACAATAAGGTCATTAACGGAAAAATATTCCACACGTGCTTCAGCATAAATTCTTTTGACTAAAAGCATTCGACACACCAGATCGGATAGACTTGAAGGGCGCAGCTCTTTTCTAGAACTAGCAAAGGCACAAGGGTTACCCTCTCACCCCAACCCTCTCCCGCCAGGGGAGAGCGGGATCAAAAAATTCAATTCGATCCTACCTAATTAAACTACGGCGTATCGCCTCGTAAAGCAGGCGCAGCCGCGTCTCTTAATCTTCCGGAAAAATCAGCCGGATGCCGTGTGGGTCCACCGGCCGGCATGGATGGCACATCGGGTATTAAACGAAATTTGCTGGTTTCAGCCATCAGTCGATGTGCACTTTTGTCGACCTGTTCCTGCATCCGATACATATTGCTTAATGCGGTATCCATACATCGCTTGACCAGTTTTTGCGAACATTGCAAAAAATGGGGACAGATCTATTTTCTTCCTCTGAAAAGGAGTCAAGCCTTACCCCTGCTAATTAATATAAAGATCTCCAACAGTTACCTTCAGCGCTTTCGCTAACAACGCCACCTCTTCGTCTGTAACCCGCCTAACCTGCGACTCAATCTTTGCCAACGTTCCACGGCTGATATCCCAGTTCAGCACATTACACCGCGCGGCCAGTTCTTCCTGGGTGAGATTCAACGATTCTCTGATTTGACGTACTTGAGGACCTACCAGATTCATATCATTTTGCTCCGATATCGGAGCTTGATTCTGGCAGATAATAATGCCAATATTGCTCCGTATTCGGAGCAATACAAATACGGCTTATTAAATCATGAAAAGAAATAGGACACTCAAGGTGGTAAGAGCCTTTTCATCACAGACTAAGCCTCTCTTACCACTACAAGGCCGCTGGTTGGAACATGCTGGGTTTCAGATTGGTATGCAGGTAGAAATTATTGTCCGAGACGAATGCCTGGTGATTATTCCAGTCAAAAATAATTCAAATTGAATTAAAGCATGTCAGAGTCTTTTTCCAGGCAAAGAGCCCTAGATTTCTAGAGCACCGTCCCTGAACATTCCGTTAAACCAGACTTCCTATAGTCATATCCTGCAAACCGATGTAATGTAGCGCTCATCGATAGAAAAAAGCATTTATTAGAAATATGCTCAAACCCTGGGTACAACCGCTATTTTTACTGCTCACAGCAGCCTGCTTCGCACTAGCCGTATTTATTTATCAAACCGGCGACATGATTTTTGCGATGCTTGCACTGCTGGCATCGCTATTCTTTTTGTCACAAACATCTCGGTTTTCGAAAAAAACGATTCGGACCGATGATGCCGGCGGTATCCAGTATAATGGCGAGTTCATTCACTACCACTCGATCAAATCGATCCAGGTTATTTCTCAGGACCGCATTACGACCGGCGGACTCATGTTTAATCCGCTGGGCAATAGCAATGTCTACATTATTCGTACGGACAACAGGGAATATCAGATACTGGGCAAGCTGTACAGGGATGCCGATGCCCTGTTCCGGCAAATATCCAACCAATCAGGCATACAGATTTCAGGCCGATAGCCTCAGGGAAGTGATGTCGCGTCCAGAATCTGTGGAGTCACATCGATAAACTCATTTCCCGACGGAACCTGATACTCAAACAATGCCTTATTAAGACTCGAGTTTATTTTCACATCATAGAACGAAGCCCTGAACCCAAAGCTGGAATGATCGGCGGCCAGCATGTATTTTTTCAGCAGACTGTCTTCAAACAACATGTGCACGTATCCATAGTCTTTAACAAATCGATCGACACCAGCCAGTCTGTTTTTACTGTATTTTGACTTTTTCAGGTATGTTTCAAAACGCGCTTTGTCGATATTACCCTGCAGAACAACCTTATCACCTGCCAGACACTCGACTTCGAGATCATACACCTCAAGCAAAGCCCGAACAGTACCTGGATAATCTTCCCCGGACAGTAAACCGGTACCAAAGACATACAAAAATGAATCAAAGGGTCGTTTAGAGTCAGTTGCTTTTGACAGATCCAGGCGCTGCACCTCAAGACTTTCGCCCATTTTCGACTCCATCCACTGGTACCGACCATCGAAAATAACCTGCTGCTTCATCTGTTGATCACCCTGTTTTACGGTGTAATCAATTCGAAGCAGATTGGGTTGATGACCATATATCATTGACTCTGGCTTAGCCTCTGTGCCCGCAATTTTAATTTTTGCGTGCATTTGATAGCCAGTGACAGAAGCAAGCTTTTCATTGATATCTGATATCAATGCCTGCTTATTACATTCACCAGCAAAGACATAAGCCGACGAGAAGTACAGAACCAGACATGTCAGGAATCGTATTGTATTCATAAAGCAACTCCTGTTATGGCAATCCATTTCCTGTGGTAAACACAGACACATCCCCAAACTTGAAACCGCCCCATAAGTGCGCACCATAACCCGTGAACGGGATTGGTAATGTATATATGCCCGGCTCGGAAATACCTGCATTTTTTATTACATTCTCAGTCAGGTCAGACATCTTTTTGTATTTTTCTTTGGTATCGATGATTTTTCCAAGCCCTTTGATTCCTTTCAGGAAGTCACTCAGTTTACTAATCAGGGCCACATCGAAATCCCATCCTCCGCTTACACCGTTCATCTCTTGTGCAGTACGATAACCATGCGCTATAACAAAAACACCGGATATGCTACCTCCCAGACCCAGGCCCAGTTTGTAACCATTCACATTAATAACAGCATTTCGAATACTACCGACTGGATCACCGAGATTGTAAATCTTGCCGGTTAAATCATGAGCTCCTACCACGAAAAGATCACCGGAATGCGCTTTAGCGACTCCCGCCCAGATGTCTTTACGGTTGATTTTGGTCGAAGAGGCCGGCTTGCTGACGGGTCCATGTTTCATTTGTCCACTTTTCGGCATATAACGCTCCATATATCCTTTAATAAGATCGACTCAACACATGGAATTATAGTATCCGAATGGCCAACTAAGGACTACTCATTATCAGTCGAGAAAACGTGGTCTATCTTGTGTTTTTAAAATTAAAGGAGGCTTAGAACTCTTATTTATACGGTTTTTTCCTGAAGCGATGTATTCAGTATGGGCACAAGGGTTACCCTCTCACCCCAACCCTCTCCCGCCAGGGGAGAGCGGGATCAAAAAATTCAATTCGATCCTACCTAATTAAACTACGGCGTATCGCCTCGTAAAGCAGGCGCAGCCGCGTCTCTTAATCTTCCGGAAAAATCAGCCGGATGCCGTGTGGGTCCACCGGCCGGCATGGATGGCACATCGGGTATTAAACGAAATTTGCTGGTTTCAGCCATCAGTCGATGTGCACTTTTGTCGACCTGTTCCTGCATCCGATACATATTGCTTAGCGCGGCATCCATACACCGCTTGACCAGTTTTTCTGAACATTGCGGGTCTGCGCTATTGCGGCAACCGGCCTGGCCTTTTTCCTGGACACTGTATTTACGCGCCAGGCAGCGATCGGCCGAAGTATTCGCCGCCTGCTCTGCGCGGCGCAGTTTTCGAATATCATCGAACAGTGCCTTGTAGGCCTGTTGCAGACTTTGCGGTGGTGCGGTTCGCTGTTCGGCGAGTGTGCGCCTGATCTGTTCTTCGGTTCTTCTGTCGATGGTGACCGGCTGATGGGTCATGTTATTTTTCGGCAGCAGCTTACCCGGCTTAACTGGAGCATTGGTCTGGGTCGCGGGGCTGGCCTGGATAGCGGGGTTCACTTTGATCGATGGGCTTATGATGATCGGTCCTGCGGGTTCCGCAGACTGTACGCTACCGGCCAGCAGGATCAAGCCAAGCGCACTGACAAGTGCCAGAGATAAACGGTGAGTTGAGCGCGTCATTTCGATCTCCTGATCTACGTATGTCACTGGGTCGTACGCAATTCCTGATCCGTTCAAACTATACCAGCGCCATTCAGGTTTCAAGCCGGGACTCGCCCGGCTTGAAGCGGTTTGAGCATGTCACTATCGGGCAATATCGTATTCGATCTCATGCTCGTCGCCGCGCGTATGCGACGGTTTACCTTTTTTATCTTTCTTGATGATGCCGGCTCTGGGCGGCGGTGTTACACGGGCTTTCTCGACTTTAGCGGATTGGGCTCGTTTTGACTCGCCGTCTATGCCGTCCAGCTTCAGGTATCCGGCAGCCTGGGCGGTGGTGGCGAAGACCATGATGGCTGTGGAGAACAATACGGTTCTGTAGAGTGTACGAACGGATAGAGTCATGGGGGTGCCTTTACTGATTGTTAATGTTGATTTCGGTGAGTCGGATGACTGGATAGAACGGTTCAAGATGATTTTCATTTTTAATTGGACTTAGGATTTTGCTTTGTTTGAGATGGGCACGAGGCTTGCCCCCTCACCCCGGCCCTCTCCCGCGAGGGGAGAGGGAGAATCAAGAATGAAGACGGATGAAATAAAATTTTACTCACGACTTTCATCAGCGATCCTGTTCACCACAAAACATCAACCACTCACGCCACAACAAACCGCTCCACCAGCCGATCCACCAGCACCCTCACCTTCGCGGACAAATGCTTGCGACTCAGATACAGCGCATACATCCCCAGGGATTCGGGCATGGCGTCCGGTAGCAAGGCAATCAGTCTGCCCTGTTCGATATCCTCGTCCACCGCGAACGACGGCAGCAAACCGATGCCGTGACCGGCGCGGATGAGATCGCGGGCGGCGCGGGCGCTGTTGACGATGAGATGGGTTTGCACGGTGACGGTTTCAGCGCTTTTGCCCTGGCCCAGGGTCCAGTGTTTGCCGCCGGGGTAGTTGCTGTCGAGGATGCAGCGGTGTTGGGCGAGATCCTGTACCTGTTGCGGTCGGCTGTGTTCGGCAAGGTAGTCGGGAGCGACGCAGAGGCGCATGGTGACGTCGCCGAGTTTGCGGGCGACCAGGCTGGATTCGGCCAGGCTGCCGATGCGGATGGCGACGTCGATGCGTTCTTCCACCAGGTCCACGAAGCGGTCGGTGAGGTCGAGTTTGACGGTGACCTCCGGGTAGTCGCGCACATAATCCGAGACCACCGGCAGCAGGTGCATTTCCGCGAAGGTTTGCGGGGCGGTGATGTGCAGTTCGCCGCCGGGGCTGGCGCTGGATTGCTGCACCGAGGCGTTGAGCTGGTCCAGCTCGTCGAGCAGCGGGCGGCACTGTTCGAAGTAGGCCTGGCCGCTGCTGCTGGGGGTCACCTTGCGGGTGGTGCGATGCAGCAGGCGCACGCCGAGGCTGTCTTCGAGTTGGCCGACCTGTTTGCTGATCTGCACCTTGCTTACGCCCAGGCGACGAGCCGCTTCCGAAAAACCGCCGCCTTCCACCACGGTGACGAAGGCGCGCATGCAGGCGAGATGATCCATTGTGCGTCTCTTATTGTTAACTATTGGTTAACAGTATAAACACAATTAGCCATATTGTTTACTTACTGGCAGTCTTTATCATGAGCCCCATACCCACTCAAACAGAACAGGAGACTCATCATGAACCCGACTCAACAAGCACAATATGCCGCGCTGATCCTGCGCAGCGCCCTGGGCATTATGTTCATCGCCCATGCCCTGCTGAAGATCATGGTCTTCACCCCGGCCGGTACGATCGGCTTTTTCGCCTCACTGGGCGTGCCCGGCTGGTTTGCCTACCCGGTGATGGGGGCGGAGCTGATCGGCGGCGCCCTGCTGTTGCTGGGCTTCCAGACCCGCATCGTCGCCACTGCACTGGTTCCCGTTTTGCTCGGCAGCATCGTGCTGGTCCACGGCGCGAACGGCTGGCTCTACACCAACCCCAACGGCGGCTGGGAATACTCCGCGTTTCTGATCGCCGCGTCCTTCGCGCAGATCCTGCTCGGCGACGGCGCCTACAGTGTCGGTGAACTGTTCAGAAACAGAACCGGCCATCAGCGACTGGCGGCCTATCACTAATCCGGTCGCATCATGCAATCACGCGCCCCGCTTTGCGGGGCGGTTTTCAACCTTCAAACACACAGGTGAAACATGTTAGTTAACGGTCAATGGACAAAAGATTTCGATCCGGTTCAGGAGAGCGATGAGGATGGCGGCTTCGTGCGCCAGGACTCCGGGTTCCGCAACTGGATCAGCGTCGACGGCAGCACCTGCTTCCAAGCCGAAGCCGGACGTTATCATCTGTATGTCGCATTGATCTGCCCCTGGGCCTGCCGAACTTTAATGACGCGCACACTCAAAGGACTGGAGGATGTGATTTCAGTCACCGTGGTGGATCCCCGGCTTACCGACAAGGTCTGGCGTTTCGGCGGTCAATCGGACGATCTGCCCGGCAGCGAGGCCGATCCTTTATATCAACACGATTATGTATACCGACTGTATTTGCAGGCGAATCCGCAATACACCGGCCAGATCACCGTGCCGATTCTCTGGGACAAACAGACGCAAACCATCGTCAATAACGAATCATCGGAAATCATTCGCATGTTCAACGACGGCTTCGGGAGCCTGGCGAAAAACCACATCGACCTTTACCCGCAACATCTGCGCGCGGAAATCGATGCGGTGAACGAACGCCTGTACGATGGTTTCAACAACGGCGTGTATCGGGCCGGTTTCGCCACCACACAAGGCGCTTACGAAACCGCCGTGCATGATGTGTTCGACAGCCTGGACTATATCGATCAGCGTCTTGAACAACAGGATTACCTGGTCGGCAATCAGCTCAGCGAAGCGGACGTGCGTGCATTCGTGACCCTGGTGCGTTTCGAGGCGGCCTACTACGGCCTGTTCAAAACCAACCTGAAACACTTAAACGATTACCGCAACATTTGCGCTTACATCAATCGTATTCATGGCTTACCGGGCATCGCGGAAACCGTGAACATCGAACACATCAAGGCCGGTTATTATTCCATGCCCACATTAAACCCCAACGGCATCATTCCTTTGGGACCTTCGAAAATTTGTTAATTGTTTATGCCCACAACAGGAGATCATCATGAGCGACGATATCGTCATTCCCCAGAAGCAACCCTACCCGGTGGAACTCGAAGCCGGTAAAACCTATTACTGGTGCCGTTGCGGCCGCAGCAAAAACCAGCCGTTCTGCGACGGTTCGCATAAGGGTACATCTTTCGAACCGCTGGCGTTCACCGCCGAGAAAAGCGAAACCGCTTACCTGTGCGGCTGCAAGCACAGCAACAACCCGCCGTTCTGCGACGGTAGTCATAAAGACCTGTAACACATGAAAGCTTAAAAACACCCGTCACAGCGGGTGTTTTTCTGTGCCGGGGTTAACATGACCGGGTTGTTACTCCCCTGTTCGCCCTGTATCGGATGTGCCATACTTTGCCGAAACGCTTCACCCAGCACTACTGAACCAGGGACCCGGACAGCATGGCCACACCGACTCAAACACCCACCCTCAAGGACATCACCACTAACTCGCTTTATCCCGCTTATAAAACGGCGCAAGGCACGGTAATTCAGTTGAACAGCCGAAACACTTACCTCCCCACTGGCACCACCTTGTCCGCACTGGTGAAGTTTGCCGACGCATGCGGTCTCAAAACCGTGATCATCACCGGCGGCGGCGAAGCGACGGGTCATAGTAAAGGCAGTTTTCACGGACTCAACCTCGCCATAGATGTCGCCGGTACTCGCTTTAACAAGCTGACCCATGACCAGGCAAGACAGGCCGCAAACAAAGCAGGATTTACACACGGTGTGTACGAGGATTTCAGAGGCACCGGCAGGGACCACTGGCATTTTCAGATTGGCGCCGGCAACGGATTAAGCGACAAACACAAACTGTCCAATCCCAGTCTTTATGTCAAAGTGTATTGAGGCCAACCACACATGATGTCGCGACTGCTGATAACGCTTGTTTTAATTTTTAATCTCACCGCCTGCAATAACTGCGATGTGCCTGCAGGCGTTTACCTCAGTGCCGAGGGCAGCGAGGTCAGTAAACAACTGATACTGGGTGACGACCAGACATTTATTCTGACCACCGAGTCCTGGTTACCCGGCCAGTACGAACAACGGGAAACCACAAAGACAAGTGGCACCTGGCGTTGCGAAAAAGATAAAGTCGAACTGACAGCAGACGGGTACAGCCAGAACGCGACTCTGATTAGAGTCGGCAAAAATCCGTTGATGATTCCGGAAGACAGCCAGGCGCTCAGTTTTTCGAAATCTGTAAAACAACCGATCACCCCGCTTGACCAGGAAGTATTCTATCTGCAGAAGTAGGCCGCTTTGGTTCCGAAACCGACTGAGTCAACACCCTGGATTCAGAATACAGAAAAAATAAACGAAATCCGATATCAGTTATCGTCGCCCGTGTGGAGTTTGAGCAATCAATTTATCAAACCGGCAACGCCGTTTTGTCCACCACCCGACGCAACACAAAACTCGAATGCACGCCGCTCACCCCTTCGATACGCGTGATTTTTTCCAGCAGCAATAACTGGAACGCATCCATATCCTGCACCACCACCTTGAGTTGATAGTCGGCATC
>CBDULQ010000087.1:0-13436 GCA_965368115.1 uncultured Gammaproteobacteria bacterium | reverse complement strand
AGTTTGATCATGATGATGTGTTAACAGCCTTTAGTGAGACTCGCTGAGCTGTCCGTTGTCCAGATACAGACGACGTTGACACTGGCGTGACAGGTTGTCGTCGTGGGTCACCAGCACCAGGGTGGTATTCTGTTCCCGGTTGAGTTCCAGTAACAGTTCGATAATGTGTTGTCCGGTGTGGCTGTCCAGGTTGCCGGTGGGTTCATCGGCAAACAGCAGCGCCGGTCGGGTGACGAAGGCGCGGGCAATGGCGACCCGTTGTTGTTCGCCGCCGGACAACTGGCGTGGATAATGACTGACGCGTTTGTCGAGGTTGACCCGTTGCAGCATGTCCAGGGCCTTGGCGCGCGCATCGCGATCCGCTTTCAGTTCCAGCGGCAGCATCACGTTTTCCAGCGCCGTCAGGCCAGGCAGTAACTGGAACGACTGGAACACGAAACCCACGTGCTGCGCGCGCAGTTCGGCGCGGCCGTCTTCGTCGAGTCGATCCAGGCGTGTATCCAGCAATTGAATTTCGCCGCTGCTCGGTGTGTCCAACCCGGCGAGCAGTGCCAGCAGGGTGGATTTGCCGGAGCCCGAGGCGCCGAGGATGGCAACGGTCTCTCCGCGGTTGATTTCGATATCCACCGCAGTCAGTATGTGCAGTTGCTGATCGTTGTCGGCATCCAGTGAGGTCACCTGCTTGCTGATGGATCGACCACTCAGAATCGTAGACAAGGGTTCATTCATGTTTAGAGTCATTCAATTATTACTATTGTGTTTTCTGTTCGTGTTTACGCCACTGGCGGTTGCCGCGAATGTGCCGGTTATCCTGGTTGTCGGTGACAGCATCAGCGCCGCCTACGGTATGCAGCCGCAACAGGGCTGGGTCAATCTGCTGCAACAACGGTTACGCAAAAGTGGTTTTCCCCATCAGGTGGTCAATGCCAGCATCAGTGGCGATACCACTGCAAACGGTGCCTACCGTTTCAAGTCTGCGCTCGAAAAGCACCGGCCCGAATGGGTGATTCTCGAACTGGGTGGCAACGACGGTTTGCGCGGCTTATCGCTGCAGCAGATGCGTGCCAATCTGTCGCAGATGATCGATATGGCACAGCAGCGCAAAGCGCAAGTGTTACTGGTCGGTATTCGAATTCCACCCAATTACGGTAAGCGTTACACCGATGCGTTTTACAAAATTTACCCCGAACTTTCTCGACAGCATGATACCCCGTTAGTTCCTTTTCTGCTCAAGGACATTGGCGGTAACAATGAATTGATGCAGGATGACGGTATTCATCCCAATGTGCGTGCTCAGCCGATGATTCTCGATAATGTCTGGCATGTTCTTCAGCCACGTTTGAAATCCGGATGAGTGTGTACGGGTATGAGCTGGCTTACTCGTCGAGCTGTTTCAATTTGCGATACAGGGTGCGTTCACTGAGTCCCAGTTGTTCCGCCAGCCAGCGTCGATCCTTGTGGGCATAAGCTCGGGATATGGTTTGCAGATACTGTTTCTCTAGCTGATCCAGCGGTTGCAGCAAATGTTCGCGGCGAGCCTGTGGTTGCTGTGCCTCACCATTCAGTTGCTGAAGTTCATCGGGCAGGTGCTGGGGCAGAATTTCATTGCCGTCGGCCAGCAGGGTGGCGCGTTCCAGGATATTTTTCAGTTCGCGCACATTGCCCGGAAAGTCATATTGCAAAAGCATGTTTTTCACCGCATCGGACAACACCCATTCCTGTTTCGAAGACAGTCGTTTTAGCAGGGATTCGGCGAGCAGGAACAGGTCTTCACCGCGTTGTTTCAGTGACGGCAGACGAATTGGGAATACGCTGACCCGGTAATACAGATCCTGGCGGAATAGCTGGCGTTCCACCAGCGGTTTCAGGTCGTGATGTGTCGCCAGCACCAGGCGGAAGTCAGCCTGGATGGTGTCCACGCCGCCGACACGCCGGAAGGTGCCGGTTTCCAGCAGGCGCAACAGTTTCACCTGCAGGCTGAGGGGGATGTCGCCGACCTCGTCGAGGAACAGGGTGCCGCCCTTGGCCGCTTCCACCAGTCCGATCTTACGTGAGTGGGCGCCGGTAAAAGCCCCTTTTTCGTGGCCGAACAGTTCGGTTTCGAACAGGGTTTCGGTGAGTCCCGAACACTCCACCGGAACGAAGGGGCCTTCGCTACGCGGACTTTCCTGGTGAATGGCGCGCGCCGCCAGCTCCTTACCGGTTCCGGATTCACCCAGCAGTAGCACCGTGGTTTCGCTGGGCGCGGCGCGATGAATCAGTTCCAGCATCTGGTTGAAGGCCGGCGAGCGGCCCACCATGCCTTCCTTGGCGGGCGTGGAGCTGGCGGAGCGGGTGGTGAGCATTTTTTCCAGCAGGTATATGATGTCACCCTGTTCGTTGCGGATCGGCAGCAGGTGCACATCCACGTGTTCTTCGCCAAACGGTGTGTGATGAAGGTGCAGGATACGTTGCGGCTGTCCGCTGGACAGGCAATTTTTGAGCGGGCAGACCTCGCCGGCCAGATCGCAGGGCACGTCGTAATGATGGGACACTTCATAGCAGCGTCGATCATGAATCGGCCGGTTGGCGCCATAAGCCTCGCGATAGGCGTTGTTGGCGGCGAGGATCTGGTAATCGGGACTGAGCAGCACCGCCGGCTCTTCGATAGCGCTGAGCAGGGAGGTGAGTTCGGCCTGGGAACGACTGCTGATGATTTTCTGCGGGTCCATCGGTGCCACCTGTCAATTTTGTCTAACCATACTGCCAAAAATGGCAGCTGACAAGTATTCACTGGGCCGGGTTGCTTGGGGCGTGTTCGGGCGCCGCAGTAATAATTTCTTAAGAAACAGTGATTAACATCGATCAATTGATCAAATCGATGGCAGGGAGGGGTTTGGCACGGCCATTGCGATAGTGAATTCACACGTCATAAATAACTGACAAACAAGGTGATTCATGAGCTTCTTCCTCAGCCAGCTTGGTGACGATAAATCCCATTCACTGAGTTACATCATAGCCGACAACTTCACACGTAAGGCGGCCATCATCGATAGCCTGCAATCGCGCGTCGACGATTATCTCAACATCATCCGGGAACGTGGCCTGAGCCTCGAATATCTGCTGGAAACCCATGTTCACGAAGATCATGTGAGCGGCATTCATGAACTGCGCGAGCAGACCGGTGCGCGTCGGGTGATGCATGAGAATGCCGGTCTGCATTGTTGCGAACAGACGGTGCGCGACGGTGACGAAATCTATCTCGGTGAACTGGTTATCAATGTGTTACACACGCCGGGACACTCACCCTGCTCGGTCACCTATCAGGTGCAGGATCGTCTGTTCGTCGGCGATGCCCTGTGGTCCGGCAACATCGCACCTTTCGTCAAGGGTGTCTCGAATCCGAAAACCCTGTTCAACAGTGTCAAAGACATCATCTATAGCATGCCGGACGATTACATCCTGTATCCGGCACACGCCTGGCTGGGGCAGCGCATCAGCTCCATCGCGCAGGAAAAATACTGCAATCGCGTGATTCCGGAAAATTGTGAATACGACGGTTTTATTCGCGAGGCCTCCGAACACAACCAGACCATTAAAAACGCCGGTAAATACCGGTCTCTGAATTTAACCTGTTAATCCCCTTTAGACGAGGACATGAATATGTTGAAACCCATGACTGCATCCCTGTTTGCATTGACCCTGCTCAGCAATGGCGCTTTTGCCGGTGACGATATCGAAAAACGTGTGGCGGCTTCGAAGGCAGCCAGCAAGGCGCTGGTCACCGAACTCGGTGGCGTGCTTAAAAAGCAGATCAAGGAAAACGGTCCTGCCGATGCCATCAAGGTCTGCCAGGAAGTGGCTCCGAGCATTACCAATCGTATTTCCAATGCCAACGGCTGGAAGATGACCCGCGTCAGTCTGCGTTATCGTAACTCGCTACTGGGCATGCCGGATGAATGGGAAAAAGCCGTACTGAAAAAATTCGACGAACGTAAAGCGGCCGGTGAAGACGTGATGAAGATGGCCTATTCCGAAGTGGTTACCGACGCTTCCGGGGAACGCTACTTCCGTTTCATGAAAGCGCTACCGACCAAGGAAGTATGCCAGACCTGCCACGGCAGCAAGGACAAGATTCCACCTGTCGTGCTGGAAAAAATCAACACCCTGTATCCGATGGATCAGGCGACCGGCTTCAACAAGGGTGATGTGCGCGGCGCCATCAGTATCAAGCAGCCGCTGAACATTCCTCTGGTCGGTGACGGTGTCGGCTGGTAACTCGAATTTTTAAAGGTAAGCCATTCATGTCGATGAACGAAGATCAGCCCGGTCTGCTCAGTCTGATTCGCCGCGATCGTTTCAGTCGGGAAATTGTGCTGGTGCTGCTGATCAAGCTGGTTCTGATCTTCGCGATATGGTGGTTGTTTTTTGATGTGCCTGACGAACAACGTGTCACACATGATGACGTGACGCAACAGATCATCGGGGCATCAACTCTTCAACAGGCGGTAACTTCTGATGACTGAATCTCTGGTGGAATTATCCCGGCTGCAGTTTGCACTGACAGCCATGTACCACTTCCTGTTCGTGCCCCTTACTCTGGGACTGTCCTTTATTCTGGTAATCATGGAATCGGTCTACGTGATGACCGGTAAGGAAATTTACAAGGACATGACCCGGTACTGGGGCAAGTTGTTTGGTATCAACTTCGCGCTGGGTGTCACTACCGGTATTACCATGGAGTTTCAGTTTGGTACCAACTGGGCCTATTACTCCCACTACGTCGGCGATGTGTTCGGCGCTCCTCTGGCCATCGAAGGACTGATGGCCTTTTTTCTTGAATCGACGTTCATTGGCCTGTTTTTCTTCGGCTGGGATCGACTGAGCAAAGTCAAACATCTGATGGTGACATTTCTGACTGCGCTAGGCTCAAACCTGTCGGCGTTGTGGATTCTGATTGCCAATGGCTGGATGCAGAATCCGGTGGGATCGGAATTCAGTTTCGAAACCATGCGCATGGAAATGACCAGTTTTGCTGATCTGCTGTTCAATCCCGTGGCGCAGGTGAAGTTTGTACACACGGTGGCGGCGGGTTACGTGACCGGCGCCATGTTCGTACTGGCGATCAGTTCCTATTACCTGCTCAAGGGGCGCGATCTGGCTTTCGCCAAACGCTCATTTGCGATTGCTTCGGCATTCGGTCTGGCGTCCATTCTTTCTGTGATCGTACTCGGTGATGAAAGCGGTTATGAACTGGGCGACGTACAGAAAGTGAAACTGGCCGCTATCGAAGCGGAATGGGATACCCACGAACCGCCGGCCGCATTCACCCTGTTCGGTTTTCCCAATGAAGAAACCCGAACCACCGATTACGCCATCAAGATTCCGTTTGTCCTGGGACTGATCGCAACACGTTCTATCGACGAACCGGTGGTGGGTCTGAACGATCTCGCGGCGCAGCACGAAACACGGATTCGTAGCGGCATGCAGGCTTACGGCCTGTTGCAGACATTGCGTTCCGGTGACTATACCGAACAGGACATGACCGCTTTCGATGGCATCAAGAAAGATCTCGGTTACGGCCTGCTGTTGAAAAAATATACGCCGGACGTGGTGGATGCGACCGAACAACAGATTCAGCAGGCGGTGGATGACAGTATTCCACGCATCGCGCCGTTGTTCTGGTCGTTCCGTATCATGGTGGCCAGTGGTTTCCTGATGCTGTTCATTTTCGCGGCCGCATTTTTCTACTGTGCGCGTCGCGAAGCCGGGCAGAAAAAATGGTTGCTGAAGATGGCGCTGTACGGTCTGCCTTTGCCCTGGATTGCCGCCGAAACCGGCTGGTTTGTCGCCGAGTACGGTCGTCAACCCTGGTCCATCGGTGAAGTGTTGCCCACGCACCTGAGTGTATCGAGTCTGCAAACCGGTGATCTCTGGTTTTCGCTGGCCGGCTTCATTGGTTTCTACACCCTGTTGCTGATTGTCGAGATGTATTTGATGTTCAAGTTCGCGCGACTCGGTCCGAGCAGTTTGCACACCGGCCGATATCATTTCGAAAAACCTTACGTGGGTGGTCCGGTGCTGGCCAGTCAGCCCATGCAACAGCTCAAAGACTAGAGGTACACGACGATGCTTGATTATGAAACGTTAAAACTGGTGTGGTGGGTGCTGGTCGGTGTGCTGTTGATCGGCTTCGCCGTTACCGACGGCTTCGACATGGGCGCCGGTGCGCTGTTGCCGTTCCTCGGGAAAACCGATGAAGAGAGGCGAGTGATCATCAATACCGTCGGTCCTCACTGGGACGGTAACCAGGTCTGGTTCATCACCGCCGGTGGTGCAATTTTCGCGGCCTGGCCGGCGGTGTATGCGGCGGCGTTTTCCGGCTTTTACATCGCCATGTTGCTGGTACTGTTTGCGCTGTTCTTTCGCCCGGTGGGCTTCGATTACCGCAGTAAGATCGAAGATCCGCGCTGGCGCAGTATCTGGGACTGGGGTTTGTTCGTCGGCGGTGCCGTGCCGGCGTTGCTGTTCGGTGTCGCTTTCGGCAACGTCATCCTCGGCGTGCCGTTCCAGCTCGATGAGTTTTTACGCCCGACCTACACCGGCAGTTTCTTCGGCCTGTTACATCCGTTTGCGTTGCTGGCCGGAATTGTCAGTTTATCCATGCTGGTGATGCACGGTGCGGTGTGGTTGCAGATGCGTGCCGAAGACATGATTGCCGATCGTGCGCGCAAGGCGGCCATGCTTGCTGCACTGGTGATGATCGTCGCCTTTGCGGCTGCCGGTATCTGGGTGGCGTTCGGTATCGAAGGATACCGTATCGTCAGTCAGCCGGCTCATGATGCCATGCCCAATCCGCTGGCGAAGGTGGTGGAAGTCGGGCAGTCCGCATGGATGGCGAATTATCACACTTATGGCTGGATGATGGTTGCACCGGTGCTGGGTTTTGCCGGTGCCCTGATGGTGATCCTGTGTGCTTTTCGGAATCGTCCCGGACGTGCGTTTGTCGCCTCTGCGCTGAGCATGACCGGTGTCATTCTGACCGCCGGTTTTTCGCTGTTCCCGTTCGTGTTGCCGTCCAGCACCAGCCATAACTCGAGTCTTACCCTGTGGGATGCATCTTCCAGTCATCTGACCCTGACCGTGATGTTCTGGGCGGCGGCGATTTTCGTACCGATCATCCTGATGTACACGGTGTGGACTTATCGCGCCATGTGGGGACGGGTGACCGTGCAGCAGATCCGCGATAACGCCCATTCGGCCTATTAGATAAAAGGAGAAAAATGATGTGGTACTTTAGCTGGATTCTGGGTGTGTTACTGGCGGTTGCGTTCGGCGTGATCAATGCCATGTGGCTGGAAACATCGGGTCATCTGGAAAAACTCCAGGATAATGATGATGAGTGACACCATGGATCGTAATCGAATACGGCAACCGAGCTGGTTGTATTCACCGACATCGCAATGGCTGAGCTTTCTGTCTGCCATGTTGTTGAGCTTTCTGGTGTTGCTGTTTCCGCAACTGTTGATCGAAGAAGGCGGGGCTATGGGGCACGGTTTTCTGAGCCTGTTTATGTACGGCATTAGTGCCGGTTTTGTTTTCGGTGTCGGATTCGTACCGCGCAATAAAGTCGTTGCCTGGTTGCTCGGCCCATGGGTGGGCTGGTCGTTGATGTTGTTCAGCATACTGGTACTGGTAGTGGCCTTATGACCGACGTGGCGCGGTTGCAGTATATGCCGGTGTCGATCTTCTCGACAGTGATGGGGATGTCGGGGCTAACGATTGCCATGCAGAAATCGGCGTTGCTGTGGACCGGATTTGCCAGCGTGTGCGGCGTGCTGGCGGTACTCACTTCACTGCTGTTTGCAGTGTTGATCGCGCTGTATATTAACAAGCTCCTGCGCTATCCGGATGCTGTGCGTGAGGAACTGAAGCATCCGGTCAAACTCAGTTTTACCGCGACCATTTCCATCAGTCTGATCCTGCTGGGTACGGTATTCGTCGAAGCGTATCCGCAGTTGTCGTTTTATCTCTGGAGTGCCGGTACCGGTTTACATCTGTTGTTTACCCTGTATGTGCTGAGCTCCTGGATTCATCATAGTCACTACGAGATCACTCACATCAACCCGGCTTGGTTCATCCCGGTGGTGGGTAACATTCTGGTGCCGGTGGCCGGTGTGCATCATGTCAGTGTTGAAATCAGCTGGTTCTTTTATGCGATCGGACTGGTGTTCTGGCTGGTGCTGTTCACCATCATTATGTACCGGGTGATTTTCCATGCCCCACTGGCGGAAAAACTCTGGCCGACCCTGTTCATCCTGATCGCGCCGCCGGCGGTGGGCTTCATTGCTTACGTGAAACTCAGCGGCGATATCGACAGCTTCGCCCGTATTCTGTATTACCTTGCCCTGTTCATTACTCTGTTGTTGCTGGTGCAGTGGCGACGCTTCATCGGTTTGCCGTTCTTTCTGTCCTGGTGGGCCTATTCGTTTCCGCTGGCGGCGATGACCATCGCCAGTTTTGTTATGTATCAGCGTCTGCATTTTGAAGTGTTACGCTATATCGGTGGCGCTTTACTGTTGTTGCTGGTCGTGGTGATTGCCGTGCTGGTGGTCAATACTGTGCGAGCGGTCATGCATCATCAGATCTGCGTTGAAGACTGAGGCGGATTGCAGTAGGTTTACCTTCTTCAATCTCATCGGGATGATGTGAGCCTGCCATGCGTTTTTTGTTGATTTCTCTACTGTTACTGTTAACCGCCTGTACCGATTCCCCGCAAGCACCGGCAGCGGCGGAAAAAACCATCAGCCCGAACTATCGAATCGGCCATTTTATGTCACCGGAGCGGGGACGTTTCGCCAATAGTTACTGGATCGAAGGGCCGCAGGGCCTGATCCTGATCGGCACCCAGTTTCTGCCCGAATATGCCCGCCAGGCGGTCGATATCGCCGAAAGTTACACCGGCAAGAAAGTCGTGCTGGCCATCGTGCTGCACGCCAGCCCGGATCAGTTCAACGGCGTGGCGACCTTGCAGCAGCGCGGTATCCGGGTGGTCAGCTCGGTATCGGTGGCTGAGGGTATCGCCGCTGCCGATGAGCAGGCCCGGCAACGCTTTGCCCTGGTCTATGGTGAGGCGTATCCGGAACATGCGGCGCTGCCGGAGGCGTCGTGGACTAAAACCACGGTGTTCGAAGCGGCCGGTCTGCAGCTGAAACTGCTGGTGATTCGCGCCGGCCAGAGTTCGGCACACCTGCTGGTGGACCTGGATCATCATCTATTCGTCGGTGATCTGGTTAACCAGGGTTACCATGCCGACCTTCAGCTCGGCCAGAGCAAGGCCTGGCTGGAGCGGCTGGAGGAAATGGATCGTTTCGGCGAAGCTCGAGTCATTCATCCGGGCCACGGTTACGCCATGGCCGCGGGTGACCTGCTGCCACAGCAGCGCCGCTATCTGCAGGCGTTCCAGCGAGCCGTGGCCGATCGCTACGCAGGTGCGGCCATCGAAGACCGGGATGTGAAGGTGATCAGCGAACAAATACAGCAGGCTTATCCGGATTATGGGCTGGTCGACGTGCTGGCGCCGGGCATTCGTGCCGAGTGGCGTACACTGCTGGAACAGGACCATGCCATGATGAAACAGGCCGGCAGCGACGACTAATACCGGTTCTTTCCACTGTTATCCCTGAATTAACCCGGTCTGTCGGCCGCCAGCCGGGCTTTTCAGCTTGTGATCCCCGGCTATCGACTGTAGAATACGCCGCCTGATTTTCTTTAAACTCCTTGCTCCACAGCGGTGACTCAAAACCGGCTGGGGGCAGCAACCGTAAGGAGCACGCAATGCGTCATTACGAAATTGTATTTCTGGTCCACCCGGATCAGAGCGAGCAGGTGCCTGCGATGATCGAACGTTATCGCGGCATCATCGAGTCCAAGGGCGGCACCGTACATCGCCTGGAAGACTGGGGCCGTCGTCAACTGGCCTATCCCATCAACAAGATTCACAAAGCCCATTATGTTCTGATGAACGTGGAATGCGGTCGTGAGGAAATGGACGAGCTGGAAAGTGCGTTCCGTTTCAACGATGCGGTACTGCGCAACATGATCATCAAGTGCAAGGCAGCCATCACCGAAATGTCACCGCTGGCCAAGGAAGAAGAGAAAGAGTCCCGGCCGCGCAAGAGCGAGTCATCCGATTCCTCAGACAATAGTGACGATGCTGTCGCTGACGAATAATACAGGAGCATAAAACATGGCTTATTTCCGTCGTAAAAAATTCTGCCGCTTCACTGCCGAAGGCATCACTGAAGTGGATTACAAAGACCTGAACCTGCTGAAGAACTACATTACCGAAACCGGTAAGCTGGTTCCGGCACGTATCACCGGTACCAAGGCCAAGTACCAGCGTCAGCTGTCCACTGCAGTGAAGCGCGCGCGTTATCTGGCACTGCTGCCGTATACCGATCAGCATTAATCGCAACAAACTGACCGTTTTCGGAGTGTCGCAATGATCGTGCTGGCCAGATACATCATGGCCGGACCGGCGCAGGCTACCCTGGTAACGGTTGTCATGGCCCTGCTGGCGCTGCTGTTGCCACCGCTGGCCTGGATCAGCGCCGCCGCGGTAGCTCTGGTTACATTGCAGCTGGGTGCCCAGCGTGGCCTGCAACTGGTCGGACTGGCCAGTGTAGCCGGTTTACTGCTGGGCTGGCTGATCTTCGGCGCACCACTGATGGTGTTCGGCCTGATCCTGCTGATCTGGTTGCCGGTCTGGATCGCTGCGCTGGTGCTACGGCAGAGCGTATCCTTGACCCTGGCGATGCAGGCGATCACCGGTCTCGGTGTACTGACCCTGCTGATGGTGATGCTGATCTACCCGCAGCTGCAGACTGAGATGAACGCCGATCTGCAGAAGATGATGCAGCCGATGCTGGAACAACAGACCGATGATGCGGTACGCCAGGAGTTGCAGGAGACGGTGACCCAGGTACTGCGACTGATGCCGGCACTGGTGGCCTCAGGCATGATGTTGAGTACCGCCATCGGGCTGTTACTGGCACGTAACTGGCAGGCGCGTCTGTACAATCCGGGCGGTTTTGCCCGGGAGTTCAACCAGCTCAGGCTGGGCAAGGTTATGGCCGCTGCCAGCACCGCACTGATTGTCGCGGCGCTGGCACTGGATACGGATCTGCTGGTCATGCTGTCGGTGATTCTGATCAGCATTTACGTGGTACAGGGCATGGCACTGATCCACGGTCTGGTGGCGGTTCGTGAAGCCAGTCGCGGCTGGGTGTTTGCGGTGTATATCGGTTTGATCCTGTTACCGCAGGTGATCATACTGCCGATCGCGTTTTTTGGAATGAGTGATGCCTGGATTGATTTTCGCAGGCGTCTGAACAGCAACTGAATTGAAGTTTTAGAGAAAGAGGCATTAAAAGATGGATGTCATTTTATTAGAAAAGATCGATCGCCTGGGTGCACTGGGTGATGTCGTTAAAGTGAAGCCCGGCTACGCGCGTAACTTCCTGCTGCCCACCGGCAAGGCCAAGGTCGCCACTCCGGACAACATCAAGGAACTGGAAGAGCGTCGCGCCGAGCTGGAAGCCAAGGCGGCGGAAATGCTGGCGACCGCCCAGACTCGCAAAGAGAAGCTGGACGGCCTGGCCGTCAGTATTACCTCTAAATCCGGCACCGAAGGCAAGCTGTTCGGTTCCGTGGGTACCGCGGATATCGCCGACGCCATCAACGCCGCGGGTGTTGAAGTCGAGAAGAAAGAAGTGCGTATGCCCACCGGTCCGATTCGCATCGCCGGTGACTACGACATCGAACTGCATCTGCACACCGACGTCGACGCCGTCATCAAACTGACCGTCATCGGCGAAGAGTAATTCGCCGACGCCAGGTACCCGCACCGAAGCCGCAGTGGTCCCGTGTGGACTGCTGCGGCTTCGTGTCGTTGTGGAACAGGATTATTTCGCGAAACTGAGCGCCTTTCGCCAGTCTCTACTTATCCATAACTTATCCACAGTTTTTTCCGTTGATTCCCGCTGCCGAGGGTGGCAAGCTTTAACGGACTCGATTCCCTTGCTTGTGCTGCTGATTAAATAAATAACATGGCCGAAACCGTCGTTTTTCCCAATAATTCCAGCGCCTCTGCGGATACCCGCGATCTCAAGGTTCCACCCCATTCCATCGAAGCTGAACAGGCCGTACTCGGCGGTCTGATGCTGGATAACCGGGCCTGGGAGCAGGTGGCGGACCGCATTGCCGAAGAAGATTTCTACCGTAAGGAACATCGGCTGATCCTGCGTGCCATCGTCCGGCTGGAAGCCAACGACATGCCGTTCGATGTCATCACCCTGTCGGAAGAGCTGGAAAAAACTCACGAGCTGGACGATGCCGGCGGCCTGGCCTACCTGGGTCGACTCGCCAAGGACACCCCCAGCGCCGCCAACATCAAGGCCTATGCGGACATCGTGCGCGAACGGTCGGTGTTGCGCCAGCTGATCGAAATCGGTACCGATATCGCCGGCAGTGCTTTCAACCCGGATGGCCGGGAGAGCAAGGAGCTGCTCGACGAGGCAGAGCGTCGTGTGTACCAGATTGCCGAGCAGGGTACCCGTGCCGGTAAAGGCTTTGTCGACATCAAGCGCCTGCTCACCAGTACCGTGGAACAGATCGACTACCTGTTCGAGCAACAGGGGCGCATTACCGGTGTGCCCACCGGCTTTACCGATTTTGACGAAAAAACCAACGGCCTGCAGAAGGGTGACCTGGTCATCGTTGCCGGTCGACCCTCCATGGGTAAAACCACCTTCTCCATGAACATTGCCGAGAATGCGGCTATCGCCGGTAAAGTACCGGTGGCGGTGTTCAGTATGGAGATGCCGGCGGAATCTCTGGCCATGCGGATGATTTCTTCGCTGGGCCGTATCGATCAGCATCACCTGCGCACCGGTCAGCTCACCGATGACGACTGGCCGCGCATCACCTCGGCGGTGTCCATCCTCTCCGAGGCAAAGGTTTTTGTCGACGATACCCCGGCGCTGTCGCCCACCGATCTGCGTGCCCGTGCCCGGCGTCTGAAACGCGAACACGGCCTTGGGCTAATCGTCATCGACTATCTGCAGCTGATGCAGGTACCCGGCGCTTCGGAAAACCGGGCCACGGAAATCTCCGAGATTTCGCGCAGCCTGAAAGCCCTGGCCAAGGAACTGGAAGTGCCGGTGATTGCCCTGTCCCAGCTCAATCGAAGCCTGGAGCAGCGTCCCAACAAGCGGCCGGTCATGTCCGACCTGCGTGAATCCGGCGCCATCGAGCAGGACGCGGACGTCATCGTCTTTATCTACCGGGACGAGGTCTATAACGAAGACAGCCCGGACAAGGGCACTGCGGAAATCATCATCGGCAAACAGCGTAACGGCCCGATCGGTACCGTACGCGTGACCTTCCATGGCAAG